>NZ_JBVJOT010000027.1:25917-111783 GCF_055583025.1 Streptomyces sp. NPDC104831
CGACTGGAAGCAGATCTCCGGTGCGTTGGTGCGGATCGCGGTGGGGTCGCGTACGAACGTGTGGGGTGTGAACTCGGCGGGGAACATCTACCGCTACACCAACAACGACGCGAGTCCGTGGGTGCAGATCCCTGGTGGGCTGTCGGACATCGGGGCGGGTGCGGACGGCACGGTGTGGGGGGTGAACTCCGCCGGGAACATCTACCGGTACACGGGTGACCAGGACTCCGGCCACTGGAAGCAGATCAGCGGCGGACTGACGGCGATCGCCTCGGGCTCCCGCACCACGGTGTGGGGTGTGAACTCCGGTGGGAACGTCTACCACTACACCAACAACGACGCGAGTCCCTGGGTGCAGATCCCCGGGGGCCTCGCCGACATCGGCGCGGGCGCCGACGGGACCGTGTGGGGGGTCAACTCCGCCGGGAACATCTACCGTTACACCGGTGACCTGCCCGGCTGACCGGACACGGCGGCGCCCCGGACATCAGCCGTCGAGTCCGGGGCGCCGCGGCCGTACGGCCCCTCGTGGCGGGGTCAGCCCGCGGCGAGCAGGTCGAGCGTGTCCAGCACGCGGTTCGAGAAGCCCCACTCGTTGTCGTACCAGGCGACCACCTTGACGTGGCGGCCGTCGACGCGGGTGAGGGCCGAGTCGAAGACGGACGAGGCCGGGTTGCCGGTGATGTCGGACGACACGAGCGGGTCCTCCGAGTATTCGAGGACACCGGCGAGCGGTCCCTCGGCGGCGGCACGGTAGGCCGCCAGCACCTCGTCCCGCGACACCTCCCGGCTGACGGTGGTGTTGAGTTCCACGATCGAGCCCACCGGAACCGGCACGCGGATCGAGTCACCCGAGAGCTTGCCGTCCAGGTTCGGCAGCACCAGGCCGATCGCCTTGGCGGCGCCCGTCGTGGTCGGCACGATGTTCACGGCGGCGGCACGGGCACGGCGGGCGTCGCGGTGCGGGCCGTCCTGGAGGTTCTGCTCCTGGGTGTAGGCGTGCACCGTCGTCATGAAACCGTGCTCGATACCGGCGAGTTCGTCCAGTACGGAGGCCAGCGGCGCCAGCGCGTTCGTGGTGCACGAGGCGTTCGACACGATCGTGTGCAGGGCCGCGTCGTACACCCCGGTGTTGACCCCGTACGCGAGCGTGACGTCGGCGCCGTCCGACGGAGCGCTGACGAGCACCTTCTTCGCGCCCGCGTCCAGGTGTGCGCGGGCCGCCTTCGCCGAGGTGAAACGGCCGGTCGACTCCAGCACGATGTCGACTTCGAGTTCGGCCCACGGCAGCCGCGCCGGTTCCCGCTCGGCCAGCACCTTGATGCGCCGGCCGTCGACGACGAGCGTGTCCCCGTCGGCGCTCACCGGGCGGCCCAGCCGGCCGGCCGTCGTGTCGTAGGCGAGCAGCCGCGCCAGGGTGGCGGGCTCCGTGAGGTCGTTGACGGCCACGACCTCCAGGGCGCTGTCGCGTTCGAGCAGCGCGCGCAGCACGTTGCGTCCGATGCGGCCGAATCCGTTGATGGCTATGCGGGTCATGAGTGCGCTCTCCTTCCGTTCACCCCCATCGTGGTCCGCCCGGACCACCCATGACCACGGCGCGAACGCCATGGTTCGCAAGGATCGCGCCAGGCCGTCGAGAGGCACCCAGGGCGGGCACACTTGCTCAGATCTCGCTCAATTGCCGCCAATTGCGGCCGCAGGTGTGGTGTCGTTCACCTGGGCGCCGGACGATCACGTACGGCGCGGATCACGTCGTACCGCGCCCTGACCGGGGCGCGAGAGCACATGGGGGACGGCTGTGGCGAAGGCGGTGCGCGCCTTGCTGGGCGACACGTGGATCACCTGTCAGATCTGCCGAGGCGATGTCTTCCGGGAACGCGGCGTGAAACTCAACAGCACCGGCATGGAGTTCGCGAGACTGGCCTGGGCCGACGAGACGGCGACGGGGCTGATCTGCTGGACCTGCGGGTACGTGCACCTCTTCACCAACCGGAACATCGAGTTGCACCGGGTCGAGAGGTGACTCATCGGCGGTCCGCTCCCGCGTCCGTGCCGCCTTCGCCGTCGTCCCGTCCCCCCTCCGGTGCTCGGGTGAGCCGGGTCGCCAGGCGGTAGTCGACCAGGGCGTCGCGGTAGTCCTCGCCTGCGACGACCTTCTCGGGCAGGTTCGTGCGTTCGCTCCGGGACGTCGACGTCCGCTTCCCGAGGCCGGGAAAGCGCACGGCCGTTCGCGGCTCCTCCTCGAAGCGGAGGCGATCGGCGTGGACGGTCGCCCGGAACGCGATGTCCCACGCCGGCTGTCCGGCTTCCGGCCCCGGTCCGCGGGCCGTTCAGGGCGGCTGGTCCCGCTCCCCGGCGGTGCGGCGGCGAGCGGGCCGAGGTGCCGGCTTCCCCTCCGCGTCGCGGACTCGACGCGCGCGGGTCGCGCGGCGGCTCCGGACGGCCGGGTCGTCGCCGCGTTCGTCGTCGGGCCGCCGCGGCCGGGTCCGCCCGGGCGCCGCGGCCCGACGAACGGCACCACCCGCCCGGTCCGGTACGTCGGCGACGTCCGGAGCGGCGGTGACAGCCGGTGCGTCGGCGACCTCGGGCACGTCGCCGACAGCCGGTACGTCACCGACAGCGGGTACGTCCCGGACGACTCCGCCCACCCCGGCCGCGGCCCCCTCCACGGTGCCCCCCGCCACGCGGCCCACGTCCTCCACGGTGCTCGCGGCCCCGCGGCCCACGCCTTCCACAGCCGCACCGGCGCCCCGTCCCACACCCTCCACCGCCCGCCCGGCCCCGCGGCCCACCCGCTCGACCCCCCGGCCGGCGCCCGCGCCCACGTCCCGCACGGCGGCACCGGCTCCGCTGCCGAGGTCGCCGACGGCCCTGCTCGCGCCCGTACCCAGCTCGCCGACGGCGCGCCGCGCCCCGACCCCGACGTCCTGCACGGCGGCCCCCACGCCACGGGTCAGGTCCTCCAGGATCTGCGGATTGCGGTCGAGCGTGGTGAGCACCCGGTTGATGATCAGCGCCACGTTGTCGAGCCGTACCTCCAGCCGGGCCCGCGCCTCCACCCCCGAGATGCCGAGGTGCACCCGGCCCAGTGCGACATCGGCGCCCACGTTCAGCTTCAGCAGGTCCAGCACCTCGGCCTGGAGCGAGACATGCGCCCGCAGGTCCTCGACGTCCAGGTCGATTTCGTCGACCTTGAGCAGCGGGACGTCGAGGAACACGTCGGGCTCCGCGTCGGTCGCACTCCTTCGGCGGACGGGCTCCCCGTCGGGGCCGGCCACAGCGTCGTCGATCTCCCCGTCCGGGCCGGCCGTGTCGTCGTAGACCTCGTCGTCGGAGCCGGCCGTCTGCTCGTAGAGCTCTTCCTCGGGAGTGCCCTCGTCCTCCTCGTGCAGCCCGGGCTGCTCCTCGATCGGCCCCTCGCCGTCCTCGGCGCTGTCGCGCATCACCGAGCCTCCGCTGGTTCGCCGGACATTTCGTCCCATTCTGCTGCGATATGTCCGCAGGCGCGCGGTGCACGGTCCCATAGGACGTCCCTGGCACCGCGGTCATCATTTCGTCTTTGACCTATGCAACCCCCGGGCGTGCACTGGAAGGGAAGTCCCCGAGCGGTGGCACACCGCCCCGGTCCGATATCGCCGGTGAGGACTCATGTGCCCGGTATCCGGGGAACCCGGGACCGGCGCCCCGCATGCTTCTCCGACACGGAAGGGCGATCATGACCGCGCAGCACAAGAAGATGGACCCGTTCGCCGTCGAGGGCGACTTCTTCCGGATCAAGGACCTGCTCGACCCCGGGGAACGGCAGACACTGGAGCGCATCCGCTCCTTCCTCGCCGACAAGGTGGAACCGTCCGCGGGCGAGCTGTGGGCCCGCGCCGAGTCCCCCCTGCACCTGGTGGACGCGGTCCGCGACCTGGGCATCACCGGCATCCCCGGCGACGCCCCCGGCATCACCGCCCGCAGCCCCCTGCTGAGCGGCCTCATCAGCATGGAGATGGCGCGTGTCGACCCCTCCTTCGCCACCTTCTACGGCGTGCACAGCGGGCTGGGCATGGGCTCCATCCGCGAGTGCGGCTCCGAGGAGCAGCGGCAGCGGTGGCTGCCGCAGATGGTCGAGTGGCGCAAGATCGGCGCGTTCGGCCTGACCGAGCCGCTGGTGGGTTCGGGCACGGCCCGCGGACTGCTGACCACGGCCCGCCGGGACGGCGACGACTGGGTGCTCAACGGAGAGAAGAGGTGGATCGGCAACGGCACCTTCGCCGACCTGGTGGTGATCTGGGCGCGCGACGAGGCGGACGGTCAGGTCAAGGGCTTCGTGGTGGAGAAGGGCACCCCCGGTTTCAGCGCCCGCAAGCTGGAGGGCAAGATCGCCCTGCGCGGCGTGCAGAACGCCCACATCGTCCTGGACGACGTCCGTGTCCCGGAGGAGAACCGCCTCCAGCGGGCCGACTCCTTCCGCGACACCGCGCGCGTACTGAAGGTCACCCGCGGCGGTGTCGCCTGGCAGGCCGTCGGCTGCTCGATCGGCGCCTTCGAGGCGGCCCGCGCCTACGCGGTGGAGCGCGAGCAGTTCGGCAAGCCGATCGCCGCCTTCCAGCTGATCCAGGACCTGCTGTCCCGCATGCTCGGCAACATCACCGCCTCCCAGGCGATGGCGGTCAGGATGGCCCAACTGCACGCCGAGGACGCGCTGAGCGAGGCCCAGGCGGCCCTGGCCAAGATGTTCTGCACCACCCGGATGCGCGAGACCGTCGCCTGGGCCCGCGAGGTCTTCGGCGGCAACGGCATCCTGCTGGAGTACAAGGCGGCCCGGTTCTTCGCCGACGCCGAGGCCCTCTACTCCTACGAGGGCACCCGCGACATGAACTCCCTGATCGTCGGCCGGGCGGCCACCGGCATCAGCGCCTTCGTCTGAGCCCCCGGCCCCCGCGCCGCCCCGCGCCCGGGGACCGCTCCGCACCCCGTACCGCACACCTCCGCATTCCGCACAGGGATGAGACATCTCGCAAGGGGATGAGACGTTCATGAGCCACTCCACCCCGGCGTCCGGCACCCGGCCCCTCGACGGCCTGCGCGTCATCGACCTGGCCGGCGTCATCATGGGGCCGTACGCCTGCCAGATCCTCGGCGACCTCGGCGCCGACGTCATCAAGATCGAATCGCCCGTCGGCGACGTGATGCGCCATGTGCACCGGCGGGACGCCGACACCATCGGCGCGCTGGCGCTCAACCTCAACCGCAACAAGCGCAGCGTCCGCCTGGACCTGAAGACCCCCGAGGGCAAGCAGGCCGCGCTCGCGCTCATCGGCACGGCCGACGCGCTGGTCACCAACATGCGCCCGCGGGCCCTGCGCAAGCTGGGCCTCACCTACGGGGACCTCGCCGAGGGCAACCCGCGCCTGGTCTACTGCAACGCCCAGGGCTTCCGCTCCGACTCGCCGGCCGCCGACTACGCCGCCTACGACGAGGTCGTCCAGGCGGCCTCCGGCATGGTCGACCTGATGCGGCGGGTCACCGGCCGGCCCTACTACGTCCCCACGACCATGGCCGACAAGGTCTGCGGCATGACCATCGCCTACGCCGTGCTCGCCGCCCTGCTGGGCCGGGAACGCACCGGCAAGGGGCAGCACGTCGAGGTGCCCATGGCGGACACGATGTTCGCCTTCACCCTCGTCGAGCACATCGGCGGCCAGGCGTACGAGCCCCCGGCCGGCCCCGTGGGCTTCCCGCGCTCCCTGGAACCGGGGCACGCGGCGTTCCCGACCAAGGACGGCTACGCCTGCGTCCTGCCCTACAACTACCGTGACGCCGAGGCCTTCTTCGCGTTCGTCGGGCACCCCGAGGCACTGGAGGGCTTCACCCCCGAGAACTTCCAGTCGAAGATCGGGGAGCTGTACGAGCTGCTCGCCCACTACACCGACGGGCACACCACCGAGGAGTGGGAGGCGTTCTGCTCCGCGCACTCCATCCCGTTCGCCCCGGTCATGAACCTCGACCACGCCGGGGAGCACCCCTACTGGGCCGCCGGGCACATGCTCGACGTGCAGCGGCATCCGCACGTCGGCGCCTACCGCGTGATCGGCGACCCCGTCCGCTACTCCGGCTCGCCCTCCGGGGTACGGCGCCCCTGCCCGGAACTCGGCGAGGACACCGCGTCCGTCCTGGCCGAGATCGGCTACACCCCCGAGCAGGTGGCCGCGGTGACCGACGCGGAGCGGTGACGGACGGGACGCACTCACGTCCCCGGCACTCCGCGGTTCGGCACTCCGCGGTCCGGCCCGTCGGCGGGCCGCGCGGCGCACGTCTCCCGCAGGATGTCCAGGAACGCCTGGCAGGCCGGGGAGAGGGGCTCGCGGCGGCGGGCCACGCCGAACGGGGCGCGCACGGCCGGGCCGAGGGGGCGGACGACCCCGCCCTGTTCCGCGATGCGCTCGGCGTACCAGCGGTCCACCAGAGCCGCGCCCGCGCCGGTCAGCACCAGCGGGATCACCGAACCCAGATGCGGGGTCACCACACCGGCCCGGGCCCCCTCCGCCACCGGCTCCCGGCCCCCCTCGCCGGGTCCGGCGCCGCTCAAGGCCCGGCGGATCGCGTGCCGGGCGGAGCCGCCGTGCAACACCGCCACCAGCGGCATCGCGGCCACCTCGGCGGGCGACACCGGTCCCGGGGCGACGGCGGTGCCCGGAGCCATGGCCAGCCAGACGTCGTGGTGGCCCAGTTCCTCCGTCACCAGGGCGGGCGCCGGGGGCAACGGCAGGGAGACCACCGCCAGTTCATGGCGCCCGTCGGTGAGCGCGTACACCAGCTCGTCGTCGCCGGGCGCGGCCTCGACCAGGACGCCCACCCCCGGGTGGGCCCGGCGGAACGCGCCCACCGCCCGGGCCAGCGGGTCGGCCGTCACCGAGGCGTGCGCCACCAGTTCCAGCCGTCCGGCGCGCAGCGACGCCACGTCCGCGACCGCCCGGCCCGCCGCCCGGCGGGCCGCCAGCAGCCGCCGCGCCGGTTCCACCAGGGCCCGGCCCGCCGGGGTGGGCACGACTCCGCGCGGGGTCCGCTCGAACAGCTCGGTGCCCGCCTGCCGTTCGATCGCGCGCACGGTCTGCGACAGGGACGGCTGGGCCACGCGCAGCCGCCGCGCCGCCGCGGTGATGCCACCGCTGTCCACCACCGCCAGGAAGTACTCGGCCTGCCGCAGCCCGGTGAACGGCGACCCCCGCCGCGGTTCACCTGGCAAAGGACCCACCGCCCTCGAGTTCCTGCCGCTCCGGCGCCGCCACCAGGCCGGCCAGCGCCCGGGCGGCCGGGGACAGCCGGCCCGGCACGTACGCCAGCCCGTACGGCTGGCGCAGCGGCGGATCGAGCCGGCGGACCCGCGCCCCCTGCCCGGCGGCCCAGCGCGCCACCCGCCCGGCGAGGAAGGACATGCCCGCACCGGCCAGTACCAGGGGAATCACCATCTCCCGGTGCGCCACCTCCACGGTGATCCGCGGACGCACCCCGTGGGCCGCCAGGTGATCGCCCACCAGCTCCCGCTGCCGGCTGTGCCCGGTGACGCCCACCGTCTCCCGGCCGGCCAGCAACCGGACCGGCAACGGGTCGGGCAGCGGCGGCTCGCCGGGCGGGAAGACGGCCATGATCTCGTGCTCCGCCCAGGCGCGCACCACGATGCCGTCCGCGTCCAGGGGCAGACAGGTCACCCCCACCTCCGCCCGGCCGTCGGCCAGCATCTCGCGCACCTCCGCGTCGCGGTCGGTGACCCGGACCCGCACCCGCACCTCGGGATGCAGCCCGCGGAACCGCCCGAGCAGGAGGGCACACGGATCGACCGCCAGCACCGGCGTGGTGACCAGGTCCAGCTCCCCGGCCGGCCTGCCGTCCGGCCGGCCGATCACGTCGCCCGTCCGGCGCAGCTCCCGCAGCAGCAGCCGCGCATGGGGCACGAACGCCCGCCCGGCGGGCGTGAGGACGGCCCCCCGCCGCACCCGGCGCACCAGGGCCGCGCCCAGCTCCTTCTCCAGCGCCCCCAGAGCCTGCGACAGCGACGGCTGACGCACCCCGCACGCCACCGCCGCGTGACCGAGGCTCCCGTGCTCGGCGACCGCGAGGAAGTACTCCAGCTGCTGACCGTTCACGCTCCGCACCGTACCCGCGCGGCCACCCGGCCCGTCCGCCCGGCTACTCCTGCCGGAAGAACGTGCGCCGGTATTCGCTCGGGGTGGTGCCGAGGATGTGCTGGAAGTGGTTCCGGAGGTTGGTGCCGGTGCCGAGGCCGACGTCGGCGGCGATCTGCTCGATGCTCCGTTCCGTGCGCTCCAGCAGCTCGCGGGCCAGGTCGATGCGGGCGCGCATCACCCACTGCATCGGCGTGTACCCCGTGTCCTCGACGAAGCGCCGGGAGAACGTGCGCGGCGAGACCGCCGCGTGCCGGGCCAGCGCCTTGAGGGTGAGGGGTTCGCCGAGCCGGTGCAGCGCCCACTCGCGGGTGGCGGCGAACCGCTCGCCGAGCGGCTCGGGCAGGCTGCGCGGCACGTACTGCGCCTGGCCGCCGCTGCGGTAGGGGGCCGCGACCAGGCGCCTGGCCGCGTGGTTCGACGCGGCCACCCCGAGGTCCCCCCGCAGGATGTGCAGGCACAGGTCGATGCCCGAGGCGGCGCCGGCCGACGTCAGCACGCTGCCCTCGTCGACGAAGAGCACGTTCTCGTCGACCCGGACCAGCGGATGCCTCGCCCTGAGCGCCCGCGTGTAGTGCCAGTGGGTCGTGGCCCGCCTGCCGTCGAGCAGGCCCGTGGCGGCGAGCGCGAAGGCGCCCGTCGAGATGGCGGCGAGCCGCGCGCCCCGGGCGTGGGCGGCGAGCAGCGCGTCGACCACGGCGGCGGGCGGGTCCTCGCGGTCCGGGAACCGGTAGCCGGGGATGAAGACGATGTCGGCCCACCGAAGCGCGTCGAGGCCGTCGGCGACGTGGTACGACAGCCCGTCGCCGCCGGTCACCAGCCCGGGCGCCGCGCCGCACACGCGCACCTCGTACGGCATGCTCGCCCGGGTCGTGAACACCTGGGCGGGGATGCCGACGTCGAGCGGCTTGGCCCCCTCCAGCACGAGGACGGTGACGCGGCGCAGACGGGAGGACGGCACGGGTACAGGGTACGAGTCCCGCGCACCCGGCTCAGCGGCGCACGGTGGTCCGCGCGGGGGCGGGACCCCGGTCGCCGGCGGGGAGCGGGCCGACGCGGGCGCGGGCGCGGAAGGTCGGCCGGAGCCGGCCGGTCAGCGCCAGGAAGGCGACGAACGCGCCGGTGACGACCCAGCCGGGCCAGCCGGCCATGCCCATGTGCAGCGGATCGAGTGCCGCGTTGGGATCGGCGAACTCCCTGACCATGCCGACACTCGCCGAACTCACGAACGCGTGGCCGATGACGGCGGGCACGACCGACCCGGACCGCAGCCGCAGCCAGGTGAACACCGGCAGGACGAGCAGGCAGCTCACCAGCATGGCGGGCACCGACACGTACCAGGGGTGTCCCGGGTACTGGCCGCCCATCAGCAGCGTGGGCAGATGCCACAGGGCGAAGGCCGTACCCGTGAGGGCGTACGCCCGCAGCAGGCTCCGGCGGTCACCTCTTCCCGCGAGGCGCGGGAAGAGGTACCCCTGCCAGACCAGCTCCTCGCCGAGGAACAGCGGGAGCCACACCAGCATGCCCGGCACGGCCCCGGCCGCCCAGGCACCGAGCCCGGCCCCGTGCACGCCGCCGAACGGGTAGCGGCCGGCCAGGCCACCGAGGGCGAGAGCGGCCGCGGTGAGGCCGGCGGGGACGGCGAAGGCCGTCAGACAGGCCCGCGCCGTACGGCCCCACGGCCTCGGCCACCGCAGGGCCAGGGCGTCCCGGACCCGGCCGTCGCGTTCGACCAGGCGGACGACGAGGACCGCGGCGAGGGCGGGGGCCGTCATCGCGGCCGCGATGCACACCTCCTCCAGCGCGCCGGTCTCCTCGCGTGCGTCGCCGCGACTGAACCCGCTGAGCAGGAGCGGTGACATGGCCGCCCACATGCCGAGGTAGGCGACACCGAGGAAGACGAACAGGCCGCGCCGCCGGCGGACAGGGGACACGGATCCCGGGGAGAGCGTCATGCCGGGGACGCTACGAGTCCGCCCGGTCGCGGGGGAATGCGGCTGGGACCCGTACCGGAGGTGGTCCCGGCACCACCCCGGTCCGGCTCAGGCGTCCTCCGGCGACAGCCGCCAGCCGCCCGTCACCTCCTTCGTGGGCTTGTGCGGGAAGCGCCGCTCCGCGTACCGCTGCGCCTCGGAGCCCGGGAGGACGTACAGCGTCTCGGCCTTGTCCTGGAGCGGGCGCAGTACCGTGTCCATGAACCCCTTGCGGTCGTCGAGGTAGGGGCCGAGGACGTCCTCCCCGGCGGGGCAGACGGCCACGCAGTACCCGGACTTGTAGTTCGGCTTGAACGCCAGGCTCTGCCACATCGACGCGTTCTCGGGATCGGTGACGCGGAAGCGGAAGTCGGCGGCGTCCGCGCTGTCGGCCACCGTCTGCGCCCAGTCGGTGAATCCGCTCATGAACTCCCGGTAGTTGTGCGTCACGCAGGCGAGGAAGTCGAAGTCGCCGTCCTTGGTGAGGGCGCCGACCGGGCAGGCGGCGACGCACAACTTGCAGTCGATGCACGGGTTGTGGTCCAGCGGCCGCCCGTACGCGCTCACCTCCGCGTCCACCAGTACGGTGGCCAGCAGCACGAAGGTGCCGAACCTCGGGTGGATGACGTTGCGGTGCAGCCCCATCACGCCGAGGCCCGCCGCCACGGCGACCGTCTTGTGCGCCACCACCCAGATCCGGCCGGGGAAGCGCTCCATCTCCTGCGGGAAGCCGGCCGACGGGTTCAGCGCGCGGTGACCGGCGTCCTGCAGGGCCCGGGTGACCGCCCGGGCGGCGTGGTTGATCTGCTCGTCGGCCTGGTGGAACTCCTGGTTCGCCACGCTGCGGGCCGGCGAGCGGTAGTTGTCGCGGTTCATCCGGACCACGAGCGAGACGAGGGAGCGCGTGCCCGGCAGGGCGGTCAGCGCGTGCTCGCGTTCCCCGGCGAGATCGGGATGGTCGAGGCTCACCGCCGCCGCGTCGTCGGCCCCGGCGGCGAGACACAGCTCGCGCAGCCACTCCGCGTCGATCACCGGCGGCGGCCCGTCCGCCGCTCCGGCGTCCCGGCGCGCGAGGACGGCCCGGACGGACGGATGGCCGGCGAGCTTGGCGGGCAGCCTCGGCCGCCCCGTTTCCTCCGTGACCCGTGGTTCGCGCATCCCGGCACCCTCCCTGTGAGTTGGATTTTCAAACTCACTATGCCGGGAGGCGGCCCGATGGGCAAGATCGCGGTGGTCGGCGGGCCGGTGTCACCCGGCCGGGAGCAGCAGCACCGTGTTGGAGACCGCTCCCGCCGCCGTGTTCACCGGCGCCCCGGCGGGCGAGTCGGGACTCGCATGGCGGACGTAGGCGCCCGCGGGGCGGCCGTTCAGCAGGAACGGCGAGAGGACGAACGGCACCCGGGCCGTCCCGCACGCGCCGCCGAGGCTGCGGAACCGCATCCGGACGGTGTCGGGCACGAGCCGGCGCTGCAGCACGAGCGTCTCCTCGCGCGACCGCCGTTCCAGCAGGTCGAGCCACTCCCGCTCGGTGACCTCGGCCCCGGAGACGAACCCCGTGCCCCCGTGGCCGCACGAGGGTTTGACGACGAGGCCGGTCCGCTCCCGCGCGGCGCGGGCCAGGAGGCACCGGCGTCGTGCGGCGGACTGCCGGGGCCCCAGCCACGCCGTCCACGGCACGTGCCCCTCGATCAGCGCCCGGTCCTCGGGCGCGTACCGGTTGAGGTCCTCGTGCATCCAGGCCAGCACCCGCTTGGCCCCGAGCAGGCACGACGCCTCCGGGACGAACAGCCGCACGCCGCCGGCGAGGACCGCCTCGCGCAGCACGCCGAGCGCCGCCGGGTCCGTCACCACGGACCCGAGGAACTGGTTGAACACCACATCGACGCGGTCCTCGCCCACCCACAGCCCGCCGGCGCCGCCGCGCGCCTCGGACAGGTCCGCGACCGTCACCGCCAGTCCCGCCTCCCGGGCGGCCCGCGCGGCCGGCCACAGGTAGCGGCGCAGCGCGCGGACGTCGTCCAGCTTCGCCGCGATCCCCGAGGCCGCCCGCCAGGTCGGCACCAGCACCCGGGCGCGTCCGCCGGCCGGCCCCGGCGCGGCCCCGGCCAGGGCCGCCGCCCGGGCGCGCAGGGTCGACGGCGGTGCCACCAGCGTGCCGTCCGGCCAGTTGCGGGCGAACGCCGCGCTGCGCCGGTCCAGCCCGGGGACGCCGTAGATGTTGGGGCCGGCGTTCAGCTCGACGAACCACGGCCTGCCCCCGGCCAGCAGCGCGTCGGGACGGGCCAGGCGCAGCAGCGCGGGGTCGGACAGCCGCTCGGCGGGGTCCAGCAGCCGGAGCTCGCGGTGGTCGTCCAGCGCCCGGTACAGCTCGCCGGCGGTCGCGGCCCGGCGCCGGCAGGCGAGGAGCGCGCACCGGAGCACGCCCGCCGCCAGCTCGCCGAACCGGTGGTAGTCCGGCGCGGGGAAGACCAGCGGGCGCAGCGCCTCCCAGCGGCCCGGCAGCGCGTCGAGGACCCACCGGCCGCGGGCCCCGGCGCTGCGGCGCAGCAGCTCCGCGCGGGCCTCGCGGGGCAGCCGGTCCCACAGGTCGACCAGGGTCGCACTCGGGCCGCACACCACGCACGCCTCCCTCCGCCCTCCATCCTGCGCGCCCGCTCGGCTCCGCGCCCGCGCGGTGCTACGCGGTGGGCCGCACCAGCACGCTCGGCTCGTCCGCCGCGGCCGCCGTGGAGGTGCGGAGCATCAGGTACGTGCACACCGCCACCGCGGCGGTGCCCACGGCCCCCGCGTACAGCGCCGCGTGCAGACCGTCGAGGAACGCGGCGTGGAACCAGCGGCGCACCTCGCCGGCGCCGGGGCCCGCCAGCGCCGCCGCGGGGCCGCGGGCCAGGGCGCGGTCGGCCAGCGCGCCCGCCTGGTCCGCCGGCAGGACGGTCTCCGCCTGGCGCAGGAACGAGTCCCTCATCCGGGAGTTGAGCACGGCCCCGAGCGCCGCCACACCGGTCACCCCGCCGAGTTCGCGCAGGGTCTCGGCGATCGCCGTGGCCATGCCGGCCCGGGGCCCGCGCACCCGCTCCACGACGATGACGTTGACGGGGACGAAGGTCAGGCCCACACACACCCCGATGACCGGCAGGACCCAGCAGTACTCGGCGTAGCGGGCGTGCTCCCCGTACAGGGCGAGCCCCGCGAGGGCGGCCGGGCACAGCGTGACCCCGGCCAGCAGCGGCCGGAAGGCACCCCAGCGCGCGGACATCCGGCCCGCCAGCGGCCCCGTGACCACGATGAACGCGGACGCCAGCAGGAAGACGAGGCCGGCGCCGGCCGGCGACCAGCCGAGGACGTACTGCAGGTACAGCGACAGGAAGAAGATCGCACCGAACAGGGCCAGGCTCGTGGAGAAGCCGGCCAGCGCGGCCACCGCGCAGGGCCGGTCGCGGAAGAAGGACAGATCGAGCATCGGCTCGGCGGCACGCGTCTCCACGGCCGTCAGGGCGGGCAGCGCCAGCCCCGCCGCGGTGAACCCGGCCAGCACGGCGGGGTCGGTCCAGCCCTCGGAGGGGCCCTGGATGAGCGCGAAGATCAGCCCGCCGACACCGGTGACCGCCAGCGCCTGTCCGGGCAGGTCCCAGGAGCGGCCGCGGCACGCGGGCGCGTACGGCAGGAAGAGCGCGCCGAACACCAGCAGGCCCACGCCGATCGGCACGTTGATGAACAGGACGCTGTGCCAGCCGAACCGCTCCACGAGCGGACCGCCGATCACCGGCCCGAGGGCGAGGCCCAGCCCGGACGCGGCGCCGCGCAGCCCCAGCGCCCTGGCCCGGGTGGCGTCCTCGGGGAAGACCTGCCGCAGCAGGGCCGCGCTGGACGGCAGCAGGGCCGCGCCTCCCGTGCCCTGGACGACCCGGCCGGCCACCAGCGTCTCCCAGCTGTCCGCCGTCGCCCCGAGGGCCGATCCGAGGATGAACGCGGCCAGTCCCGCGAGGAACAGCCGGCGCCGCCCCAGCCGTTCGCCGACGATGCTGCCCGGCAGCAGCAAGGCCGCCAGGACCAGTGTGTACGAGGCCACGACCCACTCCAGGCCGCCGACCCCCACCATCAGGTCCCTGCCGATGTCCGGCAGCGCGTTGTTCATCGCGAGGTTGTCGAGCATGACCATGAAGACGGTCACGGACTCGACGACGAGCACGGCCCCGGGCCGGCAGCGCCGGGGTCCGGGGGGCAAGGGGGCGGCGGGCGCGGGCGGGCCGGTACGCGGCAGTGACATGACGTCGTCCAGACGGGCGGAGGGACGGGGCGGGGGAGCCGATGCGGGCCGGCGGACCCGGATCAGCGGACGCGCCCGGCGCCGGGCGGCGGAACCCACGCGGGCGAGGTGCGGCACGTCGTCCGGCGGGGCGTGGGGCACGCCTTGCCGGGATCGTCGAAACGGAGGCGGTCGAGCGCGTGGCCCGGGATGTCCCGGGCCTCGGCGACGAGTTCCGGACATCGCCCGGGCAATTCCGCGCCCGTATCGGGGCGGTGGGCTCCTCGCCCGGGGTGAAGAACTGCGGTCACCCGGCAAAAGGTACGCCTTACATGCCGGAACACGGGCTCAGGGCCGGGAAGATCACTGACAGAGGTGAGGTGCGTATGCCTTACGGATTGTCTTAGGAAATGTCGAATCGGTCGGTGGCGGCCGGGTGCCGCTTTCCCTTTCGATTTCTCCGGACCGGCGGAAAAGGCGACCGGCGATCCTTTCCGACCCGCCCCGGCCGTCGGCCGATGTGCGCGGTCGCCGGGGTTGCGGAAGCATCGGTAGGGGCGGCCCCCACCCCGCGGCCGAAGCGCGGGCCCCGCGCCGCCCCCGGTGAGCCGGTGCCCGACCAGACCGGCACCCGGACAACCCCTTACCGTGCGTCCGTACCGGAGCACTCAGATGACCAAGCGCGACACCGGCCAGTCGCCGGCTGCCACGGGAGGGGCCGCACGGCGGACCCCCGCTCCCGGGCCCACCGCCGGCGACTGGGGACTTCTCCTCCTCCGGCTGACCTTCGGGCTGCTGATGGCAGGCCACGGCGCCCAGAAGCTGTTCGGCCTGTTCGGCGGCCCGGGGCTGACGGCCACCGGCAGGCAATTCGCCGACCTCGGCTATCACCCGGGGAAGCCGTACGCCCTCGTCTGCGGCCTCTCCGAGTTCCTCGGCGGCCTCGGCCTGGCCGCCGGCCTGTTCACACCGCTCGCGGCCGCCGCGCTGGTCGGTGTCATGATCAACGCGATGGTCACGGTGACCGGCGCCCACGGCCTGTGGGACAGGGACGGCGGCGTCGAGTACAACGTGGCCATCGCCGTCGTCGCCCTGACCGTGGCCGCGACCGGCCCGGGCCGCCTGGCCCTCGACCGCTTCTTCCCCTGGCGCGCCGGCGGCTGGCCCGCGGTCGGCATCGCCCTGCTGCTGGGAGGCATCGGCACCGCGATCACCCTGATCCTGTGAGGGCACCGGGGCGGGGAAGCGCTGATCAGAGCCGGGCGCGCACCCACCGCGGGTCGGGGTTGACGTACGCGCGGCCCGCCACCACCACGGTCGGCACGGTCTCGTCCCCGCCGTTGACCGCCCGCACCGCCGCCTGCGCCGGCCGGATCGCGCCAGATGTCGACCCAGTGGAGCCGGCGGGCGTCGCGGCCCAGCCGGATCCGCAGCCGCAGGCAGTACGCGCAGCCCGACCGCCAGTAGACGATCGGCCGGCCGTCGGCCGCGCCGAGGTCCCGGGCCTCGGCCGCACCGACCGAGCGCGGGAACGCCAGCGGGGAGTGCGACCACGCGAGCAGCGTGAACACGAGCGACAGCACGACGGCCGGTCCGGCGGACCCGCCGATGGCGGCGACGGCCGCGACGACCGCGCCGCAGGCCAGGAACAGGAGGGGCAGGTACCAGGCGCGCGTCATGACCGGGCAGCCTACTGGTGCGGCGGGTTCGGCGGAGCGGCGGGCGGACGCTCCCGGCACGCGGGGGTCCCGGCCGGCATCGAGCCCGCTCCCAGGAGGAACCCTGCGCGCCGCCGTGAGCGGGGTCAGCCGGTGTGGTCGAGGCGGGCGGTGGCGTCGTACGACTCGCGGGCCTCGATCAGTTCCTCCCAGTGCTGCCCGGCCCAGGCGCAGGCGACCGCTATCGGTCCGAGCAGGCTGCGGCCCAGCGGCGTCAGGTCGTACTCCACGTGCGGAGTGCCGTTCGCGTACACGGTGCGCCGGACGAAGCCGTCCCGCTCCAGCGAACGCAGGGACCGGGTGAGGGCCTTGGGCGTGACCCGCCGGAGCGGCACGCGCAACTCCGAGAAGCGGCGCGGTCCGTGTTCGAGGCAGCGGATGACGAGCCCGGCCCACTTGTCACCGAACCGGATCGGAGTGAGCGACGACGGGCACAACTCGTCGAACATGTCGGCGGGCAGCGGTTCCCTCATGGTGCCACGATAGCCGGTATCCCCTTGGAAACCAGGGCCGTTGTTAGCGTCGGCGCACCGGCCGGGCGCAAGGGACCCGGCCCTGGTGAGAGGCGGTTCCGCATGGACATCGTGGTCTTCGGCGCGGGCGGCAGGGCCGGTCGGCAGGCTGTCGCGGAGGCGCGCAGGCGCGGTCACCGGGTCACCGCCGTGGTGCGCGACCCCGCGCGCCACGGCGACCTCGGCGACGCGCGGCTGGTGGCGGGCGACGTCACGGACGCGGCCGACGTCGCGCGGGCGGCGGCCGGGCACGATGCCGCCCTCAGCGCCGCCGTGGACCTGTCCGCGCCCCCGCACGACTTCTTCACCGGCTCCGCCCGCGCCCTGGCCGCCGGCCTGACCCGGGCGGGGGTGCGCCGGCTGGTCGTGGTCGGCATCGCCTCCGTCCTGCCCGGGGCGACCGGCGTCCCGTTGATGGACGAGCCCGGCTTCCCGGACGAGTACCGTCCGTTCTGCCTCGGCCACGCGGCGGGCCTCGACACGCTGCGGACCTGCGATCTGGACTGGGCCTACGTGGCGCCGGCGGGCGACTTCGATTACGACGGCACGCGCACCGGCCGGTACCGGTTCGCCGATCACGGCGACCCGGCGAGCCGGATCGGTCACGCGGACTTCGCGCTCGCCCTGCTCGACGAGATCGAGGCCCCCCGCCACCACCGGGCGACGGCCGGCGTCCGCCGCTTCGAGGAGACCGCGGGCCGCTGATGTCCCGGCGGCACGCTTCCCGCCCGACAGCGTGCCGCCGCCCGGGCCGGGGGACGAAGCCGGTCACGGCCTGCGGGGTTGACCTCAAGCCGACTTGAGGTCACAGGGTGGACCGCATGAACATCGAAACCGCGGACGCCGAGGCCGTCCGGCAGGTGGTGGCCGGCGTCGAGCGTGCCCAACGTGCCAAGGACGTCGAGGGTTTCCTCGCGCTGTTCCATCCGGAGGCATTCTGGACGACCGCCCACGGCAAGGTCCTCTTCGGCCTCGACGCCATCGCCGACTTCACCCGCGCCGTGCTGCCCCGTGCCGACTGGGACGGCGAGGTCACCTACGAGGTGGTCCACACCCGGTTCCTGCGCCCCGACGTGGCGGCTGTCAAGGTGCGCCAGGTCTACCACTCGGCAGCGGACGGCGGCTCGGAGGGCACCCCGCTGTACGTCATGACCAAGCAGGACGACGGGAGATGGCTGCTGCACGCGTGCCAGAACACCGGGGTGCGGGACTGAGGGGGAGGGCCGGCGAGGGGAGATGAGCGGCAAAGTCCCTTTGCTATGGTGCGCCGATGTCAACGATCAGGCAGTTCCAAGTCACCTTCGACTGCGCGGAACCGGAGCGCGTCGCTCGTTTCTGGTGCGAGGTGTTGGGGTATGTCGTATCGGCCCCGAAGGGGTTCGCCAGCTGGGAGGAGTACGACCGCTCCCGGCCGCCCGAGGATCAGGGTTCCTGGTGGGCGTGCACCGACCCCTCGGGTGTGGGCCCGCGACTCTTTTTCCAGCGCGTACCCGAAGAGAAGATCGTCAAGAACCGGGTGCACCTGTGCGTGCGCGTCGGCACCGGGCTCGTGGGTGAAGAGCGTCTGGCCGCGCTCGAGGCCGAGTGCGCGCGGCTGCTCCCGCTCGGCGCGACCCGCGTGCGACTCCTGTACGACGGCACTGACTCCTGCATCGTGATGCAGGACGTCGAGGGCAACGAGTTCTGCCTCGACTGAGCGCCCCGGCCGCGTGCGCGGGCCCTGCCGGCGGAAGGATCCCGGCGCGGGATCCTTCCGGGGCCCCCTCACCCGGCCTCCGTGCGCTGCCGGACGTCCTCGGCGGCGAGCGGCGCCGCCGTGGTGTTCCGGCGCGGTGGGGCCAGGGCGGCGCAGATGGCCACCGCGCCGATCGCGCACACGGCGGCGGTGCCGTACAGCGCGATGTGCAGGGCGTCGGTGAAGCCGTCGGCCAGCGCGCCCGAGGCGCTGCCGGACAGGTCCCCCGCGGCGACCTTCGCGGCCAGTTCCCGGGATCCGACGCGGGTGTCGATGAGGCTGACCAGGACCGCGCCGTACACGGCGATGACGATGGCTTCGCTGCCGATGCGCATGGTGTTGAGGAACCCCGTCGCCATACCGGCGCGTTCGGGCTCGACGAGGCTCATCGCCGTACCGTCGCCCACGCCGAACGAGATCCCCGCGCCCAGCCCCGTCGTCAGCAGTGGACCGGCGATCACCGCGGGGGAACTGCCGGGAGCGAGCACGGTGAGCCACGCGTTGCCGCCCGCGAACATCAGCAAGGAGACCGTGATCAGCGTGCGGGGTGACACACCCCGGTTGACCAGGGCGCCGGACAGCGGCGGGGCCAGCAGCACCGGTGCGGTCATCAGCAGCAGTACCGTTCCGGCGCGCTGGGGGGAGAAGCCGCTCGCCCCCACGAGATAGGTGGGCAGGTACGTCAGCAGCGTGACGAAGCCGAACGTCGACACCACCGGCACCATGCACAGCGCGAAGAACCGGCGGTTGCGCACCAGTGTCAGATCGAGGACGGGGGCCGTGGAACGCGACTGCAGGACGACGAAGAGCACCAGCAGACCCGCGCCGGCGACGAGCAGCGCCGGCACACCCGGGCTCGCCCACCCCCACTCCGGGCCCTGGACCGCGCCCAGCACGAGCAGGCCGAGGCCCGCGACGAACACCAGCGCGCCGGTCGCGTCCAGCCGGGGCCGCCGCGCGGCACGGGACTCGGCGACCAGGCCGACGCCGGTCAGCGCCACGGCCACCAGCGCCGCGTGCAGCCCGAACGTGGCACGCCAGCCGAGCGCGCCGACCAGCCAGCCCGACAGGGTCGGTCCCGCCGCCAGGCCGAGACCGGCGGCGCTGCCGAGAGCGGCGAAGGCCCGGGTGCGGGCGGCCCCGTCGAAGGCCGTGGCCAGGATCGCGCCACCGCTGGCGAACACGCCCGCCGCGCCGATGCCCGACAGGGCGCGGGCGAGGTCCAGCAGCACGATGCCGGGTGCGACCACCGCGGCGAGCGAACCGGCGGCGAACACCGCCGCGCCCGTGGCGAAGGCCCGCCGGCGCCCGAACAGATCGGCCGCGGACCCGGCGACCAGCATGAACGAGGCGAACGTCAGGTTGTAGGCGTTCATGACCCACTGCAAGGGCGCGCCCGCCGTACGCAGGTCCTCGCCGATGCCGGGCAGCGCGACGGCCGCTCCGGAGATGGACATGGGCACGGTGACGAAGGCGAGCAGGACCACTGCCAGCGTGATCGCCGGACGCGAGCGGCCCGGGGAAACGGTAGCCACGGTGAGGGCTCCTCCAGGAGACGGCCAAGGGCGGCCGGAGAACGGCCACTTGGGCGACAGTGCCACTGAGTGGCATTAGCTGTCAAAGGGCAACCGCGCCCGGGTGGTAGGGTCCGGGTTCGTGAGTGACGATCTGCGCGAACTGCCGCTGCGGGAACGGAAGAAGCTGCGCACGCGCCGAGCCCTGGCCGAGACCGCGCTCCGCCTGTTCACCGAACGCGGTTACGACACCACCACGCTCGACGACCTGTGCGACGCGGTGGAGGCGTCCAAGCGCACCTTCTTCCGGAACTACCGCTCCAAGGAGGACGTCGCGCTCGCCGCCGACAGCGAGTTGTGGTCGGCGTACCTGGACCGGGTGGCCGCCGCACGGCTGGACGGCCCGCTGCTCGGCGTTCTCCGGGTGGCCCTGGAAGCCACCCTCGAGGCCATGGAGCCGGACTGGGACCGCCGGTTCCTGGCCACCCGGGAGCTGTCGGAGTCCGTTCCCGTGCTGCGGTCGCACGGCCTGGGGTACTGCGAGGACACCACCACCGCCATCGTCGAGACGCTGGCCGGCCGCTCCGGCGCCGACGAGGACGCGTTGTGCCTCCGCCTCACCGTGGAGATCTTCGTCGCCGCCTGGCACACGGTGTGCCTGCACTGGACGGCCCAGGGCGGCCGGGGAGGCCGTGACGGCCTGACGCGCCTGGTCGCGCGGACCTTCGCCCTGATCCCCGACGCCCTCACCCGCACCGCCCGGGTGTCGTGACCCGCAGCGCTGTTCACACGGCTGATCGGCGCCCTGCCTCCGGGTGCGGTGTGGCGGCGGTGGCGGTCGCGGGTGCGGAGCGTTCGTCCACGAACGTGTGGCAGTGCGTGTACCGCTTGGCGCCGGTGTCGCCCGCCGCGGCGGCGTCGGTCCATTCCGTGACGACGACGGCGCGCTCGCCGTCGGGCGTCACGTGGAGGTGCGCCGCGAGCAGGCCCGGTGCCGGAGAGAGCGCGGTCTCCGCGTCGGCGGCCGGCATCGTGCTCACGGCGAACAGGCCGGCCGGTCGTTCCGCGTCGTGGACGGCACTGCGGACCAGGCGTGTCCGGGTCAGTCCGGGGCGCTCGATGCCGGGCACGCGCGTGTCGACGCGGTCGACGAGTCCGGCGCGCCGGGCGCGGGCCCAGGCGAGGTGATCCTCGTCACTGGTCCACTGTGCGTAGAAGAGGAGGCCGGTGCCGTCCAGGGACAGGAAGACGTGCTGCGCGAGCCGCCCGGGAGGCGCCGGCGCCGTCGCCCACTGCTCGCGCACGGCGTCGACGGCCGTACGCGACCGTTCGGCGGTGCCGGTGAGCCACTCGCTCATCAACGTCGTTCCGGCGGAAGGATGCCGCAGATCCAAGAGGCGTGTCATGGGATGCGACTCTGGTACCTCAAGCGCCCTTGAGGTCAATGCCCGTCCCCCGCCGTCACCGGCGGCCCGGGCCGCCCGCCGACGCTTCCCTCCGCGAAGCGTCGTACGCGTACGGCCGGGCGTGAGGTCCGTCCGCCGCCGACCCGGCACGTCGGCCCGGCTGCGACGCCGGGCTCCCCCCGGCGGGAAGCGCCGCGCGGGGCGGCGAGAATACCGTCGGGGCCGCGCGAGTGACCGAGTTCCGTATTGCCCGCGAGGGCGATCTTCGTGCTGCCTGTAAGAGGCGAACCCGTGCCGCACCACTCGGCTAGCATGATCGAACTCATGACGAGCGCACCCATCGCCCGTCATACACCGGAAAACCGCACTGTCCGGCGCGAAGAGTCATCTAAATAGACAACAACTAACAAATCGGCCAAACAATTGATACCTATACCAACAAGGGTGCTTACCCGAATAAAGGACGGAACCGGGGACGCGGCGGGGCGTCGGTCACGGGCGATCCTCTGGACCGCGGCGGCTGTGGCGACCCTCGGTTTCATGATCGTACTGGAGATCACCGCACGTCACTACGGTCTGCGGGGACCGCTCACCACCGAGGCCCGGGAGCTGGTGCTCCCGCCCAAATCAGGCTTCCTGCTGTACGCCAGCATGGGCCTGATGATGGTGGTGCTCACCTGGCGGCAGCGGCTCGTGGCCTTCGGCATCGCGCTCGGCATCGACGTCGTGTTCCTGCTGGTGCGGTGGGTGTTCGATCTCAGGATGACCGGGGGCCACCCCTTCGGCAACGGCGCGCTGTGGGTGCTCCTGGGCTGCGCGGTGTTCGCCGTCGTGCGCCGCACCGGGCAGGAGCGCGCCCTTCTGCTGAAGGGCGTCGGCCTCGGCCTGCTGCTCATGGCCGGCCGCAAGACCGGTGACACCTGGCTGGTCATCACGTCGAAGGCGCACCCGATGGTGCTCGACCAGTACGTGGCGACCGCCGACCACGCGCTGGGCAACCCGTCGTGGCTGGTGGGCCGGCTGGTGAACGCCAGCGGCCCGGTCGGCACGCACCTGCTCGACTACGTCTACGCGCAGCTCGCGGTGGCCGCCGTCGTCGTCGCGCTCTACCAGCTGCGCAACGTGGCCGCCGAGCGCCGCTTCCCACGCCACCATCTGGTGCGGACCTTCCTCGTGATCGGCCTCCTCGGACCGGGCATCTACATGATCTTCCCGGTGGTCGGGCCGATCTTCGCCTACGGCCCGGGCGCCTCCGGCACCGGCGGCCTGGAGTGGGCGGCGGCCAACCTGTGGCCGCACACGCCGACGCCGGTCACCACACCGCACCCGATGCTGTACGACGGGATCACCCCCCGCAACTGCATGCCCAGCCTGCACACGGCCTGGGCCACCGCCATTTTCATCCACTCCCGCAAGGGTCCGCGGGCCCTGCGGTACGGAGGCACGTTCTGGCTGGTCGCGACGCTCGCCGCGACCCTGGGCTTCGGTTACCACTACGGCGCCGACATCGTGGCCGGCGTGGTGTTCACGCTCACGATCGAGGCCGCGCTGCGCTCCCTGGCACGGGGCTGGGACCGGTCCGGGACCCAGCTGGTCGTCCACGGCACGGCGGTCTTCGTGGCGCTCCTGCTGGCGTACCGCTATCTGCCCATGGACATGGCGAGACTGCCGTGGCTGTTCGGGCCGCTCGTCATCCTGGCGATGCTCTCGGTGATCTACGGCTACCTGCGGACCACCACCCGGTGGGAACCGAAGATCGCGCCGGCGCCCCGGCCGGAGCCGCAGCCCGAACCGGTGTGAGTCATGGCACGGCACCCGGCGCCCGGATCCGGGGCCGGCACCGGGCCCGCGGTCACGGCGCCGCCGCCGGGCCACCGCCCCCGGCGGCCGCCGGCGCACTCCCCGAACGCCGCCGCGCCCCGCTCGCGCCGGCCGTCCCGTCCCCGGCGACGAGCAGGCCGGGCCCGCCGGAGACCGGTGGCAGCGGACCGGGCGAGCCCGTCGACGGGCCGTCCTCGGGGGTGCCCGCGTAATACGCCACCTCCGCCCGGACCCCTCCGCCGGGGCGTTCCGGTGTCAGATCCCCAGGTGGGCGAGCACCGTACGCGCGGCGCGGGTCACCGCCTCGCGGGTCTCGTCCGTCGGGCCGTGCAGCTCGAATCCGTGGGCTCCGTGCGGTACGTCGACGATCCCGACCGGGGCCTTGGCCTCCTCCGCCGTGTCCAGGAAGCGCTCGACCGTGGCGGCGATCTGCGGGATCTCCAGGCCCGCCCGGATGAGCAGGAGCGGGGGCAGCCGCCGTCCGTCGGCCGGGAGCGCCTCGACGGGGCGGAAGCGGGGGGAGACGGTGTCCCAGCCGGGCAGCGGGGCCAGGACGGGATAGGTCAGGGCCAGGCAGCGCAGCCACCGCGGCGGGGCGGTGAGCCAGTCCGCGGCGAGCAGCCCGGCCCCGGAGAAGAACCACAGGGCGATCCGCTCCGGATCCACGCGCGGATCCGCCCGCAGCAGTGCGACGGCCTCGGTCACGTCGTCCGCGGCCCGCGCGTAGTCGGCGAGGCCGTGCAGGCGGTGCTCCACGACGGCGCCCACCGCGCCCAGGCTCGCCGCGAGACGGGCGTAGCCGAGGTAGACCGGCCAGTCACGGGGCGTCGGGGTGACGTCGGGTGCCAGGGGGCCGCCGTGCACGAACAGCACCGCCGGCCGGGGCCCGTGCGCGTCCCCCGCTTCCGGCAGGTGCAGGTCCACGCGGCCGGTGCGGACCCGCGGCCGCTCCGGGACGTCCAGCGGGAAGGGGCGCAGGAACGACGACTCGTCCTCGCCCTCGCCCTCGGGCGGGGTCAGCCGGTGGCCCTCGTCCGCGGCGGCGCTCCGCAGTACCTCGGCCAGGTCGTCCGGGCAGGACAGCATCGGCCAGTGCCCGGTGGCCAGCTCGAAGAAGCCCACCCGCGGATCGGCCAGCTTGCGCAGTTGCGGCGGCCCGACGCGCACCAGCGCCTGGATCCCCTCGATGGTCACCCCTCCGGCCGTGCACAGGACGGCGCTGACCGGCACGTCGGCCGCCGCGCCGGTCAGCCGCAGCGGCTGGGTGAGCGTGCGCGGCGGCTGGGCGACGGCCAGCCCGCTCAGGAACTCCAACCGGTCCGCGTCAAGCCCCTCGGTGCTGCCCCAGCGATGCCAGTCGGCCGGCCCCGGCGGCGGCACCGGTCGCGGGTCGTCACCCTCCTCCAGGAGCCGGCGCACCTCCGGATCCGGGACGAGGGCCAGCGCCGGGTCACCGGGCTGCGGCAGACCGGCGTCCAGGTGGACGACGCGGGCGACCCGGTCCGGGCGCCGGTCGGCCGCGCCCAGCACCGGGTGGATGGCGTAGTCGTGCCCGACCAGCACCACCCGCGGCACGTCGAGGGAGTCGATCAGCCGGACCACGTCCTCGATGTGCGTCTCCAGGTCCGCCCCGGGCCGCGTACTGAGGTCCACCGGGTACGCCCCGGCGCCCGTCCGCCGCAGCCGGCCGGCCACCGCACTCCAGATCCGCCCGTTGGTGAACGGGCCCGAGACCAGGACAAACGCAGACATCAGCGCCTCCAGACAGTAGGTGAGTCCCGGGTAACGTAGGAACTCCCCCTGAGGGAGGTTCAACTGGTGTCACCGGACGGCACACTGAGCATCGGCGAGCTGGCCGCGCGGGCCCGCACCACGGTCAAGACCATCCGCTTCTATTCCGACCAGGGCCTGCTCCCCGAGGCGGCCCGCAGCAGCGGCGGCCACCGGCGCTACGGACCGGACGCCCTGGCCCGGCTGCGCACGATCCGGTCACTGCGCGCCCTCGACGTGCCCGTCCCGGAGATCAGGCGCGTCCTGGACGCAGGCGCCGGCCTGGAAGGCGTCGTGGCACGCCGGCTGGACGACATCGGCGGCCAACTGGCCGCCCTGCGCTGGCGGGAGGCCGCCCTGCGGGCGCTCCAGGAGAGCGAGCCGGGGCAGCTGGCGGAGCGCCTGGAGCTGATCGGGTCGGTCGGCGCCCCGCCCGACACCTCCGCCATCGCCCACTACTGGCGCCGGCTGCTGCCCGCCCGCCTCTCCACCCGGCTCCGGGCCGCGATCACCGAGGCGGCCGTACCCCGCCCGCCCGCGGACCCCACCACGGACCAGGTCCTCGCCTTCGCCCGCGTGCACGCGCTGGCCACGGCCGCCACCGAGCACTGCCTCGCCTCCCACCGGCCCCTCACCGAGGCACACCCGAACCTGCTCTACGACGGCCTGCACGAGGCATACCGACTGGTGGAGGCCGCCGTACGGGCGGGCCGCGCCCCGGGCCCCGGCGAGGCCCTGGACTGCTATGCCGCCGCCTACGCGCGGGCCGCCGGCACCCGGGACGGTCCCGCCTTCCGCCGCGCCCTCGCGGCCCGTCTCGCCGCGGCGGACCACCCGGTGATGCGCCGCTACTGGCACCTGGCGGGCCAACTCACCCCCGGTCTCACCCTCGGCGCGGCCGACGCCTGGCTGCGCGACGCGCTGGACCGGGCCACGGCGACGGGCTGAGCCCGCCGGACCCGGCCGTAGTTCAGCCCCTCCACTCCCGGGCGAGCATCGCGTAGACGTACTCGCTGCCCCAGCGGTCCCCGTCGAGGTCGCTCTCGACCAGATGCGCCTCCCGGCGCATCCCGAGACGTTCGCACACCTTCGCCGACGCCGTGTTGAGGGCGTCGAGCCGGGCGTAGACCCGGTGGACACCCAGGTGCCCGAAGGCCAGCGCGACCAGTGCGGCCGCCGCCTCGGTGGCGTATCCCCGCCCGGCGTGCCGGGGGTCGAAGACCCAGCCGATCTCGGCCTGCCGGGCGTGCGCGCTCGTCAGGGTCAGGACCACCTCGCCGACGACACCGGGCTCGTCCGCCCGGCACACGGCCAGCAGCAGTGTGTCGCCGTCGGCCCGCCAGCCGGTGCCCTCCGCCCGGGCCGCGATGGACTCGGCACACCCCTCGCGGGTGAGCGGCGGGCGGTACAGGTAGCGCGCCACCTCAGGCAGGCGCTGGTACGCGTACCGGTCCTCGGCATCGGCGGGTGTGAACAGCCGCAGCACGAGCCGGTCGGTGGTGACGGGCACCGCGACGCGCCGCGCGGTGTTCTTCGGGACGGCGGTCATCGCGTTCCCCCATGTCCGGCTGCCGGGCCTGCCTGCCCGGACAGACTAGCCGGACCCCGCCGGCCGTTTCCCCGCATCACCCGGGGGCCGTCCCGCTCAGTCCAGGGGGACGACCACCTCGCCCGAGCCGGTCGCGCTCGCGCCGTCCGCCGCGACGCGGACGGTGAACGGACGGCCGGTGCCGCGCGCGGTGACCCGCAACCGGGTGCCCTCGCGGCGGACGGTGAAGGCCGCGGCGGGGGTGCCCGTCGGACCGGGCACCGTGACCTCGGCGGTGTAGTCCGGCGCGGACGAGGGGTGGACCAGCAGGGTGGGGGAGTCCAGCCAGTCGCCGTCCGGGCGGCCCTCGTCGGCGGCCAGCGGCAGGACGGCGCCCTCGCGGACGTACAGCGGCAGGCTGTCGTAGGCGTGCCGCTCGGTGCGCCAGGCCGGGCCGGTGATCCGCTCGCCGGACAGCAGGTGGGTCCAGGTGCCCTCGGGGAGGTAGACCTCGACCTCGCCGTCCTCCGTGAACACCGGGGCCACCAGCAGATCGGGACCCAGCATGTACTGGCGGTCCAGCGGGCGGCACGCCGCGTCGTGCGGGAACTCCAGGACCATCGGGCGCATCATCGGCACACCGGTGCGGTGGGCCTCGGCCGCCGCGCCGTAGAGGTAGGGCATGAGACGGTGCTTGAGGAGCGTGAACCGCCGGGCGACCGCCACCGCCTCCTCGCCGAAGTGCCACGGCACCCGGTACGACGTGGAGCCGTGCAGCCGGCTGTGCGAGGAGAGCAGGCCGAAGGCCAGCCAGCGCTTGAACACCGCCGGGTCGGGAGTGCCCTCGAAGCCGCCGATGTCGTGGCTCCAGAACCCGAAGCCGCTCAGCGACAGGGACAGCCCGCCGCGCAGGGACTCCGCCATCGCCTCGAAGGACGCCCAGCAGTCGCCGCCCCAGTGCACCGGGTACTGCTGGCCGCCCGCGGTCGCCGAGCGGGCGAAGAGGACTGCCTCGCCCTCGCCCCGCTCCTTGAGCAGGAGGTCGAAGACGGTCCGGTTGTACAGGTGGGTGTAGTAGTTGTGCATCCGCTCCGGATCGGAGCCGTCGTGCCAGACGACATCGGTGGGCACGCGCTCGCCGAAGTCGGTCTTGAAGCAGTCGACGCCCTGGTCGAGCAGCGTCCTGAGCTTCGCCTGGAACCAGGCGCGGGCGCCCGGGCTGGTGAAGTCGACCAGGCCCATGCCGGCCTGCCACAGGTCCCACTGCCAGACGTCGCCGTCCGGGCGGCGCACGAGATGGCCGAGGGCCGCCGCCTCCTCGAACAGCGGGGACTTCTGCGCGATGTACGGGTTGATCCACGCGCTGATCCGCAGGCCCTTCTCCTTCAGCCGGGCCAGCATGCCCTCCGGGTCGGGGAAGACCGCGGGGTCCCACTCGAAGTCGCACCACTGGTACTCGCGCATCCAGAAGCAGTCGAAGTGGAAGACCGACAGCGGGATGCCGCGCTCGGCCATGCCGTCCACGAAGGACATCACCGTCGCCTCGTCGTAGTCGGTGGTGAACGACGTGGACAGCCACAGGCCGAAGGACCAGGCGGGCGGCAGCGCCGGGCGGCCGGTCAGCGCGGTGTAGCGGGCGAGCACCTCCTTCGGGGTGGGGCCGGCGATCACGTAGTACTCGATGCTCTGGTCCTCGACGCTGAACTGGACCTGCCCGACGGACTCCGAGCCGACCTCGAAGGAGACCTTGCCGGGGTGGTTGACGAACACGCCGTAGCCGCGCGAGGAGAGGTAGAACGGGATGTTCTTGTAGGCCTGTTCGCTGCTGGTGCCGCCGTCGGCCTGCCAGATGTCCACCACCTGGCCGTTCTTCACGAACGGGGTGAAGCGCTCGCCGAGGCCGTAGACCTGCTCGCCCACGCCGAGCGCGAGCTGGGCGAGGACGTGGTGGGCGCCGTCGTCGGTGGTGGCGAAGGCGGTGCCCTTGGCGCCGGCCCGGGTCAGCTCCCGCCCGTCCGCGCCGGTGAACGCCAGCGCCCACGGGGCCGCCTCGTCCAGGCGCAGGGTCAGCGCTCCGCTGGTCAGCTCGGTGACCGTGCCGTCGCGGCGCACCCGTCCCGCGCCGTCCGGCTCCTCGCGCAGGGCGAAGTCCGGTCCGGGCCGCAGCCCGCCGGCGTGGTGGGTGACCCGGACACCGATGACGCCCTCGGCGGGGGAGAAGCAGTCGACCGTGAGCAGTGGCGCGTTGAGCGTGTCCCCTCTCCGCGCCACGTTCTTCACGGCCGCGTACGCGGTGAAGCGCTTCGATGACAGGCGTACGTCACGTGTCTGAGTGGCGTATGCGATCTGCACGCCGTCGCGGACGCGCCAGAAGCCGTTGGTGAACTTCATGTTCTTCCTCGGGGGAGCTGGAGTGGTTCGAGTAGGGCGCGAAGGCGCCGCCCGGCGGGTCGATCGTACACAGAACATCTCCCGGCCCGGCAGGTGCGCGCGTCGGAAAATCCCTTCTGAACAGCGGTGTTCGCGGATCACTCGATGGCCTCCGCCGGGCTGCGCGCCGAACGGGAACGTGCTCGGGTCTGGCGCGGCGGCCCGCGCATGGCGTATTAGTCATCACCATAAACAAAGGCGTCCGGCATCGCTGCCGGACGGTACGACAGCAAGGGCCGCCCTATGTCGAAGCGCTTCAATAAACGCCCCCGCGAGGCCGTGATACCCCTCGCAGTGGTCTGCGCCCTGGTCGCCGGGGCGGCACTGACCGGCTGCGGCCGGCAGCGCGACGGCTCCGTCTACACCGTGCTGAACTCCTCGACCGACGAGACGTACCACCGCTGGGACGCGGAGGCGATGGCCCGCTGCGGCAAGCGGCTCGGCGTCACCGTCGAGCAGCAGAGCGTCCCGGCGGCCCAGGTGATGACGAAGGCCCTGCGCATGGCGTCCTCGAAGTCGCTGCCCGACATCGTGCAGTTCGACGCCTCGGAGATGCCGGTGTTCGCCGAGGCCGGCGGGCTGACCGACCTCAGGGCGCTCGGACTGGACACCGACGGCGTCCCGCGCGGGATCGTCGACTTCGGCTCGTACAAGGGGACGTACTACGGCGCCGCCCGGTCGGTGAACACCCTCGCGCTGTTCTACAACAAGGACCTCCTCGCCCAGGCGGGCCTGAAGGTGCCCACCACCTGGGCGGAACTGCGCGCGAGCGCGCGGAAGCTGACCCGGGGCAAGCGGTACGGCCTCGCGCTCAGCGCGGGCGGCGCCGAGGACGGCGTCTTCCAGTTCACGCCGTTCATGTGGTCCAACGGCGGCGACGAGACCCGGCTCGACGGGCCGAGGGTGGTCGAGGCGCTGGACTACTGGAAGGGCCTGCTGAACGACGGCTCGCTGTCGAAGGCGACGGTGGGCTGGACGCAGGCCGACGTCAACGACCAGTTCATGGCGGGCAACGCGGCGATGATGATCAACGGGCCCTGGCAGGTCGAGACCCTGAACACCGACAAGTCCCTGCACTGGGGCATCGCGCGGATCCCCGTGCCGAGGACCGGCGCGAACTCCGTGGCCCCGCTGGGCGGCGCGGTGCTCACCGTCCCCGACACCGGCGACGAACGGCGGGAACGGATGGCGGGGAGGATCGTCGGCTGCCTGTCGGGCGAACGCGAGCAACTGACCTACGCGCGCCACAGCTGGACGGTCCCGGCGAACGAGAGGGCCGCCGCCGTGTGGCGCCGTCAGGTGCCGGAACTGGACGCGCTGGCCGACCAGGTGGCCGCGGCCCGCTCCCGCACGGCCCGGCTCGGCGCCGGCTGGCCTGGCGTGTCGCTCGCCCTGCAGAGCGCCTTCCAGGCCGCCCTGACCGGCCAGTCCAGCCGGGCCGCCCTCCAGCGCGCCCAGCAGCGGGCCACGAGCGGGAACTGAGGAAGACGCAGATGACCACATCCACCGTCACCGCGCGCACCGCGGCGCCCACGGCCGGCGTACCGGCCCCCGCCCGGCTCCGCCACCGGCGCCGCCTCGCCCAGTGGGGGTTCGTCGCCCCCGCCGTCCTCTTCATGGTGCTGTTCTTCGGCTACCCGCTCGTCCGCAACGCCGTGATGAGCTTCCAGCACTACACACCGAAGACGTTCTTCACCGGCGAGGCACCCCTGAACGGCTTCGACAACTGGTCGACGGTCTTCCGGGACGCCCTGTTCGGCAAGGCGCTGTGGCACACGCTCGTCTTCACCGCGGGCTCGCTGCTCGGCCAGTTCTGCGCCGGCCTCGCCCTCGCCGTCTTCTTCACCCGCAGGTTCCCGCTGAACGGTGTCCTGCGGTCGCTGGTCCTGCTGCCGTGGCTGGTGCCCATGGTGGTCTCCGGGATCGTGTGGCGGCGCATCCTCGACCAGGACACCGGTGTACTGAACTCCTTCCTGGACACCCTCGGCCTGGACGGCCACACTCCATGGCTGACCAGTCCGCACCTGGCCCTGCTCTCGGTCATCCTGGTCAACATCTGGATCGGCATCCCGTTCAACATGGTCATCCTGTACGGCGGTCTGCAGGAGGTCCCCCGCGAGCTGTACGAGGCCGCCGCCCTGGACGGCGCCTCCGCCTGGCGGACGTTCCGCTCCATCACCCTGCCGACGCTCCGTCCCGTCATCACGGTCGTCCTCGTCCTGGGCTTCATGTCGACGGTCAAGATCCTCGACCTCATCCTCGCCCTCACCGACGGCGGCCCCGCCGACGCCACCCAGACCCTGGGCACGCTCACCTACCAGAACTCCTTCGTACGGCTCGACTTCGGGGCCGGCGCCGTCGTCGGCAACGTACTGATCCTGATCTCCGCGGTCTTCGCGGTGCTCTACCTGCGGGCCAACCGCACCGAGGGGAAGTGACCGGCCATGGCCGCCGAGAACGCGAAGCCGCAAAAGCGCGAGCGCCGCTGGGGCTCCACCGTGGCCGGTGTGCTCGTCCTGGCCGTGATGCTGTTCCCGCTGTACTGGATGCTCAACACCGCCCTCCAGCCCGAGTCCGGGCTGCTGGAGGTCGACCCGGTACCGCACGGACTCGACCTGTCCGGCTTCTCCAAGGCGCTCGACGACCAGGGCGGGCACCTGCTGACCTCGCTGCTGGTCTCGCTCGGCGCGGTCGTCGTCTGCCTGGCGATCGCGGCCCCGGCCGCCTACGGGCTGGCCCGGTTCCGGCTGCGCGGCACGCGCACCCTCGTATTCGGCACCCTGATCACCCAGATGGTGCCGGGCATCGTCATCGCCAACGCCCTGTACACCTCGTACGTCGACCTCGGCCTGGTCAACTCCTACTTCGGCCTGATGCTCGCGGACGCCTCCCTGGGCATCCCCTTCTCCATCGTGCTGATGCGCTCGTTCATGCAGTCCATACCCGGCGAGGTCATCGAGGCGGCCGAGATGGACGGGGCGGGACGGCTGCGCACCTTCGTGCGGGTGGTGCTGCCGATGAGCCGCAACTCCCTGATCACCTCCGGCCTGTTCGCCTTCCTGTTCTCGTGGAGCGACTTCATGTTCGCGCTCACCCTCAACACCACCGACGACGTCAAACCGGTCACGCTGGGTATCTACCAGTACATCGGCGCGCACGTCGGCGACTGGGGCTCGGTGATGGCGGCGGCCGTGCTGTCCGCGATCCCCGCCGCGGTCCTGCTCGTCCTCGCCCAGAAGTACATCGCCGCCGGCATCACCGGCGGTTCCGTCAAGTGACCCTCGGAGGACCGCACATGACCGACTTCCCGCGCTTCCCTCAGGGATTCGTCTTCGGCGCCGCCACCGCGTCCTACCAGATCGAGGGCGCGGTCCGCGAGGACGGCCGCGGCCCGTCGATCTGGGACACCTACAGCCACACCCCCGGACTGGTCGCGAACGGCGACACCGGTGACGTCGCCTGCGACCACTACCACCGCTACCGCGAGGACGTGGCGCTGCTGCGCGAGTTGGGCGTCACCTCCTACCGGTTCTCGATCGCCTGGCCGCGGATCGTGCCCGACGGAACGGGCCCCGTGAACCCGAAGGGGCTGGACTTCTACGCGCGGCTCGTGGACGAACTGCTCGCGGCGGGCATCGAGCCGGCCGTCACGCTCTACCACTGGGACCTGCCGCAGGCCCTGGAGGACCGCGGCGGCTGGCGGGTCAGGGAGACCGCCGAGCGGTTCGCCGACTACACGCAGGCCGTCGCCGGCCGTCTCGCCGACCGCGTGCCGCGCTGGATCACCCTGAACGAGCCGTGGTGCAGCGCCTTCCTCGGCTACTCGGTCGGCCGCCACGCCCCCGGCGCCCGCGAGGGCCGGGGCGCGCTCGCCGCCGCCCACCACCTGCTGGTCGGACACGGGCTGGCGGTCCAGGCGCTGCGGGCGGCCGGGGTGCGCGAGGCGGGCATCACCCTGAACCTCGACCGCAACCTGCCCGCCACCGGCTCCGCCGCCGACCGGGCGGCCGTCGTCCGCGCCGACACCGAGCACAACCTGGTGTGGACCGAGCCGCTCTTCGCGGGCCGCTACCCCGGGACCGAGGAGGAGACCTGGGGCGAGCTGATCACCGGTCAGGACTTCCGGCGCGACGGCGACCTCGAACTGATCGGCCGGCCCCTGGACTTCCTCGGCGTCAACTACTACCGGCCGATCGTCGTCGCCGACGCCCCGCACCGGGAAGCCGACCCGGCGCGGCGCACGGCGACCGACAACCGGTACACGGAGGTACGGCTGGAGGGCGCCCGGCACACCGCCATGGACTGGCCGGTCGTCCCCGGCGGCCTCACCGATCTGCTGGTGGCCCTCAAGGAGCGGTACGGCGACGCGCTGCCGCCGGTCCACCTGACGGAGAACGGCTCCGCCGAGCACGACGAGCCCGGCCCGGACGGCACGGTGCACGACCACGACCGGATCGCCTATCTGCGCGACCACCTCACCGCCCTGAGGGCGGCCCTGGACGCGGGCGTCGACGTGCGCGGCTACTACGTCTGGTCGCTGCTGGACAACTTCGAATGGGCCTACGGCTACGGCAAACGGTTCGGCATCGTCCGGGTGGACTACGACACCCAGCGACGCGTCCCGAAGGACAGCTACCACTGGTACCGGGCGCTGATCGCCGCACAGCGGTCCTGACGCCGTTCGCACGGTCGTGCGCACGCGGCGGTCGTCACCCGCCTGCCGCAGTGCCCCCGGCCGGGCCCCCTCCGGGCCGTGGGGGAGCGCCCCGGTTCGTGTAGCGGCAGGTGGGAGCCGGTTCGACTTGCCGTCGCGGGCGGGCGGCCGCAGCATGGCCGGAAGACGGATCCGAGGGCGACAGCCGTGAGGCAGGTGAGACCCGGAGACACACGAGGCAGCATCTCGGGATCGTGCGTCCGCGGATGACGTGCCTCCGATCGACCCACCGTGGTTTCCGGCCACCCGCTGCCGTTCACCGGGGCGCCGGGAGGCCGAGGACGTCTGGGAGGCCGGCCAGTGGTGTACTTCACGAACTCGATCGACCGAATGGTCCCCGACGCACTGGCCGGGTTCGCCCGCGTCCACGCCGACCTCGTCGTCCACGACGAACAGGCCGGATTCTTCCGGGCCCGCAACCCGGCTCCCGGCCGCCGCGTGGCGATCGTGTCGGGCGGTGGCTGCGGACACGAGCCGCTGCACCTCGGTTTCCTCGGCGCGGGCATGCTCGACGCCGTGTGCCCCGGCCAGTTGATGGCCTCGCCGCACAACCGCCAGGTGTTCGACGCCTCCCGCGCCGTGTCGCGCGGCGCGGGCGTCCTGCACCTGGTGAAGAACTACACCGGGGACAGGATCAACTTCGGCATCGCGGCCGAGCGGCTGGCCCATGAGGGCATCGACTGCGCCCGGGTGCTGATCGACGACGATCTGGCGTCGGACTCGCCCGACTCGGCCACGGGCCGCCGGGGCACCGGGGCCGCCGTGCTGATCGAGAAGGTCCTCGGGGCCGCCGCCGACACCGGACTCGGGCTGCGGGAACTCGCGGAACTGGGAACGGACTTGGCGGGCCGCTGCCGCAGCCTCGCGGTCGCCTCGGCCGCACACCGCACCCCGGCCACCGGACGGACCGCGTTCGACCTCGCCGAGGGCGACCTCGAGTGGGGGGTCGGCATCCACGGCGAGCGGGCCCGCCGTACGGAGTCCCGGCCGGCGCTGGACGAGCTGGTCACACGGATGACGGAGGAACTGCTGGCCGCGCTGGACCCGGACGCCGGCGACTCGATCGTCGCCCTGGTGAACGGGCTCGGCGGGGTGACGCGTCTGGAGTTGTACGGCGTGGCGCGGGAACTCGCGCTGCGGCTGGACCGGTGGAAACTGGTCCTCGAACGCGTCCTGGTGGGCGACTTCGTGACCGCGCTGGACATGCGCGGCTTCTCGCTCACGCTCATGCGGGCGGACCCGGAGACGGTCAAGTGGTTCGACGCGCCGGCGCACACGCCCTCATGGCCGCGATGACCGGGGGCGGGCAGGAGGTGGCACGATGCTGGAGCACTATTCGGCACAGGACGACGCAACATCCCCGAACACCGGTCTGCCGAGTGCGACGTGGACGGACACCACGTCCGCGGACGCGGCCTTCACCGCGGGCTGGATGCGGAGGTTCGCCGCCTCCGTCCGGGCCACGGAACCCCAGCTCACCGCGCTCGACCAGCGGGTGGGCGACGGCGACTTCGGCACGAATCTGCGGACGGGACTCGACGCCTCCGTGCGCGCCCTGGACCGGGCGGCGGCGGTGTCACCGGCGGTCACCGGGCGGGCCGGTGAGCCACTGCGGACGGTGGCGACGGTCTTCCTGGACGGGGTCGGCGGCACCAGCGGTCCGCTGTTCGGGCTGCTGCTGACGGAACTGGCGCTGGCGGCGGCCGGCCCGGTTCTGGACGTGGCCGCGCTGCGGGCCGGTCTGGCCGGGGGACTCGCCGCCGTACAGCGGGTCGGCGAGGCACGGCCGGGGGACAAGACCCTGGTGGACGCGCTGTATCCGGCGTGCGAGGCGCTGCGCGTGTGTCCGGAGCGGATCGGCAGCCGGGTGGCCCTCGCCCATGCGTCGCGCGCCGCATGGGAGGGGGTGCGCTTGACGGCGCGACTGCGTGCGCGCCGTGGCAGGGCCAGTTACGTCGGCGAGCGGGGCAGGGGAGTGCCGGACCCGGGTGCGGTGGGCGTCGGCCTGCTGCTCGCCTCGGCCGGCGGTGTGCTCACCGAACTGCCGCCGTCCGTGACGGAGCCGGCGCCGGAGCGGCCGGAGTGACCGGGCGGCGGTCCGCCCCCGGGGACGGATCCGGCTCCCGTTCGCACGGGGGACGGCCAACTCGACCGGGCGGGGCCGCGATCGGCGTCCACGAGGCCGTGGAGGTCGTCCCCGGGCCTCCTGGCGGCCCGTGTTGGCAAGGCCGCGGTCTGGCGTTCACGGCGCGGTGGCCTGCCGCAGCCCGGAGCCGGTCGGCGCGGGTGCCGACGCGGGCTTCGGCGGCGTGGTGCGCAGCGGCGCCCGCTCGGCGGCCCAGCGGCTGATCCGCGGGTCCTCCAGCGTCTCGACCCATAGGTCGGTCAGGGCGGTGGTCTCCTCGCCGGGCCGGCGGCCGACACCGAGGACCGTCAGGCCGGCCCGGACCGCGGCGAGGACCCCGCAGTGGGTGTCCTCGACCGCCATCGTGTCGGCCGGATCGGCGCCGCAGCGCCGGGCTGCCGTCAGATAGACGTCCGGGGCGGGCTTGGGCCGGATCGTGCCCTCGGGCACCACCACGGCGCGGAAGTGACGGAGCAGCCCGGCCTCCTGCAGACCGGGTTCCACCACGTCACGGGGGCAGTTGCTGGCGACGGCCAGGGGGGCGAAGGCCGCCGCCGTCCGCACCAGGTCGCGGGCGCCCGGCATGATCACCGGGTGGTCGCAGACCAGGTCGCGGAAGTGCCGCAGCAGCCGGCCGGCGAGGTCCGGGCCCAGGTCGGGACGGCCTCCCTCGTCGGCCATGAGCTGCCCGCACTCGGTGTAGTGCAGGCCCTTGGCCCGTTCCGCGAAGCCCGCGGCGGGAGTGAGGCCCACGTCGTTGAAGACCCGCTCGCGAGCGGTCTCCCAGTGTCGTTCGGTGTCCAGCAGCGTGCCGTCGCAGTCGAAGACGACGGCCGCCGGTGTCCAGGAAAGGATGCGATGAAGCGTCATCTGTGTGCTTTCCGTTCGGATGGGCCGCGAGACCGCGGACCGGGGCGTGACGTCCTCTCACCGCAGGGAGGCGAGCGGCGCCGACGGGTCACCGTGTGCGCGGGGGCGGCGCAGGGTTCCGGGCGGGGCGTGGGTCGTACGGCCGTTGACGCCCGTACGGGCTAGTCCCACCAGGGAACATAACGATCGTTACGCTAGGTTTGGTCACGTATGGCAGTCAAGCCATTACGTCAAGTTACGCTCGCAAGGGTGAGTGGTAGTGCAGAACGCCGAGAGCCGGAAACCGGCCGCCCCGGCCGTCGTGCCCGTCCTGCTCGAACCGGAAGGCACAGGTGAGGCGGTGCGGCACGCAGACGATCCGCGCGGGCGGGGCGAACTCCGTGAAGCGCGCCGCGGTCAGCCGGGCACCGGTGGGCCGGGACAGGGCTCCGCCGGTCGCCAGCGCGGCGGCCTGGCGTGCCGCCTCCAGCAGCACCATGCCGGGGACGTGGTCGGTGGCGTGGTCGAAGAAGAAGGGGTGCCAGGGGTCGGCCGCGTCCACCAGCACGTCGGCGGTGCCGCCGGGCCCGGCGTGCCCGTGCCGCCCGGCGAGGGCGATGACGACGTCCCGGGCGTGCGGCACGCCGAGCCGTGCCGGGTCGGGCCGCGGCAGCCCCGCCGACGCCGGGGGCTGGCAGGTGCCGGCGAGCGGCCCGCGCAGGGCGGCGTACCGTGCGGGGGAGAGGAAGCGGGCACCGCCGCCGGCCCTGGCGAACAGCGCGCCGCCCGCCAGGTACTCCGCGTGCAGCCGCAGCCCGGCGGTGGCACCGTCGGGACCGGTGCGCAGCCCGGTGACCCGCACCCGGCAGGTGATCTGGGTGGCGCCGTGAAGGGCCCGCGGCTGTGCTCCGGGTCGCGTGGTGAAGAAGACGTCGGTGATGAGCATGCGGGTGTCCACCGGAACACCGAAATAGCGCAAAGGGATGAAGATGCCCAGCTGCCGTAAGGTCTCCACCACCATCAGCGGATGGTGTACGGCGTGACCGTCGACCGGAAAGGTCGGATGCGACCGCGACCAGCACGCGGCCGCCGTGAAACGCGTTTCGTCGAGGCGTAGTACGTCGGTGAGCAGTACCTCCGCCACGGACGCCCGGTGGACCAGTTCCCGGGGGACCGTGCGCGACCAGCTCAGGGCCCGCGGCTCTTCGACGGTGCCACGGATTCGAGCGTCCATTCCCCCAGCAGACCCCAGTCCGGCGAATTCCGCACACCGGCTCGACAGTCCGGGCGGGGTCGGGTACTACATTGCCTAGCGGCAGGAGAGGTACGGGAACCTCGGAAAAGGTTGCGACGCGTGCGAGCGAATCTGACACGGCGGGCTCTGCTGGAAACCGCGGCACAATTGTTCGATGAACGGGGTTACGCCGGGACCAGTATCAGTGATATCAGCGCACTTTCGGGGCGTACCAGCGGCGCCATCTATTTCCATTACGCCAGCAAGGAGAAACTGGCGCTCGCCGTGGTCGAGGAGCACTTCGCCTCCTGGCCGCGCATGATCGAACACCATCGGTCCTCCGGCCGCCCGGCCCTGGAGAAACTGGTGGCGCTGAGCTTCACCGTCGCCCGTGCCTTCCGTGACGACGTCGTCGTACGGGCCGGGTCCCGCCTCTGGATGGAGCGCAAGGCCATCGCGGCGCCGCTGCCCACGCCCTTCGTGGAGTGGATCGAGGTGGTCGCCGAACTGCTCACCGAGGCACGCGCGAACGGCGAACTGGCGGCCGGCGTCGATCCGGTGCCGGCCGCGCACAGCGTGGTCTGCGCCTTCTTCGGTCTGCACACCGTCTCGGACGCCCTCGACGGCCGCGAGCACATCGAACAGCGCCTGCGTGATCTGTGGCGGCTGCTCCTCAACGCCCTCCAGGCCCACCCGGACCCGGCGGCCCTGCTCGACCGCGTCCGCACCGTCGCCGCGTCCGGCTCCCCGGTCACGGAACCGCCACTCGGCGGGGCCGTACTCACCCGCGCCGAGGCGTAGCAGGTCCGCGGGGCGAACACAGGCGGAGGCGGGGCGGGCCGGGGGCCCGCCCCGCCCTTCGGGTCAGGCGGACGGGTTGAGGATCAGCTCGGCCGAGTTGTTCCCGGGGTCCGGGTCGAAGGCGAACGACGTGCCGTAGTCGGGCCGGGCGACGACACGGCCCGTGGCGTCGGCGACGACGCGGTCGACGCGCAGCCGGAACGGGAAGCTGACGTCCAGGTCGGGCTTGGCCCACATCGGCAGGGTGCAGGCGTAGTGGCCGCCGGACGCCCCCGCGCTCTCGCAGGTGTCCGGTACGGACGTGGCGGTGGTGCCCTCCGGGAGGTAGACGTCCAGCACGGCGACCGGGTCGCCGGAGCTGACGTTGCCGACCCAGGCCGGGCCCCGGTTGGTGAAGCGGAAGGCCGCGGTGACGGTGTCACCGGCCGCGCCGCTCACCTCGGTGCCGTGCACGGCGAAGTCGGCGGTGTTGCGGGCGCTTATGCTCCAGGACCGGCCGTTGTCCGAGCCGTCGAGGTCGGTGGCGCCGCCGCCGGGCTGCACCTCGTAGTCGAACCGCTCGTACAGCGCGTGACCGGTGACGGCGAGCCGCAGCGGCTCCGGCAGCCCCACCGTGGCGCCGGGCGCCACCTCGGTGCCGAAGGAGCACGTCACGTACGTCATGGGCGTGTACTCGACGTCGTCGTCCGGCCCGGTGTAGACGCACTGCGGATAACGGGTGAGGACGTCGAGGCCGTAGGTCGCCCACAGCTTCACGGTGAACCCGTGGGCGGTCTCGTCGCCGGTGTTGGTGACGGAGAACGGCACGGTGAGGGCGGAGCCCGGCGCGATGTCGCGCGCGGTCTGCGGGGCGGTCACTCCCAGGTCGGGCCCGGAGCCGACGGTGACGGAGGTCTCCGTGCCCCGCGGGGCGACGAGCCTGCCGTCGGGCCCGCCGGCGGCCTCGGCGGAGTACGCGATCGTGCCCCGCGCCCCCACGGCGGCACCGGCGGCGGCCCGCACCTTCAGCCGGACCTGGGCGGTGTAACCGGTGGGCACCTCGCCGGTGTCGCACACGGCGGCCGTACCGCCCTCGTCCGGCGCGCAGTTGTCGGGCCAGGCCACCTCGGCGACCCCGGCCAGCCCCGAGACGTCGACGGTCAACCGGCCGTCGGTCACGGTGAAGTTGGCGTTGTCGTGGTACAGGCCGAGATCCAGCGGCCGGTAATCCGCGGTGCCGCCGTCCGGGCCGACGGTGACCGACTGCTCGGACGGCGCCTGGATCCAGAGCTGGTCGCTCTGCGGTTCGTCGGCGAACGCGACCCCGCTCCCGAGACCGGCGACCAGCAACGCCCCCACGGCTCCGGCACATGCACCGCGACGCAGCACACGGCCGACGGAGACAGAACTCATGACATCTCCCACATCGGAAAGGTGAAGCCCGGCGCGATGATCGGCACCGGACTCCGGTTGGACGGCCGACCGTGCCCAAAGGTTGTAACTGACCTGCGAGGACGTGGCGTTCAGCACGCGGTCGGGAACCCGCGCGGGCCTCCGGTCCCGACTCGGCGGGCGTGCTCGGGGCGCCATGGCACGCCTCGGGGCAGTACGCCCTCCATCACCCCGGCCGTGCTTCAAGAGCGTGCCGCACCTGTGCGACGCCCCCGAGGTCTACGGCGTGGCCCGGGAGGGCTCCCGTACCCTCGACGGCTTCACCTTCCGGTTCGCCGGCCCGGGCGACTACGACGCCCTCGCCCGGGAGGTGGCACCCGAACGCCCGCGATTCGCCGCCGGCGCGGGGTCAGCCGGTGCGGAGGCGGAGCCTCGGCTGGGCGTGCCCGTGGGCGGATCGGTCACGGTCGGCTTCACCGGCACCCGGCTGACGGCCACCAGCGCGCCCACGGCGTTCACCCTGAACGGGGCCGCCCGCACGACCGGTTGACGGAACGTGCGGACGCGTCGCCGGCCATCGGCCGCCCGGTAGCCGGCTGTGGGCACCCGCCCCGGCCCCCCTGGTCGCCCACGGGGGCGGGGGACCGGCGCCGGGACGTCCGTCTCCTGGGTGAGGAACCCCGGCGGACGGGGAACCCGAGCCACGAGCGGGCATCTCCCGGTGCCCGGCGCCATCGGCGACCGGTACGGCTCAGGCACGCGTTGGGAGAGGTCATGCAACCCCGCACCACGGCACAGCGGACCACCGCACGGAACGCCCCCGGGGCGGCGGCGGACGGGAGGCTCGGCGGGGGAGCCGGGGACAGCCCCGCACGGCCTGTGCGGGTCATGCCGCTGGGGGACTCGATCACGGCCGGCATGAACAGCACCGGGGCCGCCGGATACCGCGACGCACTCCTGGACCACCTCCACCACCTCGGCCACGACGTCGACTTCGTCGGTCCGCACGTCAACGTCTGGCAACCGCGGGGGGATCCCCACTACGCCGCCGTCTGCGGCATCGGCATCCAGGAGCTCACCCCGCTGCTGCCGCGGTGGCTGCCGGCCGCCCGCCCGGACTGGCTGCTGGTCCACATCGGCACGAACAACATGTACGGCCCCGAGCACACCGACGCCCCCGGGCACCTGCGGACCTTCCTGGAGACCCTGCTGCGCCTGGCGCCGTCCGCCGGCGTCCTGCTCGCCTCGATCATCCCCTCGCGGCTGCCCGAGTGGCAGGCGCACATCGACGCGTACAACCGCCATGTACGCGCGACGGCCGAGGAGTTCGGGCGCCACGGCAGGGTCTTCTTCGTCGACATGGCCCCCGCCCTGCACGCCTCGCCCCACGGCGGCGACGACCTGTCCGACCTCGTCCACCCCGACGACCGGGGCTACGCCAAGATGGCGGCCGTCTGGCGGGACGCCCTGCACGCGCGGCTGCCCGCCCCGGAGGGCGGACCGATCCTCACCCACAACCCGCACCTTCGGACCCCCTGGCTCTCCGAGGCGGCGCAGCGGGCCCGGGGCGACGCTCCCGCCTCCTTCCCGGGCTGGACGAACCGAGGGGTGAACGTCTGCCCCGGGCACCTCGCCGGCCTCGACAACGGCTCGAACGCGGTGGGCCTCGTCAGCGCCCCCGGCCACCTCGGCATCTCCACCCGGCTCGCGACCACCCCCGGCCGCCCGGTACGCGTCACCTTCCGCGCCCGCGCCGACACCCTCGGAAGGGGCGAGGACGCGAGCCCGGCACGGACGTTCGGTGTCCAGGCCGCCGGACACCCGGGGGCCACGGTCACCGTCACCGACGACTGGCGCGCCTGGACGTACGACTTCACCCCCACCGCCCCGGCCACCGAGCTCCGCTTCACCCCGGGCACCCGGCCCGGCCGCGGCCCCCTGCTCACGGACGTCCTGGCCCGCGAGTCGCCGTCCTGAACGAAACCCGCCCGTCCCCGCGCGCCGCCCGTCCGGGTGAGCGTCGTCAGCGCAGGCCCGGCCGGCCGAACAGGTCCGCGTAACCGGGCGGCAGCCGGGACAGCAGGTGGTCGACCTCGCCGCCGGACACCACGTCTGCGACGGTGGACAGGACGGCGCTGGCGTCCCACTCCGCGGTGCGGGGCCGGGCGCCGGTCCGCTCGGCCACCCGTCGCAGGAACTCCTCGTACCCGAGGGCCTCCGGCCGGTCCGGGTGGGCGTGCAGGACGTCGTCCAGCGGCGCGGGCAGTTCCGCCGCCAGGTCGTCGGCCTCCTGCGGGGGGATCCGCTCGGCGAGCACCCGCAGCACCGACGTGCTGATGTGTTCGGCCTCCTCCTGGCTGCGGTACTCCCCCCGGTCGCGGACCTGGGCCAGAAATTCCGCCAGCTTCACGGCGCCCTCCTGGTGCTGGTTCCTTCGGCATGCCCGGACGGGCCCTCCGGGCCGCCGGTGCGCACGGGCGGCACCTCCATGACCGGCCCGCCTCCCTTCCGCGGGGGTGCCCCACCGGGTCCCCGCCGCGCCGCACCCCGAAACCGGCCGCGCGGGCACCGGTGCCGCGCCGCTCGCCCGAGGAGGTCCGGTTGCCCGGCCAAAGAGGTAAATGTGACGTGAATCACACTACGAGGGGTATGGAAGCCGCTTCACTCACCCAAGTGGGGGAATTCGGATAAAAAGCACATAAGCCCAATGCTGGAGAGGGGACGACGCCCATGTCGTATCCGCAGTACTCCACCGGCATGACCGGACACCCCGAGATGGCGGAGATGAGGGATCGGCTCGAACGCACCGCCTCCACCGGCAAGGCGATCGCCCTGGAAGGGCTGATCCTCCTGACCGGTGTGTACACCGCGATCTCACCGTGGGTCGTCCACTTCTCCGGTCAGCCCAACCTCACCGCGAACAACCTGATCATCGGCATCACGACCGCCCTGATCGGTCTCGGCCTGGCCCTCGTGCCCGAGCGGATGTTCCGCCTGGCCTGGGCGCTGGTGCCGCTCGGCATCTGGCTCCTGATCTCCCCGTGGATCGTCACCCCCACGCACGGCGCACGGGCCGGCGTCATCTGGAACAACGTCCTCACCGGCGTCCTCACCATGGCGCTCGGACTGGCCGCCATGGGCCTCACCATCGCGGTCACCCGCCCGGAGCACCGCTGAACCGAGGAGCGTGCCGCACCGCGCCGGTCCGGCACGCTCCCCGCGCGGGCGCGCGGTGTGACGTCGCCGGCTGCAACCGCTCCGTCCACGTCAGCCGCACGGGGAACCGGCGAGGGCCGCGAGGGCCTCGGACACCCGGTCGTGGATCTCGAACTCGCCGTCCAATCCGGCCGTCCGCAGCACCCGCAGGCACAGTCCGCCGTCCGAGACCAGCAGGAGCCTGCCGTGCCGTTCGGCGATCCGGCTCCGCGCCCGGCACAGCAACCCCAGCCCGGCGCAGTCGATGAAGGACACGCCGCGCAGGTCCACCACGAGGCGGGGCCGGCCGACGGCGGTCAGCTCGTCGAGGCGCTCCGCCAGGGGCGGTGGCGTGGAGAAGTCGATGTCGCCGTACAGCCGGACGACGGTGGTCCCGCCGAGGGCGCGTTCGGTGTGACGGGGCGCGGACCCGATGGAGATGTCGGCCATGGTCACAGGAGAACCGGGCCGCCGGACGCGCCGGAAGGGCCGATCGGCCCCCGTTCGCCGCGACGCCCCCTCGGCCTGTGTCCCCGGAAGCCGGGACCGGTGGCCCCTCACGCACGGCCGTGGCCGCGCCCAGCATGGAGCGTGACCCCTCCATCAGGTGAAAGACGGGCTGACTCATGTACCCGAACGACGGTTTCCGCGAACTGGGCCGCCAGGAGTGTCTGGTGCTGCTGGCCACGGTGCCCGTGGGCCGCGTGGTCTACACGCGCCAGGCCCTGCCCGCGGTGTTCCCGGTGAACTTCGCGCTGGACGGCGACGGAGCGGTCCTCCTGCGCGCCGCCGCCGGCTCCGCCCTGGCCCGCGCGGTCGACGGCGCGGTCGTCGCCTTCGAGGCGGACGAGGTGGACGCGGCCGCGCACTCCGGCTGGAGCGTCGTCGTCACCGGCCGGGCCGCCGTGGTGACCGGCACGGCCGAACGGGAACGCCTGGAACGGATCGGCCCGCGCCCCTGGGTGCCCTCGCCGGAAGAGGTCCTGATGCGCATCGATCCGGAGCTGGTCAGCGGGCGCGAACTCGTCGGCGGCCGCACGATGTACGGCGTGCGCCTCTCCGCCCGGACACCCGTACCGACCGCGGGGACCGGGCACCGGCCGGCCCCGGGCTGAAGGCCGGCCGGCACCGCGGCGGGCCTCCCACCGGGCCGACGCCCAGCGCCACGCGTCCTCCGTCGCGGTCGGCCGCCGCGAACACCGCTCACCGGCCGGCACCGCCATCGGCCCGGCCGGCTCCCCGACCGCCCGGAACCGCCGGGCGCCCATGGGCCTCACCAGGGCGATCCGCGAAAAAGGGCCGTCCGGCCCTGGCCGTTCGGCCCCGGTCCGCGAAGGATGCCGCAGGGAAGGCAGTACGGTCCAGAGCGGACGACCACGTGGAACGCGGAAGCAGGGAGCAAGTGATGGCGGACAGCGAGCGGCAGGGCCCCGACGGCACGGTCCGGGTCTTCCTCCTGGACGACCACGAGGTGGTACGGCGCGGAGTGCGCGACCTGCTGAACGACGAGCCGGACATCGACGTGGTCGGGGAGGCCGGCACGGTGGAGCAGGCCCTCGTCCGGGTCCCCGCGCTGCGGCCGGCGGTGGCGGTCCTGGACGTCCGGCTGCCCGACGGCGACGGTGTGACCGTGTGCCGGGAACTGCGGTCCCGCATGCCCGAGCTGGCCTGCCTGATGCTGACCTCCTTCGACGACGAGGAAGCCCTGCTGGACTCGATCATGGCGGGGGCGTCCGGGTACGTCCTGAAGCAGATCCGGGGCTCGGACCTGACATCCGCGGTACGCACCGTGGCCCGCGGCCAGTCCCTGCTGGATCCGAGCGCCACCACGCGGCTGATGGCGCGGCTGCGGGACGGGGCGCGGCAGGAGGAGGAGCAGCCGGACGCCCTGCCCGGCCTGACCGACCGGGAGCGGGAGATCCTCGCCCTCGTCGGCGAGGGCCTCACCAACCGCCAGATCGGCCTGCGGCTGTACCTCGCCGAGAAGACGGTGAAGAACCACATCTCCCGCCTGCTCGCCAAGCTCGGCGTGGAACGCCGCGTGCAGGCCGCGGTCATGGCCACCCAGCTCCAGGACCGGCGGAGGCGGGAAGGCCGCTGAGCCCGCGGAACCGTCGGCGCGGGGGAGGGGCGGCCGTCCTCCGGGTGCGGCGCGGCAGCGGTGCGTTCGGCCCCCTGTCCACCGCCTGACGGCGACCGGCCTCGAACGCGCCCCGTACCGCACGGATGCCGGTGGCCCCGCCGGCATGCCCGCCGTGCCGCCTCTTCGGGAGGGGGCCGTCGGCCCCCTCCGGCCCGCCGGACGGGGACTGTTCGGCCCTATCCGCGCCCCGCACCCCTCGGACGATCATGATGCGGCGGCCGGGAGGACCCGGTTTCACCCGCATCCGCGACGCTTCCCGGCCCGCCGTCGCCCATGGCAGAACGTCTCCATGGCAGAGGGGAAGGACACCGTCCGGTGGACGAGACACGACGACAGCAGGCGGCGGACACCGCGAACCCGAGGGACGACACGGCGGAGGACCGCGCCGCCGTGGAAACGGCCCGGCCGCGGGAACAGGCGGCGAGCGGACGGCCGTCGTGGGCCGAGTGGCTGACGACCACCGACCACAAGAAGATCGGGACGCTCTACCTGGTCACCGCGTTCGCGTTCTTCCTCGTCGGCGGAGTGATGGCCCTGCTGATGCGCGCGGAGCTGGCCAGGCCGGGCTTGCAGCTGATGTCGAACGAGCAGTTCAACCAGGCGTTCACCATGCACGGCTCGATCATGCTGCTGATGTTCGCCATGCCGCTGTTCACCGGCTTCGCCAACTGGATCATGCCGCTGCAGATCGGTGCGCCGGATGTCGCCTTCCCCCGGCTGAACATGCTGGCCTACTGGCTCTTCCTGTTCGGCTCGGCGATCGCGGCGTTCGGCTTCCTCACCCCGGGCGGTGCCGCCGACTTCGGCTGGTTCCTCTACGCCCCGCTGTCGGACGCCGTCCACTCGCCGGGTCTCGGCGCCGACCTGTGGATCATGGGCGTGGCCCTGTCCGGCTTCGGCTCGATCCTCGGCGCGGTCAACTTCATCACCACGATCATCTGCATGCGCGCGCCCGGCCTGACCATGTTCCGCATGCCGATCTTCACCTGGAACGTGCTGCTGACCGCCGTCCTGGTGCTGATCGTCTTCCCGGTGCTCGCCGCCGCCCTGTTCGCGCTGGAGATGGACCGCAAGTTCGGCAGCCACGTCTTCGACGCGGCCAACGGCGGCGCGCTGCTGTGGCAGCACCTGTTCTGGTTCTTCGGCCATCCCGAGGTCTACATCCTGGCGCTGCCGTTCTTCGGCATCGTCTCGGAGGTGATACCCGTCTTCAGCCGGAAACCGATGTTCGGTTACACGGGCCTGATCGGCGCGACGATCGCGATCGCCGGGCTGTCGGTCACGGTGTGGGCCCACCACATGTACGTCACCGGCGGGGTGTTGCTGCCGTTCTTCTCCTTCATGACCTTCCTGATCGCCGTACCCACCGGGGTGAAGTTCTTCAACTGGATCGGCACCATGTGGAAGGGCAGCCTCTCCTTCGAGACACCGATGCTGTGGACGGTCGGCTTCCTCGTCACGTTCCTGTTCGGCGGCCTGACCGGGGTCATCCTGGCGTCGCCGCCGATGGACTTCCACCTCTCCGACTCCTACTTCGTCGTCGCCCACTTCCACTACACGGTCTTCGGCACGGTCGTGTACGCGATGTTCGCCGGGTTCCACTTCTGGTGGCCCAAGTTCACCGGCAGGATGCTCGACGAACGCCTCGGAAAGATCACCTTCTGGACCCTCACGGCCGGCTTCCACACCACCTTCCTGGTGCAGCACTGGCTCGGCGCGGAGGGCATGCCCCGCCGCTACGCCGACTACCTGTCCACCGACGGCTTCACCGCCCTCAACTCCCTGTCCACGATCGGCTCGTTCCTGCTCGGCCTGTCGATCCTGCCGTTCTTCTACAACGTCTGGAAGACGGCCAGGTACGGCAAGCCGGTCGAGGCCGACGACCCGTGGGGCTACGGCCGTTCCCTGGAGTGGGCCACCTCCTGCCCGCCGCCCCGCCACAACTTCCGTTCCCTGCCGCGCATCCGCAGCGAGTCCCCGGCGTTCGACCTGCACCACCCGGAGGTCGCCGCCCTCGAAGGGGCGGGGAAGTAGACATGGCCCAAGCCGTGTTCGCCCTCGGTGCCGGGGCGCTGACCGTCGCGGGTGGCGTCTGGTACCTCCCGGCCCTCGCCGACCTGCGCGCCGGAGCCGACCGTCCCGTCTCCCACCGCCGGGCCGCGGCGGCCTGCCTCACCGGCTGGGGGACGGCCGGGGCCGTCGCGGTCCTGCTGCTGGTCGCCGAGACCTGGTGGACACCCGGCGCGGCCGCCGCGGCGGGCGCCACCCTGACGGTGGGACTGTGCGTGCGCGCGCACGCGTGGCGCCGGCGCGAGACCGAGGAGGCGGCAGGCCACTGGGCACGGCTGAGCCCCGCCCAGTCCCCGCCCCGCCCCGCACGTGAGCGTGGGCACAGGGTCGTCGCCGCCCTGATCGGCTCCGGGTTGGCCGCCGCACTGGCCGTCGCGGTCCTCGCGGCGGCCGCCGGACCCGCACCCGCCGGCCGCCGGGCGGCGGTCGCCCTGTGGCCCTCCGCCGTCGTGGCGCTGTCGCTGGCCGCCGCGCTCGTCTGTGCGCGGAGCCGCCGACGCCGGCGCGCCGAGGCGGGCGCCCGCCGCGCGGCCGGCTCACCGGCAGCGGGACGGCGGGCCGGACGGCGGCGCGCGAGCGGCCCGCTCCGTCCGTGACCGGCGCCGGACGCGCGGGCGCGTACCCGCCGGCACTCACGCGGGCGGGAGGCAGGAGGGCGCGGGCCGTTCGGCCCTTTCGGCAGTCCTGGTCCGGGACTCGCGGGCGGTCTTCGGGGACCGTACGGCCCAAGCGCCGACCGCCCCGCACCGGTGATGCTGTCCGTGACCGCCCGGGAGGGGCCACGGACCGTCGGGTCCGGCTGTCCGGCCACGTCTTCCCGTGTCCATGGGCCGCGGCAGGAACGGCGTACTCCCGGGCGGTTGCCGTCACTTCGGCGTCCTCGGGACCGGCGCAAGGGGAGCGCGCATGGACGCGTCTCCAGCGGTCCACGACCGGACCGGCCGACGGGGCCAGGGCCGCTCGCAGGCCGCCCGTCGGCCGTCGTGCCGCACGCGGGGCAGGAGACCGCCGCCGGCCGTGGCCCCCGGCCCGGCTTCCCGGCCTCCGGCGGAACCGGGGACCTTCGGCCCCTTTCGACGGGCGCATCGGCCGCCGCGCCGGAGCCACGCGAGGGCGGATGCTGGTGCCGACCGGTCCGGAGACATCCGTGTACGACCGCTCCACGCGCCCGCGTGGCCGTTTCCGTGGCCGTCCCCCGCGCGGGTGCCTCGCACGGGCCGGGCCGGTCACCGTCCGGCCGCCCGTCGCGTCCGCCCCGACTCCCGGGCGGCCGGACACGCGCCGGCGCCGCGTACCCGTCGGACGCGGAGGATCCGGGTGGGCGGCGTACGAGCCGGCCCGGGCGGGCGGCAGCGTGCCCGGCCGCCGGAACCCCGTCACGCCGTGCCGCGCGTGCCCCTGATCTCACGGCCGGTGACCAGCTCCGCCTCGATGCGGACGAAGACCCCGTCGCCCGTCACCACCCAGGAGCGCGGGCCGGTCCGCGACAGCCGTTCGTGCTCGCCGGGGTCGGTCACCACCGTCGCCCGGCCGGTGACCACCACGCTCCAGCCGGAGCGGGTCGCGGCCTCGAAGTCGTCCGCCTCGAAGGCCACCACGACCCCGTCGATGGCGCGGACGAGTTCCGAGCCCGCCGACGTCCGCAGCAGGACGGAGTCGTCCGCGTCCAGGGAGAAGTTGACCGGGAGCACCGCGGGCAGCGCCCGCCTGGTGTACACGACACGACCGACCGGTGCCTTCGCCAACAGGCGCAGGCACTCCTGCCGGCCGAGCACGCGAGAACCGTCGTCGTGGAACACCGGTCCATCCTGCCTCCCACGACCGGGACACCGTTAGGGCCGGACGGCCCTTGCCCACCGCTTCGCCGGTTCACCTGTCCGCCGGCTCGTCCGTCCGCCGGGTCACCGGCCGCGGGCGTCAGTCCGTCGCGCAGAGCGGTACGGCCCATTCGACGGCGGTGCCGCTCGGCTGACGTGCGCGCACGCTGAACGTGCCGCCCAGCTGTTCCGCGCGCTTGCGGAGGTTGGCCAGGCCGCTGCGGCGGGTGACCGCCGGGCCGATGCCGCGGCCGTCGTCGGCCACCCGGAGCCGCAGCGCGGTGTCGGTGACCTCCACGCTGACGTCGACGGCGCCGGCGTGCGCGTGCCGCGCGGTGTTGGACAGGGCTTCACCGAGCACGGCCAGCAGGTGCTCGGCCCGGTCGGCCGGCACCGCCGTGTCCAGCAGCCCGGTCATGCGCAGCGCGGGGGCGAACCCGAGGGACTCCGTGGCGCGTTCGGTGGCCGCCACAAGCTGGGCGCGCAGCCCGCTGCCGCGACGGGACCGGTCGTGCTCGCGCAGGCCGTAGATGGTGGAGCGGATGATCTTTATGGTGTCGTCCAGGTCGTCCACGACGCGCTGGACGCGTTCGCTCACCTGCGGCCGGTCCGAGACCCGCCCCAGCGTGGACTGCAGGGACAGCGCGCCCGCGAACAGCCGCTGGATGACCAGGTCGTGCAGGTCCCGGGCGATCCGGTCGCGGTCGTCGAGCACGACCATGCGTTCCGTGTCCCGCCGGTGCTCGGCGACGTCCAGGGCCAGCGCTGCCTGGTCGCCGAACCCGGTGACCATGTCGATCACGGCTTCCGTGAAGAGGGGCCCGCCCGGCACGTTCGCCACCTGCAGCACCCCGCGGACGTGTTCCCGGGTGCCCAGCGGGAGGAGGAACGCCGGGCCCAGCTCCACCACCGAGGCGCTGCCGCCCTCGGCGCGCGGATCGGCGCTCAGGGCGTCGCTGACGACGGTGTCCCCGGACGCGTAGACCTTCGTGGCCAGCGAGGCGGCGGGCAGCGCCAGCCCGCGGACCTCTTCGGCCCGCGCCCCGGAGGCGGCCTCGACCACCAGTTCACCCCCCTCACCGACGGGCACCGCCAACGTGACCAGATCCGCGCCGGTCATCTCCCGCACCGTGCCGGCGAAGGACTCCAGCACCGTGGCGGGTTCCGCGCCGGACAGGAGACTGCGGGTCAGCTCGTTGCTGGCGGCCAGCCACCGCTGGCGTCGGTGGGCGACCTCGTACAGCCGGGCGTTGTCGATCGCCACACCGGCGGCCGCGGCCAGGGTGCGCAGCACCGCCTCGTCGTCGCCGTCGAACTCCGCGCCGCTCTGCTTGTTCGTCAGGTACAGGTTGCCGAACACCTGGTCGCGCACGCGGACGGGAGCGCCGAGGAAACCGGTCATCGGGGGGTGCCCGGGCGGGAAGCCGACGGACGCCGGGTGGTCGGACAGCTTCGCCAGGCGCAGCGGCTCCGGATGCCGGATGAGCAGCCCCAGGATGCCCTCGCCGCGCGGATAGGATCCGATGCGGGCGATGGCCTCCTCGTCCATGCCGACCGTGACGAACTGTTTGATCGTGCCGTCCTCGCCCAGCACGCCCAGCGCCCCGTACTCGGCGTCGACCAGGGCGACCGCGGACTCCACGATCCGGTGCAGCACGACTTCCAGGTCCAGGTCCGAGCCGACCGCCAGCACCGCGTCGAGCAGCGTGTGGACCCGGTCCCGTGCCGCCCGCACCTGTGCCACCTGCTGCTGGAGGTCGTCCAGCAGCGCGTCCAGCCGCAGCTGCGGAGCCCTGGCGGGTGCCTCCACCTCACGCGAACCCCGCGTGCGCTCGTCCACCCCGGCTCCCCTCGCCTTCCCACTGGCCCACCCCAGGATGCCCGACGGGCCGAACCCGCCCGGCACCATCCGGCCGCGCAGCGACAGCGCTGCCCGGACATGCTAGGCCAACGGCCGATCTTCGTACGGCCGGGGCCGGGCCGCCCCGCGGCCGGGCGGGGACGTGCCGCGGAGCACCGCCCCTCTTCCGCAGGCCGTCGGTGTCACCGGCGTGCCCGACGGCTCCCGGCCGCTCCGGGCGATCTTGGGTGTGGGACGGTGTTCCACGGGACACCCGCAGGTCATGACGCTGCTATCGAAAGTGCGTGAAGTCGATCGGGTGGGGACGACACGGGCGGCCTCCCGTATCCCGCCCGGGGTGGGCAGAGCCCTGTCGGCGGTGGAGGAGACGGCCGAGGGCACCAAGCTGTGGTGCGGCGCGGCGGCGGTGATGGCGTGGCGCGGCGGGTGGCGCGGCCGGAAGGCCGCGGCCGCGGGCCTCGCGGCGCTCGCGGTGGCGCAGGTGGTCTCGAACGGTCTGTGCAAGCAACTGGCCGGCCGCCCCCGGCCCCCCAAGGAATGGATTCCCCACGACGAGGTCGACGACCGTCCCGCATCGTCGTCCTTCCCCTCCGGGCACACCGCCGCCGCGGTCGCCTTCACCGCCGCCGTCACCCCCTCGTGGCCGCTCGCGGGCGCCGCGTGCGCGGTGCCCGCGGTGATGACGGCCGTCGAACGGGTGCAGAGCGGCGCCCATTACCCCAGCGACGTGGCGGCCGGTGCCGTCATCGGCCTGGCCGGTGCCTGGCTCGTCCGCCGCGTTCCTCGCCTCTGCCGTCGCCACCCGGTGCGACTCGCCCGCCTGCTGTAGACGGCGGCCCGTTCCGGGGGTCTGCGCCGGACACCGGGCGAGCGCCGGCACGCAGGGCGCGGCGAACGGGGAACCGGCCGGCGGCTCGTGGCCGCGACGGGTCTCCGTCGGTACCCCGAGTGCCCGGCCGCCGTCCAACGGGCGTCTGAGCAACGTGGAGTTCAGCCGCGCGCGAATGCGGCCCGGTACAGATGATCACCCAGCGCGCGGTGCACCAGCTCCAGGACCATGGCGATCACCCGGTGCTCCTCGATGCCGGCGCGCTCCTCGCCCTGGCCGATGAGGTCGTCCAGCAGGCCGTCGGCCGCGTGGTAGGCCATCCGGAACGCCGCGCGGGTGTCGCCCGCCTGGAACGCGCCGGCGTCCGTGCCCTGCTCGACGAACCCGCACATCAGGTCGATGACCCGTTGGTCGGCCTGCCGGCACAGCTCGAGCGCCTTGGCGTTGGCCGAGCCGTAGACGATCCGGTGCAGTTCGGCGTTCTCGACGGCGTGCCCGACGAGGGCGCTCATCACCCGGTCGATGGTCGGCCACCAGCCGTCGCTCTCGTCCAGGATCTCCTGCGTCGTGGAGACGATGGCGTCGACATGGCGCTCCCACAGGGCGCCGAGCAGATGGTCCTTGGACTCGAAGTACAGGTAGAAGGTGCCCTTGCCGATCTCGGCCGCGTCCGCGAGCTCGGAGATGGTGGCGCGCTCGAAGCCCGTCGTGCCGAACACGCGTTGCCCCGCGCGCAGGATGTCGTCCCTGCGGTCGTCGGGGCTCTTGGTGACCCGCTTCCTCCGCGTCGTCGCCGGCATGCCCACCTCCGTTCGAGCGGTGCCGTGGAGTCCGGTCCGGTCGCCCAATATATCCGACCGGCCGCCGGTTCCCGACCGTTGACCGACCGTCGGTCATGCGCGCCCTGATCCGCAAAAAGCGTCTGGCAAACGCTTCTTGACGGCCCATCACCAATGACGAGAACCAGATGAGGCGTGGAAACGTCCCTCCAGGCGTTCACAAGATCACGCACACTCTGCCGGAGGCACCGACCCCATGACCACAAGGGCTGCCCGCTACCTCTACCTCACACGGCACGGTGAGGCCACGCCGGACGAGAGCGGGCTCACGGACGCCGGCCGCCGCCAGGCCGCACTGCTCGGGAAGCGGCTCCGGGGCACCCCGCTGGCCGCCGTGCACCACGGGCCGCTGCGCCGCGCGGAGGAGACCGCCCGGCTGATCGGCGCACAACTCGACGGCGTACCCCTGCACATGTCCGAACCGGCCGGCGACTACATCCCCCACATGCCCCGGAGGGAAGAACTGCCGCCGGAGTCGGCCGACGCCCTGCTGGACCGCCTGTCCCGGTTCCCGGCCGAGGAACGTGAGCAGGGTCCCGCGCTGGCCCGGGCGGCCCTCGCACGGTTCACGGGGCCGGTCGCCGGTGACGAGCCCCGCCACGAACTCGTCGTCACGCACAACTTCCTCATCGGCTGGCTCGTCCGCTCCGCCCTCGACGCGCCCGAGTGGCGCTGGACGGGCCTGAACCACGCCAACGCCGCACTGACCGTCATCCGCTACGCACCGGACCGCCCCGCGTCCCTCCTCCTCTACAACGACACCGGACACCTCCCCGACGCACTGCGCTGGACCGGCTTCCCACCCGAACTCCACGTCTGATGCCGACGGCCGCGCCCCTCCCGGTCCGCCGTGGGCCGGGCGCGCGGCGGGCCGGGACCGAACCGGCGAACGGGCGAACGAAGGGGGCCCGTTCCCGACTCCGCCGCCGCGGGGAATGCGGGGCACCGCCCCCCGGGTTGCCGGTGACGGGACCGCGCGGCATCCGCGCACCGGTGGGAGGGAGCGGCACATGGCCATGGCAATCGCGTTCCGCAGCTACGGAGGGCCCGAGGTGCTGGCGGCGCTGGACGTGGAGGACCCGGTCGCGGGGCCGGGCGAGGTGCGGGTACGGGTGCGCGCCGCCGGGGTGAATCCCGTGGACGTGAAGCTGCGCCGCGGCGACTTCGACGGAACGCGCCCGGTCTCCTTCCCCCAGCGGCTGGGCAACGAGTTCGCCGGTACGGTGGACCAGGTGGGCGCGGGCGTCACCGCGTTCGCCGTCGGCGACGAGGTGCTCGGCTACACGGCCATGCGGGCGTACACCGACGTGCTCGGCGTCCCCGCCGACTCGGTGGTGCCGAAGCCCGCGGGGCTCCCGTGGGAGGTGGCCGGTGGCCTCTCCGCCGCCGGGCAGACGGCCTTCAACGCACTGGGCGAGTTGCGGGTGTCGGCCGGCGAGACCCTGCTCGTCCATGCCGCGGCCGGCGGTGTGGGCACCGTGGCCGTACAGCTGGCCCGGCGGCTGGGAGCCCGTGTGATCGGCACCGCCAGTGAGCGCAACCACGACTACCTCCGCTCCCTGGGCGCCGACCCGGTCGTCTACGGCGACGGGCTCGTCGAGCGGGTCCGGTCGACGGCACCCGAGGGCGTCGACGTGGTGCTCGACGCGGTCGGCGGGGCGGCGGTCACCGCGTCGCTGGAGCTGGTGGCGGACCGCCGCCGGATCGGCACCACGGTGGACCGGCGGGCGGCCGACGAGCACGGCGTCGTACGGCTGCGCGGGTCCCGCTCGACGGCGGTCCTCGCCGAGCTGGCGGCCCTGGCGGCGGCCGGCGACCTGGTCCTCCCCGTCACCGCCACCTACCCCCTGACGTCCGCCGCCGACGCGCACCGGGAGGTCGAGTCCGGCCATGTCCGCGGCAAGGTGGTGCTCACGACGATGAGTGCCGCATGACCCGCCCGCCTCCGGGTCCCCGGCGATCCGGGCGCGGACAGCGCGCAGGCGGCTTCGGCGATCTCTTCCCGTACCGCCCGGCGGGCGGGCTCCCGCAGGCGACCCGTCCCCCACCCGTGACCCCCGCACTCCAGCGGGGCCGGCCGCGGCCGGCGGCCCGGCCGTCAGGCGCGGCTCGGCGCCGGGTCCGGCTCGGGACCGGCCGTCGCGGCGCGGCGGGGCAGGAGCAGCGGGGTCGCGAGCACGAGCACGCCGGCCAGTCCGAGGGCCGTACGCGGGCCGAGCAGGCCGCCCAGGACTCCCCACACGGCCGTCAGGAGCGCGGTCGCGGACCTGGTCGTCACGGTCCACGCGGACAGCGTGCGGGCGGCCCGGTCGGGCGCGGTGCGCTGGAGACGGCAGGTGGCGCAGACGGGGTTGAACACCGCGCAGCAGAAGATGAGCCCCAGCTCGACCCCCATCACCAGCAGCAGCCCTCCGCCGCCCGGTCCCAGGAACGCCAGGCCGACGGGCCACAGCGCGCGCAGCGCCCCGGACCACACCAGGACCCGGTGCTGCCCGAACCAGGTGACGAGCGGCCGGGCCAGCCGCGAGCCGGCCAGCCCGCCGAGGGCGGGGGCGGCGAAGGCGAGGCCGTACTCCCAGGGCGTGAACCCGAGCCGGCCCAGCATCAGGACGGCCAGCAGTGGTTCGGCGGCCATCACCAGGCCGTTGAACAGGGCGGTGTTGAAGAACAGCGGACGCAGCGCCGCGTCCGCGAGGATGTACCGCCAGCCGTCGAGCAGGTCACCGGCCCGCATGCGCGCGGCCCGCCGGTGCTCGGGCCGGGCCTCGCGGCCGCCCATCGCGCGGATGCCCAGGGCCGAGAGCAGATAGCTGACCGCGTCGGCCACCACCGTCGCCACCGGGCCGAGGAGCCCGATCGCCGCGCCGCCCAGCGGCGGTCCCACGATCGTGGTCGTCCAGGCCGTGGACTCGAACCGGGCGTTGGCGACGAGCAGGTCCCCGGCCGGCAGCAGCGTCTTCAGATACGCCCCCGAGGCGGCGCGGAAGGTGATGTCGGCCGCCGCCACGACGACCGAGACCAGCAGGAGCTGGAGGAAGGTGAGGACACCGAGCGCGAACGCGGCCGGGACCGTCAGCAGTGCCGCGCACCGCACCAGGTCCATCGCGATCAGCACCGGCCGCTTGCGGCGGAACTCCGTCCACGGACCGAGCGGCACCGCGACGGCGGCGCCCACCGCGGCCCCCACGGAGGAGAGCGCGGCGACCTCGGCCGGCCCCGCGTGCAGCACCCGGATGGCGATCAGCGGGAACGCGCCGAAGGCGAGCCAGGTGCCGAGCGCGCTGGTCCCGTACGCCGCCCACAGCCACCCGAACCGCCGCCCCAGCCGATGCCCCGGCAGGTGTCCCGGCCGGTGCCGCCCACTTCTCATGTCCGCGTCCCCTCGCCTCGCACAACCGAACCGCGACCGGGAGCATCAAAGCGAGCGCCGTAGCCTGGGATCAAACAACCGCCGGGCCACACACCACAACCGGTGGTTGTGGCCCTAGGGTGACCGCATGGACCTCGACACCGTCCGGACCTTCGTGGCCGTCGCCGACGCGGGGCAGTTCCAGGGGGCCGCCGCCGAGCTGTCGCTCACCCAGCAGGCCGTCTCCAAGCGCATCGCCGCGCTGGAGCGGAACCTCGGGGTGCGGCTGTTCACCCGCACCCCGCGCGGCGCCGAACTCACCATCGACGGGCAGGCGTTCCTGCCCCACGCGCGGGAACTGCTGCGCCTCGCCGAGCGAGCGGTCACCTCCGTGCGCGCCGGCCGCCGTCCGCTGCGCGTCGACGTGATCGCCTCGCGTGGCGCGGCGTCGGGCCTGATGCGGGACTTCCACCGCGCGCACCCCGGGATCGAGCTCGACGTGCTGTGGCTGTTCGACATCGAGGCGGCCGTCGCCGCCCTGCGGTCCGGTGAGATCGACGCGTCCTTCCGCGCCGTGGCCGCGCCCGGCCGGCCCCTGCCCGAGGACATCGAGTCCGTGCGGGTGCTCGACGAACCGCTCGAACTCCTCACCGGCCCCGCCCACGCCCTGGCGGGCGCCCGCTCCGTGCCCCTCGCGCGGCTCGCCGGACACCGCATCTGGATGCCCGGCGTCGTCCCGGGTACCGAATGGGCCGCCTACTACGACGACCTCGTGGCCGGGTTCGGCCTCACCCTGGAGGCGACGGGACCCAACTTCGGCTCCGACGCGCTCCTGGACACCGTCGCCGACACCCCGGCCCTGGCCACCTTCATGGGCGGGCACACCCGCCTCGTCTGGCCCGCCGGCCACGGCCTGCGCCGCATCCCGGTGACCGACCCGACCCCCGTCTACCCGCACTCCCTGCTCTGGCACCGCGACAACCCCCATCCGGCGCTGGCGGCCCTGCGCGCCCACCTCGCCGCCACCGCGGCCGGCCACGACGCCGCCGGCACCTGGACGCCGGACTGGGTGCTGCCGCGCTGACCATCGCCGCCCCGGCGCCCACCCGGCCCGACGCGTGAGCGGCGGCCCACCGGTCGCGGGCGACCGCCCTGCCCGCGCCTGGGGCGGCGCCCGCCGGCCGAGGCCCGGGTCCGGCACGCCGGCGAGCGGCTCGACCGTGCCCCGCGCCGCGCCCTCCGGGCCGGGAACCGCACGCAGGCGCCGGCACTGCCGCGACGCGCCTCGGGAAGCCCGGGCCGTCGGCCGCCGTCGCACCGCCGGCCCCCGGTCGCGACCGCCCCTCGGTCCTCCGGCGTACGGCCCCGCCCGTCACCCGATCGGCCCGCGTCCGGGCGCGGCCGGGCGTGCGGCCCGCACCGTGGAGACGGGAACGGAGACGGCGGGAGCGACCATGAGCGACGACACCACACCGGCGGACGACGGGCTCACCTGCCTGGTGACCGGCGCCACCGGCTACATCGGCGGCCGGCTGGTGCCGGAACTGCTCGCCGCGGGACACCGGGTGCGCTGCCTGGTCCGCACACCGGCCAAGCTGCGCGACCACCCCTGGGCCGGGCAGGTGGAGATCCTCCGGGGAGACGTGACCGACGCCGAGTCGGTGGCACGGGCGATGGACGGCGTGGACGTGGCCTACTACCTCGTGCACGCCCTCGGCACCGGGCACGGTTTCGAGGACACCGACCGTGCGGCGGCCCGGATCTTCGGCGACGAGGCCCGACGGGCCGGCGTCGGCCGGCTCGTCTACCTCGGCGGTCTGACCCCCGCGTCCGTGCCCGAGGAGGAGCTGTCGCCGCATCTGCGCTCCCGCGCCGAGGTCGGCCGCATCCTGCTCGCCTCGGGCGTCCCCACGGCCGTACTGCGTGCCGCCGTGATCATCGGTTCGGGTTCCGCGAGCTTCGAGATGCTGCGCTACCTCACCGAGCGGCTGCCGGTGATGGTCACCCCGCGCTGGGTGCGCACCCGGATCCAGCCCATCGCCGTACGGGACGTGCTGCGCCTGTTGACCGGCTGCGCCCGCCTGCCCCGCGAGGTGCACCGCGCCTTCGACATCGGCGGCCCGGACGTGCTGACGTACGTCGGCATGATGCGCCGCTACGCCTCCGTGGCCGGTCTGCCCCGGCGGCTGATCCTGCCCGTGCCCGTCCTCACCCCAGGGCTGTCCAGCCACTGGGTGGGCCTGGTGACGCCGGTCCCGGCCTCGATCGCCCGCCCGCTGACCGAGTCCCTGCGCCACGAGGTGGTGTGCCGCGAGAACGACATCGAACGGTACGTGCCGAGTCCCCCGGGACACCCGATCGGCTTCGACGACGCCGTCCGGCTGGCCCTCCAGCGGATCCAGGAGGCCCAGGTGAGCACCCGGTGGTCGTCGGCTTCCGTGCCCGGCGCGCCCAGCGACCCGCTGCCCACCGACCCCGACTGGGCGGGCGGCAGCCTCTACACCGATGTCCGCGAACGCGACGCCGATGTCTCACGGGAGGCGCTGTGGGACGTCATCGAGGGCATCGGCGGGGAGAACGGCTGGTACTCCTTCCCGCTGGCCTGGGCGGTGCGCGGGCGGCTCGACCGGCTCGTCGGCGGCGTGGGCCTGCGCCGGGGCCGGCGGGACGCCCGCCGCCTGAGGGCCGGCGACTCCCTGGACTTCTGGCGGGTCGAGGAGATCGAACGCGGCCGCCTGCTGCGGCTGCGCGCCGAGATGCGGCTGCCCGGCCTGGCCTGGCTGGAGATGTGCGTGGACGGCGGCGACGGCGGACCCGTCCGGTACCGGCAGCGGGCGCTGTTCCACCCGCACGGACTCCTCGGCCACCTCTACTGGTGGGGTGTCTCGCCGTGGCACGCGGTCGTCTTCGGTGGCATGGCCCGCAACATCGTCCGCACCGCCGAGCGCGCGGCACGGCCACCCGCCGGGCGCCGGTGAACGGGCCGGGACGCGGAAGGCGCCGGGCCGCGGGTCAGAAGGCGTACCGGATGCGCAGCCACGGCGCGTGGGCCGCGACCAGGTCGCGCAGGGTGTGCACGGCCCGCGCTTTGACCCGGCTGTCGTAGCGGACGTTCAGCGCCCCGTTCTCGGAGCGCTTGTCCTGTTGCAGCCCCGGCTGCCAGAGCAGCTCCTCGGCCCGGGGGTGCCAGCCCAGGTTGACCTCGTGCAGGTCCCGGTTGTGGGTGAGCAGGATCACCTCGGCGGCGGCCTGCCGCTTGACCCGGCCGGGCAGGACGTCGTCGAGCTGCCGCAGCAGCTCGGTCCAGGCCTCCTCCCAGCCGGGGCGCAGCACCACGGGGGAGAGGTTGAAGTGCACCTCGTAGCCGGCGTCCAGGAAGTCCGCCGCGGCGGCGATCCGGTCGGCCACCGGTGAGGTGCGCACGTCCAGCAGCCGTGAGTCCGCGGCGGGCATCACGGAGAAGCGGACGCGGGTGCGGCCCCGGGGGTCCAGCGCCAGCAGGTCGGGGTTGACGAACTTGGTGGCGAACGAGGCCTTCGCGGTGGGCCAGTGGCGGAAGGCCCGTACCAGGTCGGCGGTGTTGTCGCTGATCAGCGCGTCCACCGAGCAGTCGCCGTTCTCGCCGATGTCGTAGACCCAGGCCGAGTCGTCGCACTGGTTGGGTTCCGGTTTGCGTCCCTGGCGCGCGATGTGCCGGGCCAGGTGGGCGATCACGGCGTCGATGTTGGTGAAGACGGTGATGGGGTTGGCGTACCCCTTGCGGCGCGGGACGTAGCAGTAGGCGCAGGCCATGGCGCACCCGTTGGAGGGGCCGGGGGCGATCCAGTCGGCGGACCGCCCGTTGGGCCGCGTGGTCAGCGTCTTCCGCTCGCCCAGGACCAGCGTCTCGCCCTTCACCCGCACCCAGCGCTCGATGTTGCCCTCGTTGCCGTGCAGCCCCGGGATGCCCCAGTGCGAGTCCACCTCGATCAGGTCGGCGTCCGGGAAACGGGCGAGGATGCGGCGGCCGCGCGGGGAGGCGGCGGCGGCCGGTTCCGCGTAGATCGTCCGGACGGGCAGCAGGCGGCGGGCCGCCGGCGACGCGTGGAACGGGACGCGGCCTTCCGGCCCGTGCCCGGGCCCGGTGCCGCAGCGCTCGGGCGCCTCCGGGGCGGCGTCCAGCGCGTCGAGGCCGAACAGGGCGTCGAGGCCGTCGTCGCCGGGGCCTGCGGGGGGATACGTCATGCGCGTTCTGCCGATGGGTAGGGGAAGGGCTGCCCGTGGGTCAGGGAGCGCCTTCCACTGTAGGCGTCCGGCGCGCACCGCCGGCGCCCCGTTCGGAGCGCGGGGGCGTGCGGAGCGCGGGCGTCACTTCTTCCGCTTCAGCGCCGACGGCTTGTGCACGGCCGTACGTCCGGACTTGTCGCTGCGCACCTCGTACTGGGGTGCGTCGGGCGCGGCGTCCACCGTGCGCCCGGACGCCTCGGTCCGCTCGGTGATCTTCTTCTCGACGGTGCCCGTGGTCTCGCTGCCGTGACTGCGCCAGGCGACCTTGTCGCCCTTGGCCGGCTCTCGCCCGCCGGAGGTCTTCTTCGTCCTGCCCATGCCGGGTGCTCCCGTGCGGAGGTCGGGGAAGGGGGTTCCCTTCCAGCGTGCGCGCGGGTAGGGCGGCCCGCATCCGCGCGCACGCCGCAGGCCGCCGGTCCGGTCACGGCTCCCGCCGGCTCGCCGCCTTGTCGGCCTCGCCGCCCGCGCCCAGCAGTCCGGTCGCGGCGAGGCGGCCCTCCAGGCGGGACAGGTCGTGCCGGGACAGGCGCAGGATCAGGGGCGGGAGCGCGGCGCGCGCCGGTTGCACCAGCCGCAGCCAGCCGGGGGCGTACACGGCGGTCCTGCGGCGCTCGATGCCCCGTACGATCCGTTCGGCGACCGGCTCCACCGGGCGGACGCGGCGGGCCGGGCCCGGCATGCGGCCGCGCAGCTCGCGCAGCGCCGCGTGCCGGCCGGCGTCCCGCACCAGGTCGGTGTCGGTCCAGTTCGGATAGGCGATGCCGACGGCCACGCCCTGGCAGGCCAGCTCGGCGCGCAACGCGTGCGCGAAGGCCTCCGCGCCGGCTTTCGACGCGCAGTAGGCGCTCATCAGCGGAACCGCCCCGAGGGACGCGAGGGAGGCCATCAGCAGGTAGTAACCGGCCGTGGCCCGCAGATCCGGCAGGAAGGCCCGCGCGGTCTGGGCGCTTCCGGTGAGGTTGACGTCGATCACCCGCCGCCAGTCGGCCGGGTCCGTGGCGGCGAAGGGGCCGCCCTGCGCGACACCGGCGTTGGCCACGACGACGGACGGCGGCCCGAGACGGCGCCGCACCTCGTCCGCCGCGCCGCGCAGGGCCTCCAGGTCGGTCACGTCCGTCTCCACCGCGATCGCCGGTGCAGGCAGCCGGGCGGCCAGCTCGTCCAGCAGGCGCTTCTCGTGCCCGAGGAGCGCGGGGCGGGCGCCCCGCCGGGCCACCTCCCGCGCGAGTGCGGCCCCCAGGCCCCGGGCGGCACCCGTGACGACGACGGTCCGGCCCGCCAGTGGACTTCCTCGCACGATCTCCGCCTTCCGTTCGCGGGTGCTGCCCGGCCCCGTTCAGCGCTTGCGGCCGGTGCGGTCGCGGCCGGTCAGGAGGCGTTGGGCGCCGGCCAGGGCGGTCGTCCGGGAGGTGCGCAGCGCGGCACGGGCCGCGTTGGCGCCGGGAGCGCCGTGCACCCCGCCGCCGGGGTGGGCGCCGGCGGAGGCGAGGAAGAGACCGTCCACGGGTGTCTCCGGCCGCCCGGTCCCGGGCACCGGGCGGAACACGAGCTGCTGGTGGACGGCGGTGGTGCCGCCGTTGATGGCGCCGCCCGGGAGATTGGCGTCGAGCGCCTCCATCGTGGGCGGCGCGAGGACGCGCCGGGCCCGGACGAGGCGGCGGAACCCCGGGGCGAACCGTTCCACCTGCCGTTCCACCCGGTCCGCCATGCGCTCCTGGTCGGCCGGGCCCCAGGCACCGGTGATGCCCTCCTCGCCCGCGTCCGCCCGGATGTCGTGCGGGACGTGCGTGTACGCCCAGGCGGACTCGGTGCCCTCGGGCGACCGGGACGGATCCGCCGTGGTCATCTGCCCGAACAGGGCGAAGGGGCGGTCGGGCACCTGGCGCATGGCGATCTGCGCGGCGAAGCGGGTCAGCTCGTCCACCCCGTCGGCCAGGTGCACGGTCCCGGCCCGCGCGGCCTGCGGGGCCCGCCACGGCACCGGACCGTCGAGCGCCCAGTCCACCTTGAACGTCGCGAAGTCCCACTGGAAACGCCGCAGGTCCTCCATCAGCTGCGCGGGCAGGTGCTCGGCTCCCACGAGCTGCCGGTAGAGGACGGGCACGGCCACGTCGGCGAGGACGGCCTTGGCCGCGGGCACCGCACCGGAGTGGGTACGCACCCCCACGGCACGCCCCCCACGCACGATGACGCTCTCCACCCGCTCCCCGCAGCGCAGCTCCCCGCCGCGCGAGCGCAGCCGCCGGGTCAGCGCGTCCGTGAGCGCGCCGGCACCGCCGGCCGGCACCGGAAAGCCGTAGGTCTGCGCGAGCATCGACATCAGCCAGCCGAAGCCGCCGCTGCCCGCGGACTCGGGCGCCAGGTCGGCGTGCAGGGCGTTGCCGGCCAGCAGGAGCCGGCCGCCCTCGCCGCGGAACTCCTCCTCGCCCATCCGGCGCACCGGCAGGACGAGGGTGCGCGCCGCGCGCAGCCCGCCCGCCGCGCGCAGGGTCCACAGCAGCCGCATGGCGGACCTGACCGGCGGGAACGGCGTGAACAGGGCGCCGAGGAGGTCCGTGCGCAGCGTCTGCCACAGCTCGAACAGACGCCGCCAGGCCGCGCCGTCGCCGGGCGCGAAGGCTTCCAGGGACGCGGCGGTGACGTCGATCCGCCGGTCCAGCACCGCGCACCTGCCGTCGCTCAGCGGGTGGGCCAGCACCTGCGGCGCGTGGCTCCAGCGCAGGCCGTACTCCTCCAAGTGGAGCGCGGACAGCACGGGGGAGGCGGCGGCCAGGGGGTAGAACGAGCTGAAGAGGTCGTTGACATAGCCGGGGTGCACGCCCCGGTCGTGCCGGACCGCGCCGCCCGGCTCGGGCTGTTCCTCCAGCACCAGGACGCTCCAGCCGGCGTCGGCGAGCACGTTGGCTGCCACCAGCCCGTTGGGGCCCGCTCCGATGACGACCGCGTCAGGCACCGTGGGCCTCGCGCACTTCCCGGGCCTGCCGTCCGGCCGCTCCGCGGGGGCCGTGGCCCCGGTCACCGCTGCACCGGGCGAGCCGGGCGAGCATGGGACGGTGGCGCAACTGGATCAGCGCTTCGACACCGACGTTGTGCAGGACTGCCCCGGCCCCCTGCAGCGGGTGTTCGTCGGCGATGACCAGGCAGTGCTCGCCCCACGGGCGCAGCTCGATGGAGAAGCGGGCCGTGCCGAGGAAACCGGCGAGGATCTCCAGCTCCAGCGCGGAGCCCTCCTGGCAGCGCCGCACGATCGTCTCGTTGGCGAGCCGGAGCGGCCCGATCCGCACCTCGTAGGCGAGCGAGGAGCCCTCCTGCGGCCACCGGCCGCTCTTCGGGTGGGAGGCCCCGGTGCCCACCACCCACTCCGCGTACCGGTTGCCGTCGGCCAGGACGTCCCACACGGCTTCCGGGGCGGCCTTGATCAATCGGTGGCGCACGGCCATGGGTTCCTCCTGGTGGCGAGCGGGTGGGCGCGCAGCACCGGGTGCCCAGGCGAGGGCGGTCCAACCAGGGCGGACCCGCCGCGTCCGGGCCGGGGCGGGCCCGGACGCGTCCGGCCGGGGCGGGGGCGACCGGCCGGACGCGTACCGGGCCCGGCGGGGCTCAGTGGTTGAACGTCAGGCGTGGTGCCGCGTTACGGGCCAGCGCGTGGACCTGTGCGGGCCACCAGGCGCCCGCCGGCGGGTCGACGATGCCGTATTCCGGATCGATCGTGCCACCGGTGCCTCGGGTGCAACTGCCGTCGGACTCACCGGGGACCTTGATCCAGAGGTAGGCGTCGACGAGCGGGACGCCCGTGTCGGCGGTGGGACGCGGGCCGAGCCCCCGGCCGGGCGCGTTGCACCAGGCCTCCGGGTCGCCGCCGTACTTGCCCGGTTCCGGGGTCCAGGCCCCCTGGCCGTTGCGGCTGGTGTCGATGACGAAGTGCGGCAGCGCGTCGGCCGGCGGGCTCCCCACGTTCTGGTCGAACCAGGCGTCGGTCCACCGCCAGGTGGCGGGGTCGGCGGAGGAGACGGAATGCCCCGGGATCCCGTCGTTCGGGGCGGCGGACGAGTAGTACTGGCCGGCGCACCGGTCGGCGTGGCCGCGAGCCCGTTCGGGGCCCTCGGTGGCGAACCACACGCACTTGGCCACCCAGGCGCCGTACCTGGCGTTGTGCTCGGTGGGGTGCATGTTGGACACGTTCAGGGCGAAGCCGTCGCCGTGGGCGACCCCGGCGTCCTGCAACCGCTGCGCCATCTCGCCGACGGACTGCCACTGGACGTTCCCCGCGTCCAGGTAGACCGCGGTGCGCGGCCTGGCCTTCAGGGTCTTGACGGCGTAGGCGAGATCGGCGACGCGTGCGGCCGTGAGGTCGCCGGTCGGGTCCGTGGCGGCCCCGCAGTCCTTGGGCAGGAGGGCCAGACCGTCGGGTTCGACGACGACCACCGCCCTGCCGTCGCCGATGCCGGCCGCGAAGGCGTCGATCCACTGCCGGTAGGCGGCGGAGGACGCGGCCCCGCCGCTGGAGTACTGCGTGCAGTCCCGCCCCGGGACGTTGTAGGCGACCAGGACCGGGGTCCGGTCGGCGGCCCGGGCCCGGCGGACGAGCGCGCGCACCTTGCCGCGCACCTCGTCGGGCGTGCCGTCGGTGAACCACTGGGCCTGCGGCCAGCTCGCGAGCCTGGCCATGCCGGCGGCGTTCTCGACGTCGCCGTGCTCGAGGTCGGCGATCGCCTGCCGCGCCGCCTTGCTGTGCGGATCGACGTAGAACCGTGTGGCCGGGCCGGTGCCGTCCCGCCCGGGTACGGCCTGGGCCTGCGTCGCGGTGAGGGCGGCGCACGCGGTGAGCGCCGCGAGGACGGCGCCCGCGCGCCGCCGTAGGCTGCGGGGAATCATGGCTGCTCCTCGTCGGTGGGGGAGGGGGCCGGGATCAGTAGCCGTAGATCATCTTGTAGGCGACCTCGGGGAGGAACTGTCCGGCCGAGGAGCCGGCCCCCACGCCGCAGTTGCCGTCGGACTCGCCCGGGGCCTTGACCCACAGGAGCATCTCGGCGCCGCCGCCCGTCCGGGTGGGGGTGCCGATCCGGCGGCCGGCGGGGTTGCACCACTGGCCGTTGGAGCCGTTGCCGTTGCGGCTGGTGTCCACGACGAACGGCTTGGTGTAGCCGTAGCGGGCGCTGAGTTCGCTGTTGACGGCGTTGCCGTACGCGGTGTTCTCGGCCGTGGTGAAGTAGTTGGAGATGTTGAGCGAGAAACCGTGGGCCTGTCGCAGGCCGGCCTCGTGCAGGCGCTGGGCCATGGTCGCCGGAGCGGTCCAGCCCGGGTTGCCGGCGTCGAGGTACACCCAGGTGTTGGGGGCTTGGCGGCCGAACTGGGCGAGGGCACCGGTGAGCATGCCCTCGCGCTCGTCGATCTGGGCCTGGGTCATGCAGCCGTAGTCCCCGAGGGAGTCCGGTTCGAGCAGGACGACGGCCGGGCGGTCGGCGATCCCGCCGGCGAACTGGGCGATCCAGCTCGCGTAGGCGGACGGCGAGGCGGCACCGCCCGCGGAGTGCCCGCCGCAGTAGTCGCGGTTGTAGATGTTGTAGGCGACGAGGAGGGGCAGCTTGTCCGAGCGGTCGGCCGCCCCCGCGTACGCGCCCGTGGCCGTGCCGATGGTGCCGCTCCAGGAACCGAACCAGCGGGCCGTCGGGGTGTTGGCGAGGGAGGCGTTGATCGCGGACGCCCGGCCGTCGCCGGGGTTGGCGGCGACCCACCGCTTCGCGCTGGAGTCGGGGTCCACGTAGAACCCGCTGGTCATGGTGGTGGGATCGGCCGCGTGGGCGGAGGGCGCGGCGGCGAGCGCCAAGGGCAGGGCGCACAGCGCTGTCACGAGGGCGCGGAGTGTGCGGCGCATGACTGTACCTCGGTTTCCTGGCGGGGATGCGCCGCCCGCCCTCGTCCGGGGCCTGCGGCGCGCTGAGGAAGTGCGGTGGTACGACGTCCTGTTGAGCCGGCGGCCCGGCCGGCCGGACGGCACACCCCGAGAGGATACTGGGAGCGCTCCCAATTGAAAGCGGTCGGCAGCACGGAATTGCTTCGGGGTCGGTCGGTATCGTGTTGCGGCCCGGTGACGCTGTCAAGGGCCGACGTGCGGCCACCCTTCCCAGGAGGAGGGCGAGGCTCTACAGTCCTGTGCCTGGAAGCGCTTCCAGTCCTTCGTCGCCGAGGGGTCCCGCACCCGGGGAAAGGCTCACGGTCCATGCCGCATGACGCGCCGCGCCGGCAGCCGACGCTCGAGGAGGTGGCCCGACTCGCCGGTGTCTCCCGCTCGGTGGCCTCCCGTGTCCTCAACAACGCGCCGCACGTCAGCCGCCCCAAACGCGACGCGGTCGAACGGGCCGTCCGTCAGCTCGGCTATGTGCCCCATCCCACCGCGCGCGCCCTGGCCACGCGGCAGACGGGGGCGGCCGCCCTGGTCGTCGCCGGGGAGGACCCGTCGATCTTCGCGGATCCGTTCTTCGCCCAGGTGATCGTGGGGGCGTCGGCCGCTCTGGAGGAGGCCGATCTGCATCTGATGCTGTGTCTGGCCGCCTCCGACCGGGGCCGTAAGCGGGTGGAGGAACTGCTTCGGGCCAAGGGCGCGGACGGCGTCATGCTGATGGCGCTGCGCGAGGACGATCCGCTGACCCGCACGGCGGAGGAGGCCGAGATCCCGGTCGTGTTCGGCGGCCGGCCGGTGGGCCGGGTGCCCCGGTGGTACGTGGACGTCGACAACACCGGCGGGGCCCGCGAGGCCACCGAGTACCTCATCGCGCGCGGCCGGACCCGGGTGGCCGCGCTCTGCGGGCGGCTGGACACCGAGGCCGGACGCGCCCGGTACCGGGGCTACCGGGACGCCATGCTGGCGGCCGGCCTCGCACCGTACCCGCCGCGGGAGGGCGACTTCACCGAGCCCGGCGGAGCCGCCGGCATGGCCGCGCTGCTGGCACACCATCCCGAGGTGGACGGGGTGTTCGCCGCCAACGACAACATGGGGGCGGGAGCGCTGCGCACGTTGCGCGCGGCGGGCCGGCGGGTCCCCGCCGACGTCGCCGTGGTCGGGTTCGACGACCTGGCCGTCGCCCAGGTCGCCGAACCGCCGCTCACCACCGTCCGCCAGCCCATCACCGCTCTGGGCCGGGAGATGGCGCGCATGCTCGTCGCGCTCATCCACGGGCAGGACCCCACTCCGCTGATCCTGCCCACCCGCCTGGTCATCCGGTCCAGCGCCTGACGGCCGGGTCCGGGACCCACGCCTTGCCGACGAGGTTTCCCCGCCTGGCCGCTACACGAAGAACGCGTTCATGCCGGCGACGTCGGAGAGGTAGGTCTCGATCCGCGCGATCCTCCCGTCGCGCAGACGGCAGACGGTGGACAGGTGCTCGTCCAGCCGGACGTCGCCGCGCCGGGCGGTGTTGTGCAGGGACAGCGCCATGTTCTCGCGGCTGACCAGGATGTGCAGCAGCCGGAAGTCGAGGCCGTAGGAAGCGATCTTCCTGGCCCGTTCCACGACGGCGTCGGCGCCCGTGGCCGTGCCGGAGACGGTGTTGTCGCCGGGCAGTGTCCAGGTGGCGTCTTCGGTGAGCAGGGCCCGGATGCCGTCCCAGTCACCGGCGGCGAGACAGGCGTGGAACCGTGTGCCGAGGCGGTGGGCGGCCTCGTACCGGTCCTCGTGCGGGGGCATGGTTCCTCCTGGGAAGAGCAGCTAAAGCGATGATCTTTGCCTTAGGCAGGGTAGGTGAACGGCTCGCTAAAGCACAACTCTTTGCTTTAAAGTGGAGGAATGCCCGCCAAAAGCAAAGTCAGCCGCCCCGGGGGACGCAGCGCCCGGGTCCGTGCCGCCGTCCACCGCGCGGTGGTGGAACTCGTGCACGAAGCCGGCGCCGACAAGGTGACCATCCCCGCGGTCGCGCGCCGTGCCGGGGTCAACCCCAGCTCCGTGTACCGCCGTTGGGGCACGACCTCCGCGCTCCTCGCCGATGTCGCCGACCGGCGCCAGGACGAGGAGGCGCCCGAACTGCTCGGTGACCTCCGCGCCGACCTGGAGCGGGTCGCGGTCTGGACGCTTGCGGACCTGTCCCGGCCGGGAGGCGTGGCGTTCTTCCGTGCGGAAGTGGCACCGGACGTGGACGAACGCCGGGCCGGCCTGCGCGCCTGCCTGGAGCGGGTCAGCGCGCGCTTCCAGGGTCCGCTGGACGCCGCCGCGGGGCGCGGCGAGAGGGTCCCCACGCTGGAGCGGGTGCTCGACCGGATCGTCGCACCCCTGTACTTCCGCGTGGTGTTCTCGGTTCCGGGGACGGACGAGCGGTACGCGCGCGACCTGGTGGCCGAACTGTGCGCCCCCGGCGAGGACGCCCCGGGGTCTTCCGGCGAGGGGCGCGCCGCCTCGGAATGAGACGAGAGCGGCAGGGGCCGCGCGGACGACACCGACGCGGTGTCACACCGACGGCCGGCGGGGCCGTCTCACCGGGGAGCGGCGTCGTCCCCGGTCGTCCGTCGCTGCCCGGGCCACATGTCGTCGTATGCGGCGTCCATGAACTCCGCCTGGGGTCCACGCAGTTCGGAGGCGTCGGCCGTCCCGTGACGCGCCGCCCGGGCAAGACGGTAGGCGTAGCGGTAGGCGGCCCCGCGCAGGGGCTCGCTTCTGGCGGCGAGGTCGATCTCCGCCTGGGCGAGCCACAGCTCGTCGAGCAGCCGGTCCGGCTCGTCGCCGACGGGGGCCCGCTCACCGCCCGGTGGCGGGAACGCGGCCTTCTCCACCCGCGACGCGAGGCTCAGGAACTTCAGCACCGCTGCCTTCAGCTCCGCCCGGTGCGCGGCGGCCTCCTGCGTTTCGAGCTGCCGGACACTCGCCCGCGACACCAGATACTGACCGAACAGCGACCCACCCGCACCGAGCGCGACCCCCACGAGTGACATCAACGCCGGTCCCAGACTTCCCCACGATCCCATGCCCGGAGTCTCCCAACCCGGGATCACCGTGACGCACGGGCCCCTGGACCGGGAGACCCGGGAGCGCTCTACCGGCGGACCGCCGAGATCAGTCCGCCGGGACGCTCCTCGTGCCGCGGCGGGGTGCCGGCCGGGCGGCCGTAGGCGGCGGCGCGCTCGCGCAGGGTGTGGCAGTCGGCCTCCCAGCCGTGTCCGGCCAGCCAGCCCACCGGGTCGTCGGGCATCTCCGAGAGCCACATGGAGGCCGCCGATCCCGGCACGGCGTCCGCGCCGAAGTGCTCGATGGCACCGCGCGAGCCCAACGTCAGCCCCATCCGGCTGCCTGCCGCCGACCGCGCGCCGATCCGGGCCAGCAGCAGTTCCACCGCGTCCTCGGGCAGGTAGATCAGCAGTCCTTCGGCGATCCACGCGGTCGGCTGCGCCGGGTCGTGCCCCGCGGCGGCCAGCGCGCCCGGCCAGTCCTCCCGCAGATCCACCGCGACGGGGATCCGCTCGCAGCGTGCGACGGCCCGCTCCCGGCGCAGCACCGCAGCCTTGAAGTCCAGTGGCGCGGCGGTGTCGACCTCGAACAGCCGGGTGCCCGCGGGCCAGTCCATCCGGAACGCCCGGCTGTCCATGCCGGCCCCGAGCAGCACGACCTGCCGGACGCCGGACGCGGAGGCCTCCCGCAGCAGGTCGTCGAGGAACTTCGTCCTGATGACGACGGAGAACGACACGGCCAGCCGGCGGCGTCGCGCGGCCTCGTCACCGGGCGGCGGCGAGGAGGGCCACAGGCCGCCGGCGGTGGCGAAGGCCTTGGCCAGTGGGTCGCGGAACAGCGCGTTCTGCCGTTCGGTCTCCAGCGCCCGTACCCTGGCCACTCCCACCGCCGTGGCCCACACTCCCGACGGCCGCACCCGCTCCTGGTCATCAGTCATCGCGCCAGCCTAGACGGTCGGGTTCGGGGACGTGCCGAGGGAAGTCCGCCCGACGCCCGGCCGGAACCGCGCCCCGGCGGTCGAAGGACCGGACGTGCGCGATGTGTTGACACCCCTCGGGGGCTTCCTATCATCGGAACTTGTCCGTCAGTGCGATCAGCGTTCGAAGTATCGGACAGGCCGTTCTCTGTTTGTCATGTACATGATTTAACGGTCGCCGACTGCCGGTGGTGGGACGCCACCGGCCCCCACTCACCCCCGGGAGACCTGCATGTCTGTGACACCGGCCCGCCCCTGGCGGGCCAGGCCGCTCGCCCTGCCGGCACTCGTGCTGGCCCTGGCCGCGGCCCTGCTCGGCGGCCGGGCCTCCGCCGAGGGCGACGCCGTGGCCGTCGGCTCGCTGCCCTGCGACCTCTACGCCGCCGGAGGCACCCCCTGCGTGGCCGCGCACAGCACCACCCGCGCCCTGTACTCCGCCTACAACAGCCGCCTGTACCAGGTGAAACGCGCCTCCGACGGCACCACCCGGGACATCGGCGTGCTCGGCGCGGGCGGCTACGCCGACGCCGCCGCGCAGGACTCCTTCTGTGCGGGCACGAGCTGCCTCGTCACCGTCCTCTACGACCAGTCCGGCCGCGGCAACCACCTGACCCAGGCACCCCCCGGAGGCTTCCAGGGCCCCGCCGCCGGCGGGTACGACAACCTCGCCGAGGCATCCGCCGCACCGGTCACCGTGGGCGGCCACAAGGCGTACGGCGTCTTCATCGCCCCCGGCACCGGCTACCGCGACAACAGCACCAACGGCATCGCGACCGGCGACCAGCCCGAAGGCATGTACGCGATCCTCGACGGCACCCACTACAACGGCGGTTGCTGCTTCGACTACGGCAACGCCGAGACCAACAGCCGGGACAACGGCAACGGCACGATGGAGACCATCTACTTCGGCAACAGCAAGACCTGGGGCTACGGCACCGGCAACGGCCCCTGGGTCATGGCCGACCTCGAGAACGGCCTGTTCTCCGGCGTCAACCGCGGCTACAACGCCAACGATCCCAGCGTCGGCCACCGCTTCCTCACCGCCCTCGTCAAGGGCGGGCCGAACCACTGGGCGATCCGCGCCGGCAACGCCCAATCCGGCGGCCTGTCCACCTACTACGACGGACCGCGCCCCAACGCCTCGGGCTACAACCCGATGAAGAAGGAGGGCGCCGTCATCCTCGGCATCGGCGGCGACAACAGCAACGGATCCGCCGGCACCTTCTACGAGGGCGTCCTGACGTCCGGCTACCCCTCGGACGCCACCGAGAACGCCGTGCAGGCCAACATCAACGCGGCCGGATACGCCACGTCCGCCCTCGCCGGCGCCCCCGCCGTCGGTTCCAGGGTCTCGCTGCGGGCCACCACCTCCTGCTGCACCACCGACTACCTGCGGCACAACACCGCCGACGGCAACGCCGCCATCGGGGCGGTCTCCTCCTCCAGCCCGTCCGCCGACAAGGCCGCCGCGACGTGGATCGTGCGCCCGGGCCTGGGCGACGCCTCGTGCGTCTCCTTCGAGTCCGCCGACAGGCCGGGGCAGTACCTGCGCCACTACGACTTCCGCCTGCGCGTCGACACCATCGACAGTGGCGCGCTGTCCAGGCTGGACGCCACGTTCTGCCCGCAGCCCGGCCACAACGGACAGGGCGTCTCGCTCCGGTCCGCCAACTATCCGAGTGACTTCGTACGCCACTACGAGTACGGCGTCTACGCCGCGAGCCACGGCGGCTCCCACGCCTGGGACAACGCCACCGCCTGGTCCGACGACACGAGCTGGGTCGTCACCTCCCCCTGGGCCTGAGGTTCGCGCGCACACCCGTTCCCGGCCGTGCCACCCGACCAGGTGGCACGGCCGCCTCCTGTTCGGCCCCCACCAGGACGGCAGTTCCGCTCGTCCGCCCCGCCGGCCCGGAAATCCCTGCCGCGCGCATTGTGGTTCCCGAGGCGCGTTCCTAGCATGGGAGCGCTCCCACGTTCGCTCGTCCGCCCTCCGCGACCCTGGAGGTCCCATGCGCTCGGACCGATACCGTCACCACCGCCCCGCACCGCCGGCGGCGACGACCCTGGCCGGGGCCCGCCCCGCCACCGGAGCGGTCGCCACCGCCGCGGCCGACCACGGCGTCGAGCACGACGGCACCCGGGTCGCCGCCGCCTGCGGCCGGCGGTGCCGCCGCGCGGAGAGCGGGCAGCCGGCGGAGCGGATCGTCTGCGGCGCCCTCGGTGGTGCCGGGGCCGGTGCCGCGTTCCGCTCCGCCGCGCCGGCCGGCCTCGTCCGCACCGGCCGCTGACACCAGTCGTCCCGCCGAGATGACGGCCGGTCCCCTCCGTCCCCGGGGGACCGGCCGTCCGCGGTCGTGACGCGTCGCCGGGTGCCGCTCAGCGGCGGAAGAGGGCGGCCGGGACGGCGTCGGCCAGGGCCTGGTACCCGGCCGGGTTGAGGTGGAGGTGGTCACCGGTGTCGTAGGCCGCCCGGAGCGTACCGGGGGCGTCCGGGTCGCGTACCGCGCGGTCGAAGTCGATGACGGCGTCGAACCGGCCGCTCGTGCGGATCCACCGGTTGACCTCCTGCCGGGCGGCCTCGTGGGCACCGGCCGGATCGTCGTAGGTGTTGCCGCCGAAGGGGGTGAGGGTGGCGCCGTACACCCGGATGCCCTGGGCGTGGGCGCGGGTGATGATCTGCCGGTAAGCGCCGATGAGTTCGGCCGTGATCCGTTCGGCGTCCGCCTGGGACGTGCCGGCGGTGCCGATGTCGTTGACGCCCTCGAAGACGATGAGCCGGTTCACGCCGCTGCGGGCGAGGACGTCGCGGTCCAGCCGGGCCAGCGCGTTGGGGCCGAGTCCGTCCCTGAGGACGCGGTTGCCGCCCGCCGCCTCGTTGACGACCGCGATGTCCGCCGTGCCGGGGCGGGACGCCAGCCGTGCCCGCAGCCGGTCCGGCCAGCGGTCGTTGCCGTTGGTCGTCGATCCGCGTCCGTCGCTGAGCGAGTCGCCGAGGACGACGGTGGCGGAGGCGGCCGGCTTCGACCACACCTCCAGCCCGCTGAGGAGGTACCAGTGGTCGGCGGTCGTGGCACCGGCCAGGTCCGCGTCGTCCAGGTGGTCCCCGGCGAGCATGTAGGACGTCGTACGGGAGCCGGGGTGCGACGTGAGGGAGGTGGAGGCCTGTCCGTGCGCGAGGTACAGCGTCACGGTGAGGTTGGTTCCCGGTGCCACGTCGAAGTCCAGCGGGTCACTGACGGCTTGCGCGCCCTGCGGGACGGTGAAGCCCGGCTGTCCGCCGAAGGTGACCCGCCGGGAGCTGCCCGGCACGATCGCGCCGACGCCCGCCTTGCCGCCGGCCGGGCGGGCCACGGAGACGGCGGTGACGGGCAGTTCGGCGCCGCCGAAGGCGTTGGACAGGCGCAGCCGCACCCGTTCGCCGCCGACCGAGACGTGCACGGTCTGGCGCAGCGTGGCGTTGTCGAACACCCGGTCGCTCTGGGTGAACGGGGCCGGCGGCATGTTGCCCGGCTCGGTCAGCTGGGGCATGGACACCCAGGTGTCCAGCCAGTGACCGCCGCCGGTCGTCATGGCGGCGGACCGCGCGGGAGCGGATCCGCCGCTCCGCGTGTCGTGTGTGCCGGTGGGCGAGTGAGGGGCGAAGCCCGCCGTGACGACGGCCGCCGCGGCGGCGACCAGCAACGATGCTGCTCGTTTCATGGAAGGAGTTCCTCGTTCCGGGTTGGGTGGCCGGCCGCCGGGAGGCGGCCGGCGGGTGTCAGGCCTGCTCCGCCACCGGGTGCGCGGCCGGGCCCGCTCCGGGCTCCGGGCCGGAGACCGCCGCGACCACGGCGTCCGCCTCCGCGTCCGGTTCCGGCAGGATCAGGCCGAGGCCCGTGTAGACGACGAGGGAGGTGACCAGGGGGGTGACGACCACCGTGGTCTGCGAGGCCCCGTCGAGGCCGTACCTGACGAGGAAGTAGCCGCCGAGGCCGAGCGCCCAGGACGCGAGGGCCGCCCGGGGCCCGCAGCGGCGGAAGGCGGGCAGCAGCCCGAGCAGCATCGGGATGGAGATCGGACCCATGACGGCCGCGACCATCCCGACGATGATCCCGAGCACTCCGCCGAAGCGGTCGGCCTCGATGGCCACGACCATGGAGACGGCGATGAAGACGACCGTGACCACTCGTGCCGCCCGCAGCCCGCGCTCGGTGCTCGCGCCCCGGAAACCGGGCAGGACGGCGGGCAGGATGTCCCTGGTGACCACCGCCGAGATGGCGTTGGCGTCCGACGAGGCCATGGCCATGGTGTGCGAGAACATGCCCGCGAGGGTGAGCCCCACCAGACCCACGGGCAGGTAGGACCGTGCCATCAGGGCATAGGTCTGCTGCGGGTCGGCGATGTGCGGCATGAGGACCGGCGCGGCGACGGCGGGCAGCAGCAGCACGGCCGGCCAGACCAGGTAGAGGAACGCCGACAGCCCGGCCGAACGGCGCGCGGAGCGGGGGGAGTCGGTGGCCATGTAGCGCTGGGCCAGGTTCCACATGCCGCCGTTGTACTCGAAGAGCTTCACGACCACGTACGCGGTGAGGAAACCGGCCGTGTAGGGGCCGACGAGGGGATCGGTGTGGCCGGCCGGGAGCCGGTGCCACAGCGTGCCGAGCCCGGAGACGCCGCCGAGCCGGTCGAGCACGACCCACATCATCGACAGCGCGGCCACGCCCTGGACGATGAACTGCCCGAACTCGGTGAGCGCGTCCGCCCACAGGCCGCCGACCGTGCAGTACAGCAGGGTCACCACACCGGTCAGCAGGATGCCGTGGGTCATCGACATGCCCGTGAAGACCCTCAACAGCACCGCGACCGAAGCCCATTTGGCGGCCACGTCGAACACCTTGAGCAGCGCGCCGCTCCATGCCAGGGCCTGCTGGGTGGGCAGGTTGTAGCGGCGGACCAGGTACTCCAGCGGGGAGGCGACCCGATAGCGCTCGCGCAGCCGGTTCCAGCGGGGGGCGAAGAGCCAGGCGCCGACGCCGGTGCCCAGGGCGAGCGGCAGGAACGCCCAGACGTAGACGGTGATGCCGTAGTCGTAGGCGACCGCGGCGTAGGCGACGAACACGGCTGCGCTGTAGCCGGACATGTGGTGCGAGATGCCGGTCAGCCACCAGGGCATCCGGCCGCCGCCGGTGAAGTAGTCGGAGACGTCGCCGACGCGCCGGTGCGACCATAGGCCGATCAGCAGCATCACCAGGAAGTAGGCGCCTACGGCGGCCCAATCGAGCCAGTGCATGGGTGGACCTTCTTGTCGTGAAGGGCGGGGAGACGCGGGGACTCCGAGGCGGACGGGCGGGACCCGGGCCGGGGACCGCCGGGGGTCACCAGCGCGGTGACTTCTTCTCGTACGACGGGTCCAGCCGGCGCATGTACCCGGTGTCGTCCCGGTTGCGCAGCCCGCAGCGCAGGTACTGCTCGTGCAGCCGGGCCAGCGCGTCGCGGTCCAGTTCGACGCCGAGGCCGGGGGAGCGGGGGACGGCGACCGAGCCGGCGCGGAAACCGAGTGCGCCGGGGACGATCACGTCCTCCGCGGGGTCCTTCCACGGCCAGTGCGTGTCGCATGCGTAGGTGAGGTTCTCGGTGGCGGCGGCCAGGTGGGTCATCGCGGCCAGGCTGATGCCGAGATGGGAGTTGGAGTGCATGGACAGCCCCATGCCGAAGGTGGCGCAGATCCCGGCGAGCAGTTTGGAGCGGTGCAGGCCGCCCCAGTAGTGGTGGTCGGACAGGACGACTTGGACCGCGTCGCCGCGCACCGCGGAGGGCAGTTCGTCGAAGGCGACCACACACATGTTGGTGGCCAGCGGCATCGGGGCCTCGCGGGCGACCCGGGCCATGCCCTCCTGGCCGGGCGTCGGGTCCTCCAGGTACTCCAGGACGCCTTCCAGCTCGCGGGCCACCTTCAGTGAGGTCTCGACCGTCCAGGCGGCGTTGGGGTCCAGCCGCAGCGGGACGCCGGGGAACGCCCGGCGGAGCGCGAGCACCGCCTCCACCTCCTGCTCGGGCGGCATCACACCGCCTTTGAGCTTGATCGCCCCGAAGCCGAACTCCGTGACCATGCGCCGGGCCTGCGCCACGATGCCGTCCGGGTCGAGGGCGGCTCCCCACGCGTCGGGCTCGTGTCCGGGGTGCCCCGCCCACTTGTAGAACAGGTAGGCGCTGAAGGGGACTTCGTCGCGGACGGCGCCGCCGAGCAGATCACTGACCGGGCGGCCGGCGACGCGGCCCCGGATGTCCAGGCAGGCCACCTCGAACGGGGAGAAGACCCGGTCGACCGTGCTGCTGGTGGTGATCATGCCGGTCAGTCCGTGGCCGTCGCCGCCCCGGTCGTCACCGATCACCTCGGCGATACGGCGGCGCATCGGGCCGAGGGCGTGCACGTCCATGCCGGTGATCGCGTCGGCGGCCGAGCGCAGCCTGCGCAGGTGCCCCTCGTCGGCATAGGTCTCGCCCAGCCCGCTGACGCCCTGCCGGGTCGTCACCTCCACGACGGCGCGCAGCGCGTAGGGCTCGTGGACGCCGACGGCGTTGAGGAGGGCGGGGTCCTTGAACGCCACCGGGGTGATGTCGATGCGGGATATCCGCAGGTCCTCGGTCATCGGATCGCCGCACCCCGCGCCACGACGCCCTCCGGCCCGGCGAGGCGCCCGGGTGTCGGACCGGTCAGCGGCGGACGCACACCTCCCGCACCGGGGCCCCGCAGGCGCACGGCCGCCTCGGCCAGGGCCACCGCGTGGCCGGGCACGCGTTCGCGCAGCGCTGTCAGGGGGTGGAGGAAGCCGGCCGGCCGCGGCTGGACCGGCTCGTCGCCGCCGGTGGTGACGGCCCGGTGGAAGGCGAGGGAACCGGCGGGGACGACCTCGCGCACACGGGCGACCGGTCCGGCGGGCGGCCCCGCCACCGGGTACGGCGGCAGCGACAGCAGCCCGTCCGCGCCGGCCTCCCCTGCCGCCCGCGCGCACTGCCGGGCGAGGGGCTGCGCACCGCCGGCGCCCGCGAAGACGGGCACCCGGCCGTCCGTCACCCGCACCGCCGTACGCGCCACGGAGGCGAACTCGTCCGGGGCCGGGGCATGGAATCCGCCGGTGCCGCAGGCGACGAAGACACCGCCCGGACCGGCCTCGATCCCTGCGCGCAGCTGCTCCGAAAATTTCGCCGTGCCGACCGAAGCATCTTCCGTGAAGGGGGTGACGGGAAAGACGAGAATGCCTTCTAGCACGCTGACCTCATCCGGCGGTTGTCACATATGTGAATGGGCGTCACGATGACGAATGGTCGGAGGGAATGTATGGTCAGCGGCCGAGCCCGGTCAAGGTGCGTGCAGTGGTTGTCCGGGCCGTGGAGCGGTGGCGCCGGTGGACCGTAAGACGCCGAACGCTCGACGAAAGTTTCGGAAATGCCTCCGACGACCGTGCGGGCGGACAGGGGGTCGGCGTGACGAAGGATGTCTCGTCGGCCGACAGTTCGGCGCCCATCGAAAGGTCGCGCCCCTAGCGTCTTCCGGCATGACGACCGACACCCACCGAGTGATGACCGGCACGCACCGAGTGATCCGGCCCAGCATCCTCTACTTCGGCACCCCCGTGGTCCTGCTGACCACCGAGAACGACGACGGCACGTTCAACCTCGCTCCCGTCTCCTCCGCCTGGGCGCTCGGACAGCACGTCGTCCTGGGGGTGGGCAGGGAGAGCCAGACCGCACACAACCTCGCGGCCCGCCCCGAGCTGGTGATCAACGTGGCCTCCCCGGACCTGTGGGAACGGGTGGAGCGCCTGGCGCCGCTCACGGGGGCCGACCCGGTGCCCGAGAGCAAGCGGGTGGTGTACCGGTACGAGCGCGACAAGTTCGGCGCGTCCGGGCTCACCCCGGCCGGATCCCACCTGGTGAAGCCGCCGAGGGTCGCCGAGTGCGCGCTGCAGCTGGAGGCCCGGGCACGGGCGTTGACACCAGGCGGAGCGGGGCTGTTCTTCAGCGTCGAGTGCGACGTGCTGTGCGTCCACGCCGACGAGCGCATCGTCGTGCCGGGTACGCACCACATCGATCCCGCCCGCTGGAACCCGCTCATCTACAACTTCCGCCACTATCACGGCCTGGCACCGGAGGTCGGACACGGCTTCCGCTCGGAGACGGCGGAGACGGACGCGTACCGGCGGGGGCCCGAAGGCGCCACCGGAAGGCGGTGAACAGCCATGGCCGCATCGCTGCGAGGCGTCTTCGGCGACGAGCCCCCGCCGCTGGTACCGGTGCCGATCGGCACGGCGGAGGACGGCCCGGAAGCCGGACGCGGCTTCCGGGCCGTCCTCGGTCCTCGGGTCAATCGACCTCGTATATCTGGTCCTTGAGGTCGTCGATGACCGCGCGGTCGCGCAGCAGGGCCTGTTCGTCGGGGCCCGCGAGGAGGACCCGCAAGGGGCTCGACGTCAGATCCGTGGTGGGGCGGATGCGCTTGCCCGGGCCCGACCGCAGGGCGAGCGCGTAGACGCTGGGCAGCGCGGAGAGTTTGTCCACCACCGTCTCGTTCACGCCGACCACGACGCCGTCGAGGGTGGTGGGCGCTTCGTAGACGGCGGCGGAGCGCAGCGGACGGTAGGTACGGCCGCCGTGGGCACGGGCGAAGTGCTCCGGCCGGGTGTAGGCGTCGGCGGTCAGACGCGCGACGTCGGTGCCGAGGACGTGACCGTAGAAGTCGGGGATCATGGCGCCGTTCATGCGCGCCCCGATCTCCACCAGGGTGGGACCCTGCGGCGTCAGGATGATCTCGGCGTGGGCGGGGCCGTGACGGATGCCGAGGGCGTCCAGGACGGTTCGGACGTAGGCGAACAGGGCGGGGACGGGGTCGTCACCGGGATCGAGGAGGACGGCCATGTCGTAGATCTGCCGCCCGCCGCCGATGTTCCGGCGCCGGGAGTGCCAGACGTCGGCCAGGTAGTGCGCGCCGCCGGCGGAGACCGTGTCGACGGAGAACTCGGGTCCGTCCAGGAAGGACTGGACGAGGACCTCGGTGTTGGCCTCGCCGAAGACGGTGCGGGAGGCGAGGATCCGCCGGGTCGCGGTGGTCACCTCGTCGGGGGTGTGGCAGATGTACACGTTGTCGGCGGAGGCGGAGGACAGGGGCTTGACCACGACGGGTGTGGTGCCCAGCGCGCGGGCCCAGTCGGCGGCCTCGTCGGCGGAGTGGGTCTTGAGCTGCTCGGCGCAGCGGATGCCGGCGGCGCGGAGCGTCTCGATCATCCGGTACTTGTCGCGGCGTGCCGGGGACAGGGCGGTGCCGTTGCCGGGCAGGCCGAGACGTTCGCCGAGGGTGTCGGCGAGGCGGACACCGGGTTCCTGGCCGGGGAGGACGGCGAGCGGGTGGTGTTCGGCCAGACGTGCGACGGTGGCCGCGACGGCGGACTCGTCCGGGCACACGAGCCAGTCGGCGTAGTCCTCGGGGCGGGGCTGCACCATGGCCGTGTGCGGCTCGGCCGAACTGAGGACGTGCACGGCAGGGTAGCCGCGCTCGGCGAACGCCTCGATCAGGGCGGGGGCGTTGGAGTAGCCGTCCACGATCACGACGGACTGGGCAGGGGCTGTGCTGGTCATCGTCTCCCTCACAAGGGGGCGGGCGGTGCTCAGTGGGACAGGTGGGTGTGGTGGGCGAGTACGCGCCCGAAGGCTTCGGCGATGTCGTGGACGTCGGCGGTGGTGCCGAGGAGCGCGCTGTGGTGGAAGGTGAGGAAGGAACGGTGGGCGCGGTGGGCGGTGGGGAGGTCGTAGGGCGCGGGGTCGACGCGCTTGAGATGGTCCGGGCTGATGGCGAAACGGGGCCGTGAGGCCGGGTCGTACAGCGGGCTGGCGTACAGCGGCTGGTACACCGGACGCACGTGCAGGCCGAGTTCGGCCGTCACGGCCTCGGCGACGGCCGCCGCCGGGACGGCTTCGACCACGTGGTCCGGCAGCCGGACGGCGTACCCGAAGTAGGTGCGCTCGGTGGTGTGGGGCGAGGTGCGCTGGGGGACGAGCCCGAGGTCGTCGCCGAGGAGGCGGTCGAGGAGGGCGGCGTTGTCCCGACGGACGGCGTTCTGGGCGTCCAGTTCGGGGAGTTGGGCGCTCAGCAGGGCGGACTGGAATTCCGACAGGCACCGGTTGCTGCCCATCAGCTCACCGGTCTCCACCAGTTCGGGCAGTCCGGTGACGGGCGTGGCGGTGCTCCGTACCCTGCCGTCCGCGCGCAGGTGCTCGATGCGGCGGGCGAGCTGGGGGTCGTCGGTGACGGCCGCGCCGCCCTCACCGCTGGTGAGCACCTTGGTGTGGTGCATGCTGAAGGTGCCGACGTCTCCGAAGGTGCCCGCCTTCAGACCGCGGTACGAGGCCCCGTGGGCCTGGGCGGCGTCTTCGACGAGGACCAGCCCGTGGCGGCCGGCGATGGCCTGGAGGGCGTCGAGGTCGGCGAGGGCGGAGTAGAGGTGGACGACCACGATCGCCTTGGTCGCCGGGGTGATCGCGGCCTCGACGGCGGCCGGATCCAGACACAGCGTGTCCGGGCGGACGTCGGCGAAGACCGGGACGGCGTTGACCCCGAGCACGGTCGACGCCGTCGCGGCCCAGGACAGGGCGGGCACGATCACCTCGTCACCCGCCCCGATCCCGCAGGCCTCCAGCGCCGTCATCAGGGCGGCGGTGCCGCTCGCGGTGGGCACGCAGTGACCGGTGCCCAGATAGGCGGCGAACTCGGCGGCGAAACGCCGTTCGCGGGTCGGCTCGCCCGTATGGGGGCTGGCGATCGACCAGCGGCCCGAGGTGAGCACGTCCGCCAGTGCCTCGCCGGCGCCGGGTGCGGGGCGGGGCCAGCGCGGCCAGGGGCGGTCACCGCGCACGGGGGTTCCGCCGTGGACGGCCAGGTGCGTTCCCATGGTGAGAGCTTCCTTCGTGGGTGTGCGGATCAGAGCAGACCGCGGATGGTGCCGCCGTCCACGCCCCAGACGGAGCCGGTGACGAACGAGGCGGCGTCGGAGGCCAGGAAGGCGATGACGCGCGCCACCTCGTCGGGCGTGCCCATCCGGCCCAGCGGCAGCTGGCGCTTGCTCATCTCGTACTCGACCGCTTCCCGGGCGTCGCGGCCGTGCACGGTGCCGAGGGTGTCGGCGAAGCCGCCCGGACGGGTCCACAGCGGTGTCCAGACCGGACCGGGCGCCACGGCGTTGACCCGCACCACCGGGCCCTCGGACAGGGCGAGACTCTTGGTGAGGCTGAGCAGGCCCACCTTGGAGACCTGGTAGTCGGCCGGTCCGGCCTCGGGCTGGCGGGCGAGGTCGGAGGCGTTGGTGACGATGGCGCCCCGCCCCTGTGCCCGCATCCGGGGCAGGACCAGGCGGATGGCCCGGACGGCGCTGAGGAAGTTGACCTCGAAGGTCCGCAGCCAGTCCTCGTCACCGAGTTCGTCGAAACCGCGGGCCCGGCACTGGCCGACGTTGTTGACGAGGATGTCCACCCCGCCGAGCGCGTCGAGGGCGGCGGTCACCGACCGGGTGACCCCCTCGGCGTCGGCCAGGTCGCCGGTCACCCCGGTCACCTCGGCCTTCTCGCTCAACTCCTTCACCAGAAGGGTGAGTGGTTCCTCGTCGCGGTCCAGGAGCGCGAGGCGGGCGCCCTCGGCCGCCAGCACCCGCGCGGTCTCGGCGCCGATCCCGCTGGCGGCACCGGTGACGACGGCTGCGCGTCCGTTCAGGCCGAGGTTCATGCGACGCCCACCTCCGTGCTGATCAGCCGCAGCGCCCCGGTTCCGGTGTTGACCGTGTGGTGCGCGTAGTCGGGGGGCACCGCCACGGACAGGCCGGGACCGCCGGTGTACTCCCGCCCGGCGACCGTGATGGACGCGCTGCCCTCCAGCACGTGCAGCACGATGCTGCGCTCCGCGGGCACCGTCTCCTCCACCCCCGCACCGGCCGGAACCTCCAGGAGGCGGAACTGCCGCCAGTCGCCGGTGAAGTACGGCGTGAGGTCGACGTGTGCCGTACGGACACCGGTACCGGCCGGCAGCAGACCGGGCACGTGCAGGTGCGCGGGGCGCGCGGCGGGACCCTCGCCCGGGAAGACCTCGGTGACGAAGAAGTGCATGTCCTCCTCGCCGCGGTTGGCGATGGAGTGGGCCGAACCGATCGGCGTGGTGACCAGGTCCCCGGCGCCGACCTCGATCTCGCGGCCGTCCATGGTGACCACGGCCCGTCCCGAGACGATGTAGTAGATCTCCTCGGTGCGCAGGTGGACGTGCTCGCCGACCGATCCGCCCGGCTCGATGACCACGTACTCGACGCAGTTCCACTCGCCTTCCAGGTGCATGCCGTTCATCAGCATCTTCCACCGGCACACTCCCTCGCCGCCCACCTGACGGTGGGTGACGGCCGGGCCGGAGGTGTCGTTCGCGATCGGTCCGAAGGGGCGGCGCTCGCCGCGGGTGACGGTCGCCATCACACACCCGCCAGGGCGTGACGGTCGCTGAGCACGGACTCGATGCCGAGCCGCACGGTGTCCTCGTCGACCTGGGTGATCAGCTTCCCGCCCGGCCGGTGGGGCCGGCCCAGGCCCTCCAGGAGGATGAAGTCCAGCGCACCGGACCGCCCCGGCACATACCCGCGCTTGTTGTCCAGGCGTACGACATCGAGCACCGCCTCCGCGTCGACGTCCTGCGGGAGCCGGACGGGGGCGCCGTTGAGCTGGAGCAGACGGTGGTGTGCCCGTTCGTCGGAACGGTCCATGAGGCCCAGCTCGCGGGACATGCGGGCGGCGGCGAGCATGCCGATGCCGATGGCGAAGCCGTGCCGCAGCCGGCCCCCGGTCAGCAGCTCCGCCGCGTGGCCGACGGTGTGGCCGTACTCCAGCACGAGTGCCTCGTGCTTCTCGGTGTGGTCCTCGCGCATCACCGTGGTCTTGGCGTCCACGCACAGGTCGATGAACCGGGTGACGACCTCGGGGGAGTAGCGGGCGTCGGCCCGCAGCAGGCTCGCGACCTCGTCGTAGCGGTCGGGCACGATGCCGAGCACGTTTTTGATCATCTCGCACAGGGCGGACCGGGTCTCCTCCGCCGGCAGGGAGGCGAGGAAGTCCAGGTTGTTCCAGACAAGTACCGGCGCGTGGAAGGTGCCCAGGTGGTTCTTGCCGCAGGCGGAGTTGACGGCCTGCTTCAGGGACAGCACCGAGTCCGACATGCCGAGCAGGGTGGTCGGCATGTGCACGAGCCGGATGCCGCGGAACAGCAGCGCCGCGAGCAGGCCCGCGAGGTTGCCGATCACGCCGCCGCCGAGTGCGACCACCACGGACCGGCGGGTGATGCCGCTCTTGAGGGCCTGCTCGGCGATCCGGTCCAGGGCGCTGAGGGTCTTCTCCCGCTCGTCGGCCCGCGCCCGGACCACCAGGGTCGGGGCGAGCGCGCCGAGGTGCAGTTCGGTCGCGGCCACCAGCTCCTCGGGCAGGCCCTGGTCGGCGACGACGACGAACCGGTCGGCGTCGAGGCCGCCGAGGCGCACCCGCAGGTCGTCCCAGGCGGCGCGGCCGTGTCGGACGTGGAAGTCGTAGCTGACGTCGCCGAAGCGGACTCGTCGGTCGAGTCCGGAGCGAGGTCCGGCCTGAACGGTCATGTCAACTCCATGAAGACGAAGGGGATGTAAGGGCCCGGAACCGGGGTGCCGGGCCCGTCGGAAAGAACATTGCCAGACGTGCCAGAGAGTTGGCAATGTTTGGCAACAAAGTTCCACCGCGAAGTGTGCGGAGAGCGTCGCCCGTTCGGGTGCCGATAGTGAGAAATCCCTGTATCGCAGGGGTGATTGCGCAGGTGAGGCGGCTGGCAAGCATGTTGCCTCACTGGCCCGACCGCCTCAGTGGGGCAGCGGGAACATCTCCTCCACGAAGGTGTTGCCGAACTTGCCCTCGGGGTCGTGGTGGTGGCGCAGGCGCCCGAAGTCGGCGGCCCGTTCGTAGTGCGCGGCCACCCGGGCCGGGGGGAGCAGGGTGAGCTTGCCCCAGTGGGGCCGTGCGCCCAGGGGGGACAGGATCTCCTCGACGGCGGCGATCGCGGTGCGCACGGCGGGGTGGTGGATCCAGGTGAAGTGGAAGGTGACGGAGTCCTGCCGGTAGGCGGGGCTCAGCCACAGGTCGTCCCCGCGCACCGTGCGCACCTCGGCGATGTGCAACAGCGGTTGCAGGAGCCCTCCGACACCGCGCAGCGCGGCGACCGCCCGTGCCGCGGTGGCCCTGGGCAGGTAGTACTCCGACTGCAGCTCGTCCCCGGCACCCGGGACCAGGTCCGGCCTGAAGTGCGGCAGACGCTCGAACCACGGCCCCGGAATGCCCAGTTGCTCGGTGCTGCCCCCGGGCGGCATGCCGGGCACGGGGTGCAGCCGGCGCGTCGCGGCCCGCCCTCCCGCCCAGCCGCTGCCGGTGGCGCCGATGCGCTGCTTGAGCCACACCGAGGCGTGCTCGCCGTGCCAGTCGGTGAAGACACTGACGCTGTAGGCCGCGGCGAAGACCTCGTCCAGGCGCGCGGCGATCTCGTCCAGGGGGACGTCCACACGCACCCGCTGGGCCACCTCGAAGGCGTCCACGACGTCCAGGGTGACGCGGGTGACGATGCCGAGCGCGCCGAGCGCGACCACCCCGCCGGCGAACGTCCCGGGATCGCTCTCCCGGTCGATGACCGTCGACCCGCCGTCCGGCGCGATCAGTTCGAGGGCGCGCACGGAGGCCGCCAGGCACCGGTTGCCGTCCCCGGAGCCGTGGGTCGCGGTGGCGACGCAGCCGGCGACGGAGATGTGCGGCAGGGACGCCAGGTTGGGCAGGGCGAACCCGGCACGGTGCAGCGCCGCGGTGAGGTCCGCGTACCGCATGCCCGCGCCGACGCTCACGGTACGCCGGGCCGGGTCGACCTCCAGGAGCGGCGGCAGCGCGTCCAGGCGGACGAGGTCACCGGTGCTGTCGGCGACACGGCTGAAGGAGTGCCCCGTGCCCAGGGCCCGGACGCGGTCGCTGCGCGCGACCAGGGCCCGTAGCTCCTCCAGGGACGTCGGACGGTGTACTCGCGGGGCCTGGTAGACGACGTTCCCGGCCCAGTTGGTCACGGGCCCGGGGGCCGGGGGAGCGAGGGGCGTGGCGGTGACGGGTGCGGGAGGGGCAGGTGGGGGGCTGGAGGGCGCGGGAGTGACGGATGGGGAGGTCACGGGCGTGGACACCTCGCTGGGTGGTCGGGCGGCGTCGGAGCCGCGACGCCGCGGCGGGGGCGGCGGCACGCAGGGCACATCGCGTGGGCATGCGTGCGCCGCACGGGCATGCGGGGGGTGTACGGCGAAGGGGGCGCCGGTGCCGGACGGCCGCCGGCACCGCTCACCCGCGGGCCGGGGCGGGAGCCGGTCGCTCCGGCCCGGCCCCGTGCACCGCGTCGCCCGGGCAGGTGTCACCCGGGATCGTGTCGTCCGGGCAGGTGCTCCGAGGCGGTGTCGTCCGGGCACCCGCGTGCATCCGGGTTCGTGTCCGTCGGGGCTGCCGGGCCCGGGTGCGGGGGGGGGGGGGGGGGGGGGGGGGGGGGGGGGGGGGGGGGGGGGGGGGGGGGGGGGGGGGGGGGGGGGGGGGGAGGGGGGGGGGGGGGGGGGGTTGGTGGTTTTGGCAACTTT
>NZ_JBVJOT010000027.1:111793-116279 GCF_055583025.1 Streptomyces sp. NPDC104831
TCCGACCCCCCCGTTTCGTCCGGTTTTTTCCCCTTGGATCCCCCCGCCCTGGGGTCCCCCCCACCCCGCCCCCGCGTCACGCGTCGCCCGGGCCGGCGCGGTGGGCCTACGCCGCCGTGGTGACGTCGGACGGGTGGGTGAGTTCCTCGACGCCGACGAAGCGGTAGCCGTCGGCGAGCAGGCCCTCGATGACGGCCGGCAGCGCGGCGACGGTCTGGGAACGGTCCCCGCCGCCGTCGTGCAGCAGGACGACCGATCCGGGCCGCACCTGCTCCAGGATGAGACGGGAGATGGTGTCCGCGCCGGGCATCGTCCAGTCGTCGGGCGCGACGTCCCACAGCGCCACCCGGGACCCCGTCTGCGCGAGCCAGTCCAGCACCTCGGGGGTGCGTGCGCCGTAGGGCGGCCGGAACAGACGGGAGGGAGGTGCGCCGCTCGCCTCGGCGAGCGCCTCCCGGGTGCGCTCCAGCTGCCCGGTGAGCTGGGCCCGCTCCAGTTCGGGCAGGAAGGGGTGGGACCAGGTGTGGTTGGCCACGGTGTGGCCCTGCTCGCGCATCCGGGCCAGTTCCTCGGGGTAGGCGCGGGCGTTCATGCCGACGCAGAAGAACGTGCCGGGGACGCCGTAGCGTTCGAGGACGTCGAGGACCTGCCCGGTGTACGGCGGCAGCGGCCCGTCGTCGAAGGTCAGCGCCACCTCGCGGCGGTCCCTGCCGCCGTGGCTCACCGCCTGCCCGGCCCGGGTGAGGCGGGCCAGCGCGTCGTGGCTGGAGGCGATCCAGGAGTCGATCTCCGCCTCCCGCCCGGTCTGGGTGCCGCGCGTGCGCACCAGCCGCGTCAGGCCCGGCAGCCGGCTCCGGCCCGCCTCCGCGACGGCGCGCGCGGGAACGGACCCGAAGTCCGGCCGGGCGGGCAGCAGAGGGGGATCGGCCCGGTGGACGGTCAGCCCGGCGGCCATGAGCCGTCCGTCCAGGATGCCGTTGGTGCTCTCCACGGCGGTGACCAGCCGGGGACCGAAACCCCGCAGATAGGCGATCATGTCCGCCGCCCGGCGGGGTGCGAACCGGGCGGGGGGACGCAGCTCGTCTCCGTCGGGGCCGAGGACGGCGACCTCGTAGCCGGACGCGCTCCAGGCGATTCCCGCGTACGGCACCGGGTCCTGTCCCCGGGCCGGGGCCGGCTCAGTGGTCATGGCCGTACTCCGTGAAGTGCCGCTCGGCGAACAGCTCGGGCCACCGTACGTCGCCGAGCCCCAGCTCGCGGGCGCGGGTGAGCATGTGGCGCCAGTACGGCTTGACCGGCGGCCACATCGTGTCCGTCGAGCAGTAGGAGGCGTCCACGAAGTAGCGCGGCCTGCCGGTGCGGTCCGGCCGCGGGCGGCGGGCGTGGAAGAGGGCCGAGTGCAGCAGGACCGTGGACCCCGCGGGGAGGGAGTCGACGACCACCTCGCCCGGCAGCGGGTCGGTGCCGTGGTGGGCCAGCGCCGACTTGCCGGTGTTCTCCCGGTGCGAGCCGGGCAGCACCGCGAGCGAGGAGACACTCGTGTCGAGCCCGTCCAGGTAGTGCAGGGCATGGACCATCGGCGCGGAGCGGTCGGTCGCCGGGCCCTGCTCGAAGTCGTGGTGCCAGGGCTTGCCCGGTACATCGGGGGCCTGCCGGTCGCTGTGCAGGTGGTGGAAGACGAAGTCGCCGCCCATGAGCCGGGAGATCACGGCGAGCAGCGGCCGGTGGCCGATCAGCTCGCCGTGCGCGGGCAGCTCCAGCTCCATCAGGGGCGGGATGCCGTGCCGGTCCGGATCGACGCACGAGGCGATGGAACGGGCCCGGTGTCCCTGGTCGACCCAGTGATCGACCTCGGGCTTGAGACGGGCCACGAGGTCCGGGGGAAGGAACGCGGGCAGGACGAGATAGCCGCGCGAGGCGAACTGCTCGCACTGCTCTGCCGTCGGCTGGAACCCTTCCAGAACCGCGGCGGATGCGGGAGGCGTCATGACGAAGGGAACTCCGTTTCTGAGGTGTGGTGGACAAACGGGTACGCTTGCCGGCAGGTGACGAGGCGTCACTTGCCTTGCTTCCGAAGGGAGTTGGATCATCGTCGCGCCGGATCGAAGAGGTCTCCGGTCACGCCGCGCGGACCCGGTGCGGGCGGGGATCCGCCCGGGAGCCCCGTCCTTGGGACGGGAGCGCACCGGGAACCGGAGTCTTCAGGCGCTACGGGCGGCGGGCGCCGGTGCGCCGCACGGGCGCGAGCGAGGGCGCCACGAGCGGGCGCGGGACACCGTGCGGGCGTCCCGCGCCGGCGGGGAGGGGCACTACGGGCCGGGGAGGGCCCGGGACCTGGTGCCGGCCGTCGGGCCACGGTCGGTCCACGGCGCGCGGCCGGTGGTCCGTGGCCTGCTGCCGGTCGAGGGCGGGTGGGAGGTCGAGGGTCTGTGGACGGTCCGGGACCTACGGCCAGTCGATGCCGGTGCGGTCGCCGCCGGCGAGGGCCGCCGCCTCGGTGGCGCCCCCCGGGCCGGTCGTGCCGGCCGCGCGTATCCGGGCCCCCGGCACGGGCCAGTCGATGTCTCCGTCACCCTGGCGGACCACGGCGCCTGCGGTGCCCGCGACACCCGTGGCATGCGTCGCGCCGGACGCGGACGCCGTGACGGCGTCGTGGGCGGGAGCCGGCCAGTCGATGCCCGTGCCGGCCACGCCGAGGGCCGCCGTGGCGAAGGCCAGGGATGTGCAGACGAGCAGGGTGCGGGCAGCTTTCTTCATGATTTCCCCCAGGAGATGACAGAAGCGGTGCAGTGAGCCGAGGTGCACAGGAGCAGGCCGCAGAGAACGGGCACTGTCGGGTGCCGGTGGCCGAAAGGAACCGTAGCGAGGCCAGTTGACCTTGGCAAGGTCTTGCCAGTCATTGGCAAGTCTAGACCAACATGAGCCGCAGTGATCGAAGATTCCCGAGCGTGTGTCGGGCAAGGTCTTGCCTGTGGTGTGGTGGATCCGTAGACTCTGACGCGGGGATCTCCCCCGGGGGAAACGGGAATTCTCGTCATTCCGTAGGGCGTCGGGCGCGGCTCAACGCCCTGATTCATTGGGAACTAAATGATGGAACAACCGCTGTTCGGCCGGCGTCTCAAGGAGTTGAGGCTTGCGCGCGGGCTCTCTCAGGCATCCCTCGCAGGCAGTGAGATTTCCACCGGTTATCTGTCGCGCCTGGAATCGGGGCGGCGCAAGCCCACCGAGCGGGTCGTGGCCTACCTCGCGAAACGGCTGGACGTCGACCGCGGCGCGTTCGAGGTGCAGCCGAGCGGCACCTCGCTCGCCCAGGCCCTCAGTCTTGCCTCGTCCGCGGACGGCGACGAGTCGGTCGAGGCGCTGATGGCCGCCCTCGACCAGTCGGACGAGGCCGACCCGCTGCTGCGCTGGCAGGCGCTGTGGCTGGTTTCCCGCAGATGGCGGCGGCTGGGGGACAAGGCCGAGGAACTGGCCTGCCTGGAACAGCTGGACGAGATCGCCGAGGAACTGGACCTGCCCGAACTGCGCTGCCGGGTGTGGGCCTCCCTGGCGCGCTGCCTGCGCTCCATGGGCGAGGTGAACCGGGCCATCGAGGTCGCCGGCAAGGCGGTCCGGCTGGCCAAGGAGGCGCACCTCTCGCTGCCCGACACGGGCGCCGCGCTGATGGCGCTGGTGGCCGCGGAGGCCGAGGAGGGCCGCCTGCCCGACGCCCGCGCCCACGTCGACGAACTGGTCGGCCTCGTCGGTGACAGCGGCGGCGTCCTGCAGGCCGAGGCCATGTGGTCGGCGGCGACCGTACGCTTCCGCCAGGGCGACCAGGACGGGGCGCGCGCACACCTGGAGCGGGCACTGGAGGGCTTCGACAGCCACACCGACCTCACGCTCTGGGTGCGACTGCGGCTCGCCGCCGCGTCGTTGTACCTCCAGAGTTCCCCCCCGCTGGTCGACCGTGCCGCCCGGCGCCTGAAGGAGGCGGAGGCGGCGCTGGGATTCGTGGGCACACCCCTGCTGAACCAGGAACTGCTGACCCTCAAGGCACACCTGGCCTTCGAGCAGGGCGGCCACGCCGAGGCCCGCGCCCTGCTGGACGCCCTGCACGGCGACGAGCTGTGGCTGACCTATCGCGACCGGATCCGCCTCGGGGTCCTCGAAGGGCGTCTGCTCATCCTGGAAGGGCACATGCAGCAGGGGCTGAAACAGCTCAAGGAACTGGGCGAGGAGGCGCGCCGCGCCTCCAACGTGGACCTGGCCGCCGAGATCTGGCGCATCCTCGCCCAGGCCCTGGAAAGCGCCCAGAGCGCCCAGAGCGTCCCCAACGCCGGATAGGCATGCGGGGGCCCGGCCCGGCGGCACGGGCGGGCCCGGTGAAACGGCCGTACGCAGGACGAGGGGGGGGGGGGCGGGGGAGGGGGGGGGGTTCAGGTCCTCGTTTTTCGTGCGGTATTCCGATTGCGCAGGAACAAGTCTTAACCCCCATCCATCGCCC
>NZ_JBVJOT010000028.1:0-5594 GCF_055583025.1 Streptomyces sp. NPDC104831
TTCTGCCCCCCCCCCCCCCCCCTCTCCCCCCCCCCCCCCCCCCCCCCCCCCCCCCCCCCCCCCCCCCCCCTCCCCCCCCCCCCCCCCCCCCCCCCCCCCCCGGCCCGTCGGGGACCACACGGCAGGGCGGGCGGGCTCCGGGACGGAGCAGGCCGTCAGGAGGACGCCGGCCCGGCCGCCTCCGTCTCGGCGCGCCGCTTCCGCAGCAGCGCCGGATACGCCGACGCGTCCAGATCGAGGTCCGGGAGGTGCGGGATGAGGGTCTCGGGGGCGACGAAGCCGCGGCGGACCAGATGGGGCGGGGTGAACGTGAGGTCGACGATGGTGTTGCCGGGGTGCTTCTGCGGCGGGCGGTCGGCGCGCTGGGCCGCTCCCTCGTCCAGGATGAGGTCCACCCGGTCGCCGAGATCGCGGACGGTGACGTCGAAGGTGACGTCGATGTCACCCTGCCCGGACAGGTTGGCGGAGGACGCGCCGAGCGGTTGTCCGACGAGCCGCAACACGTCCTGGAGCGGCGAGCCCGGGCCCTGGCAGCAGACGGCGAGCGTGTGCAGGCCGAGGGTCATGCGCGGCGGAAAGGGGTGCTTCTTCCAGCAGATCACCGCGGTGGGGCTCGGCCAGATCCGCTCCAGCAGGGCCGGGCCGAAACCGTCGGGGACACGGACGTACTCCTCCGCCTGCCGGGGCTCGGGAACGAAAAGGCTCAGCGGCCCGAATTTCGTGCGCCGCTTCGCCTCGAACACACGATCCACCGCCGCGGCGTTGAACGGATCACAGAAGAGCCCATAATTGGTTAACGTCGGAAGTGCCACGAGGCCGCCGCCGCGTAATACGTCGGCGGCCTCCTGAAATGCCGCGGGACTCGTCGCCGCAATGCGCGCCGTGGTCAAGGAAATCACCTCTGCTGTGAGTGCGGCCCAGGGCCGTCGATTCTATCCACGCACCGGTCCGCCGCGCCGTGCGGCGGACCGTACGGCGCGGCGGCATTCCGCTTTCAGGCCGGCATACGCGGCATCCACTCGGGACGCCGGCGCTCGTACCGGTCGATCAGTTCTTCGTCACGCAGGGTGACCGCGACGGCGTCCCGGCCCGCGCGCAGCGTGCGGCAGGCGCCGGAGTCCAGCCGCAGCGGCACATCGATCGCGGTACCGGTGACCCGGACCCGGCGGGCCACCAGGTCGACCTCGACGGACCGTTCGCCGTCGTCGACGACGGCGGCGCGCACCGCCCGGACCTCGGCGGCGGGCAATTCGACGGGGACGAGGCCGGCGTTGACGGCGTTCTCCCGGAAGATGTCGGCCAGCTGCTCGCAGAGCACCGCTCGGAAGCCGAAGTCGAGCAGGGCCCACACGGCATGCTCGCGGGAGGAGCCACAGCCGAAGTTCCGTCCGGTGACGAGGACCCGGGCACCGGTGGCGCGCGGCTGGTTGAGGACGAAGTCCGGATCCCCGCGCCAGTCGGCGAACAGGTCGTCGGCGTACCCGGCACGGTCGACCCGCTTCAGGCGGGAGGCGGGGATGATCTGGTCGGTGTCCACGTCCGACCGGTCCAGGACGAGCGCCGGGCCGCGCACCACGTCGAACTGCTCCACTTCGAGTTCCCTTCGAGAGAGTCACACGGGTCGCCCGCACACGTCGTGCGCGCAGCGCGGGTCACAGGTGTCACGCGAGGTCGGCCGGGGCGGTGAGGCGGCCCGCGATCGCCGAGGCCGCGGCCACCTCCGGGGAGACCAGGTGAGTGCGCCCCCCGGAGCCCTGGCGGCCCTCGAAGTTGCGGTTGGAGGTGGAGGCCGCGCGCTGCCCCGGCCCGAGGACGTCGCCGTTCATCGCGCAGCACATGGAACAGCCGGGCGAGCGCCACTCGAAGCCGGCCGCGGAGAACACCCGGTCCAGTCCCTCGCGTTCGGCCTGTTCCTTCACGGCGGTGGAACCGGGCACCACCAGCGCCCGCACCGACGGCCGTACGCGGCGTCCCCGCACGACGGCCGCCGCGGCGCGCAGGTCCTCCAGCCGGCCGTTGGTGCAGGAGCCGATGAACACCACGTCGACGGGGATCCGGCGCATCGGCGTGCCGGGCCCCAGCTCCATGTACCGCAAGGCCCGTTCGGCCCGCCGCCGTTCCTCGGGGTCCGCCATCGCCGCGGGGTCCGGCACGTGCCCGCTGAGCGGGGCGCTCTGCGCCGGATCCGTTCCCCAGGTGGCGTGGGGGGTGAGAGCGGAGGCGTCGATGCGCACGGCCCGGTCGAAGCGCGCCCCCTCGTCGGTGCGCAGGGTGCGCCAGTAGGCCTCCGCCTCCTGCCACTGCCGGCCGCGCGGCGCATGGGGGCGGCCCTTCAGGTACGCGAGGGTGGTCTCGTCGGGTGCGATCATGCCGGCTCGGGCGCCCGCCTCGATGGACATGTTGCAGACCGTCATCCGCTGCTCCATCGACAGCCTGCGGACCGTCGAGCCGTGGTACTCCACGAGGGTTCCCGAGCCGCCGGTCGTCCCGATCCGCCGGATGACGCCGAGGATCAGGTCCTTCGCCGAGACGCCGGGGGCCAGGTCGCCGTCGATCCGCACGCTCATGGTCCCCGGCCGGACCATCCGCAGGGTCTGGGTGGCGAGGACGTGCTCCACCTGACTGGTGCCGATGCCGAAGGCCAGCGCGCCGAACGCACCGTGCGTGGAAGTGTGGCTGTCGCCGCACACCACGGTGGTGCCGGGCAGGGTGAGCCCGAGCTGCGGGCCGATGACGTGCACGATGCCCTGACGCCGGTCGCCCTGCGCGAACAGCGGCAGGGCGAACCGCCGGGCGTTGTCGCCCAGGGCCGCGATCTGGCGTGCCGCGTCGGGGTCGGCGGCGTCCGGGCCGCAGTCCCGGGTGGGCACCACGTGGTCGGTGGTCGCCACCGTCTGCCGCGGCCGGCGCACGGTCCGCCCCGCCGACCGCAGCGCGGCGAACGCCTGCGGCGAGGTGACCTCGTGCACCAGGTGCAGGTCCACGTAGAGCAGATCGGGCACACCGGGACCGCCGCCGGGGCGCACCACGTGCGCGTCCCACACTTTCTCGCTGAGCGTGCGGGGGCGGCGACTGCTGGTCGGGCTCACATGGTCCTCCTGCGGGGACGTCGGCAGCGGCCCGGACGGGCCGGGCGGAGACGGGCGGGACGGACGGGACGGTGGGCACGTGTGCCGGGCGGTGTTCAGGATGCGACCATCGCCTTGCACTCGTGGATGCCCGGGGCGGACCGAAGCTGGGCGAGGCACCGGTTCCGGGTCGGCCCGATGCTGCCGATGGGGATCTTCAGGCTCCGGGACACCTGCTCGTAGCTGGCCGGCGGATCGGCCATGAGCATGCGGATGATGGCGTAACCGCGTTGGTTGAGGACGGTCTTGGCCGTCTGCCACAGCAGCACGCTGCACTCGTCCCGGATCAGCGGCACGCCGATGTCCTGGGCGTCGACGAGGACGGTGGCGAGCTCCTGGTGGGTGGCGCTGATCTCCTGGCGCCCGCAACTCAGCAGCCGGCGGCACTCGTTGCGCGTGACCACGGCCACCCAGGCACCCAGGCTGTCGGGCTTGCGGACGATGGCGAGGTGCTCGAACAGCTTCATCCACACGGTCTGGCTGACGTCCGCGGCATCGGCGTGGCTGAGGCCGTGCTCGCGCGTGATCCAGCGGACCAGCCCGGAGAACCTGCCGAGCAGTTCGCTCCAGGCGGACGGATCTCCGTCCAACGCACGCCGCACGACACCATTCACGTCGGATTTATCCATGGTGACAATCTCCCCCGAGATTTGGCAGTTCCCTTTGGTGCGGCGCGGCATCGGCGGACGGGACACCCCGACCCGCCCGCGAAGGGAACGGAATACGCCCGGCGCAGCCCTGCCCTCTGACACAGGGCATCCAGGGTGTCTACCGCCCGTGGGCTGCGGCGATGCGGTGAATTGCTGAGTCGGCGGATACGGCCCGACGCTCACCCGTGGCCGATATGCCCTACCGCCCACAACGCGCCGAGACCCTTCCCACGGAAAATCGGTGGCCGAGTGCAACAGCAGATATACCGCGGCTGATCCATGGAAATTCAATCCCCCGTCTTTCGCACTAATGGAACACGACCGTGTACGCGGCAGGCAAGCCGACCCGGCGGGAGTAATCCAAGCCGACGCAAAGTGATGCTCGCCGGAGTGACGGGAGTTCAATCAGCCGGTATTACACCTATATGGTGGATTGGGGAAGTAGTGCAGTGAAACGAAGCATTCGTCCCGCCTGGGTTCTACATCAAAATACCTTTTGATGGGATTTCTGCCTTATTCGTAAGATCACCTTCCACATCGCGTCTCACGTTCCACTGCGGAAATACGCCGAATCACCCAGCAGTCCGTCTCTGCGATCCTGAGGAGAACCCGCCGTGAATCCGACCGCCGACCCGCCGGCGCGCCCGCCCGCCTCGCTCGCACAGGTGCGCCGCGCCCTGAGGGAGGGCATGGCCGTGGTCCTGCCCAATCCCGAGCCGCTGACCCATGTGGTGACCGCCGCCCGGGCCCGGGCCGTGAACGAGGCCAAGGGGCGCCCCGGCGGCCAGCCGGTGGCCCTGTGGGCGCACCATCCCGAAACCCTCCGACACCTCGGCGGCCTCTGGGACCTGCCTGCCGCCGACGTCCTGCTGGCGGAGCGTCTCCTGGCGGAGGAGCACCTCACGGTGCTCGTGCCCCTGCGCGCCGACGCCGTACGGCCGGCATGGCTGAGGCCGGCGCACAAGGACGGCTGGGTGCTGCTCTTCGGTGCCCGGTGGCAGCCCCTGCGCCCACTCCTGCGGGAGTATCCGGTGCTGTACGTCAGCAGCGCCAACCGCACCGGGCACCCGCCCGCGTCCACCAGCCGGGAAGCGCTGGCGATGTTCCCCGCCACGGTCCCCGTCCTCGCGGAGCCCGCGGCCACCGCCTCCACCGCTCCCGCCGGACCGGCGCGGCACGGCCACGCGCCGCGCCGGGCGACGACGACCGTGCGCCTGCACGGCGGCGGCCGACTCGAGCTGCACCGCCACGGGGCCCAGGACCGACGCCACGCCACGGCCGACGCGTACCTGCGCCACCTGCGGACCCGCTACGCCTGATCCGACGAGGCGGCCTCCCCGGCCGTCGCGGCCGGCTCCGGAGGTCACCGGCCGGGCCACCGCCGTCCCCCGGACCGGACTCGTTCCGACTCGTGGGCGGATGATCGTATGACGGCGGCCCGGCCGGGGTAGAAAGACGCCGGGCGTCTTCCCCTGGCGGGGCAGATCCCACTACTCACCCCGGCCGGCACCCCCGGCAAGATCGAAGGACGCAGTATGGCCAGCGGCACCGTGAAGTGGTTCAACTCCGAGAAGGGCTTCGGTTTCATCGCCCAGGACGGCGGCGGACCGGACGTCTTCGCCCACTACTCGAACATCTCCGGCAACGGGTACCGCGAGCTGGTCGAGGGCGAGAAGGTCACGTTCGACGTGACCCAGGGCCAGAAGGGCCCCCAGGCGGAGAACATCGTCCGCGGCTGATGCCCGGTGGGGGGGGGGGGGGGGGGGGGGGGGGGGTGCCCCCGGGGTACAGGGGGGGGCGTTCGCTCCACTGCTGC
>NZ_JBVJOT010000028.1:5604-86155 GCF_055583025.1 Streptomyces sp. NPDC104831
GGAGGCTCCCAAGGGACAAGGGCTCCCCCCGGGGGAAAACCCTCCTCTCCCTCGCCTCCCGGGGGCACCCCCGGTCCCCCCCCCCCCCCCCCCACCCGCGGGCCACGGGTTCACATTCCGTCCCGGCCGTGACAGAGGCGGCCCGGCGCCGAACGGCCGGGCCGCCTCTCGCGTCCCGGTCCGCCGGGGCGTGAGAGTCCGGCGGGTGCTCCCGAGGTCCGCCAAGCGGGTGCCCCGGTCCCGCGTCACCGCGCCAGGGCGGCGCGGAGGAACGCGAGGATCTCCGCCCGGGCGGCCTCGGCCCGGGGTTCCACGCCCGGCATGCTGAGGAACGCGTGTTGCGCTCCCGGGTATTCGGAAAGCCGCACGGGCGTCCCCGCCTCGCGCAGTCGCTCGGCGTAGCGGCGGCCGTGGTCGGCGACCGCGTCGCGGGTGGGCACCACCACGAGCGCCGGGGCGAGTCCGCTCAGGTCGTCCGCGTGCAGGGGCGACAAGGCGCCGGCGTCGGCTCCCGCCGGGACGGCGAGCCGCTGGACGAACCGCAGCAGCGGCAGGGCCGGGGTCGGACTGTGCGCGTACTCCGTGATCGAGGGGTGGTCGAACATCGTCCCGGTCACGTCGGCCACGGGGTTGACCAGCACCTGCGCCGCGAGTTCCAGGCCGGCTTCCCTGGCCCGGATGGCCGTCAGCGCGCTGATCAAGGCGCCGCAGCTCTCACCGAAGACGGCCGCGCGCGCCGGGTCGGCGCCCCACCGCGCGGCGTTCCGTACCACGTGCCGGAGCGCCTCCCATCCGTCGTCGGCGGCGTCCGCGAGGGGGCTGCCGGGGGCGAGGAGGCGGTGCTCGACCGAGACGACGAGGGCGGGCAGTTCCGCGGCCAGGTGGCTGTTGGTCCAGTCGCACTGCACCGCCGTGCCCACGAAGCCGCCTCCGTGGACATGGACCACGAGCGGCAGGCCGGCCGGAGCCGCGGTTCCGTCCTCTTCCGCCGGGGCCGGCCGGTAGACCCGGACCGGTAGGTCGCGGCCGGGCAGTGCGATCCGCTGCCAGACGATCGCGGCGCCGGTGTGCGGCTCGCCGAGGATCCTCCGCGCCGCGCCGGAGGCCCGGAAGCGGTTCTCCGCGTCGCGGTAGGCGATGAGTTCCTCGGTCGTGATCGCCGAGAAGTCGGGCTCGGGCGGTCGTATCGCGGTAGTGGTCTCGCTCATGTGTCCTTCTCCCCTCCCGGCCGGACGCCGGGTGCCGTTGTGGCCGGACAGTGCGTTGCCCTCATTATGCACGCGGTGCGTGCATAGCCAAGTGCACAGATAGGATGCGTGCGGACGAGAGGGGCGAGATGACTGGCCGCAGGCGATGGTCGACCGAGGAGATCCTGGACACGGCGGCGGAACTGCTGCGCACGAGCGACGCCGAGTCGTTCAGCGTGCGCAAACTCGCCCTGGCGCTCGGGACCGACTCCTCCAGCCTCTACCGGCACTTCCGCAACAAGACGGAACTGCTGCGCGCGGTCGCCGACCGGGTCCTGCTGGCCGCGATGGAGGGCTACCACCCCGAGGGCGACTGGAAGCAGCGGGTCACCGCCCTGGGCCTGCGCCTGCGCGAGGCCTTCGGCGAGCAACTCCAGCTCGCCGTGGTGTGGGGGCGCTACGGGTCCGGCGGCACCGGCTCCCGCATGGTCATGGAGGAGCTGCTGCAGGCCCTGCGCGCGTCCGGCCTGCCCGACGAGGAGGTCCCGGTGCGCTACCACCGCATCGTGATCCTCCTCGCCGCGCTGATCGTCTCCGAGGCCGGCATCGGCGCCATCACTGCCCAGGAGTACGAACAGGGCATGGAGCAGTTCCGCGTCGCGGTGCTCGGCGCCGACCCCGGACGCTTCCCCGCCCTGGCCCACTTCGCCCGCGACATCCGCCCTCTCGGAGCGGACCGGCGCGTCGCGTTCGAAGAGATCCTCGCCGCCCAACTCGCCCACCTGGAGACCCGGATACCGTGACGTGGCGGATCGTGCGAGCGCCGTGGGGCCGGCCCGTGCCGCTACCGCAGCCCCGCCCGACCGGAAGTGGGCGGCGTCCCCGGGCAACTTCCCGGGTCATCTGTTCGTCGTGTCTGTAGTCGGACCGTTGGGGCAGACGGTCCGGGTCGAGATGCTCAGGCGAGGCGGCCATATGGTGCAGGCGGAAGAGGGCGAGGGCCACGACTCCCTGGCCTCGGCGGGGGTGTCCGCGGCGTTCGTGGGCAGCGAGGAGATCGCCGGGGCGCGCGAGCTGGCCCGGTCCTTCCTCGAGGACGTCCAGGCCGTGCACGGGTTGCCGGTGTCGGACCGTGTGCTGGGCGTGGTCCAGCTGGTGGTCAGCGAGTTGGTGACCAACGCCCTCAGACACGCCCCGGGCCCGTGTCTGCTGACGCTGGACGTCGGCGACGGCGCCGTGGACGTGACGGTATGGGACAGCGACCCCGTGCTGCCGGTCGCCCGGGCCGCCGATCCGGGACGGGTGGGGCAGCACGGGCTGGAGATCGTCATGGCCGTCTGCCGGAGCTTCGAGGTGCATCGCGAGCCGGTGGGCAAACGGATCAAGGCGGTCGTCGTGCTGGCCGACGACCCGGGCGGGGAGCCGGCCGGCCGCCGGGTCGGCTGAGGCACCGGCCGAAGGGCTCGGCCCCGGGTCTCCTCCGTCTCGGTGCCGTTCCTTCGGTTCCGCCGCGCGGCCCTCCCCGTCGCGCACCCGGCTCCGTCACCTCGTCGGCCGTAACCTCCCGTCCTCGGGCCTCGTTTCGGCAGATGGCGTCTCTGCCACCGGGGAGCACGAGGAGGAGCGGGCCATGGGCCGTCGGCCGCGCACAGTCCGTACGTTCGTCGCCGTCGCCATGGCGGGCGTCGTCGCCCTGGGCGGCGGCACCGCCTCCGCCGCCGCGCCGGCCGCGGTCCCGACCGGGCACCTGGTGTGCCGGGGTGCGGTCATCCGTTGCGTGCAGGACGCGCGCCGCACGCTGGAGGGGATCCGGGACCGGCTGGGCTGCGACCACCGCGCGCCCTTCCCCGCCATCTACGTCCACCTCGAGCGCTCGCTGGAGGCGGCGGTCGCCGGCGGCGACGCCTTCGACGAGCCGTCATGGCTGGCGGGGAGCCTCAACACCGGCTTCGTCAACCTGTACCTGGACGCCTACGAGGCCGACCGCGCGGGACGCCCCGTCCCGGCCGCCTGGCACGCGGCGTTCGCGGCCGCGCGTACGGCCGATGCCAACGCCGGGCAGGACGTGCTCCTGGGAGCCAACGCGCACATCCAGCGCGACATGCCGTACGTCCTGGCCGCCCTCGGCCTCACCCGTCCCGGAGGAGACACGCGCAAGCCCGACTACGACCGCTTCCAGACGGTCCTGGACCGCGCCTACGGCCCCGCCGTCCGGGACGTCGCCGGCCGCTACGACCCGCTCGTCGCCCTCGCCGACGACCGCTGGAACCCCATCGCCGGCCTCACCGCCGGCCAGTTGTTCCGCACCTGGCGAGCGGGGGCGTGGGAGCACGCGCGGCAGCTCGCCGACGCCCCCGACCAGGCCGCCCGCGACCGGGTCGCCCGCGGGATCGAGACCAACGCCGCGCGATGGGCACAGCTCCTGGGCACGGTCGGGGTCCCCGGCTACCGGAAGATCCGCGACGGCCACTGCCGGACGCGTACCGGCGGCGAGCCTGCGCCGAGGGCGGTGCCCCATGCGGCGACGGGACCAGGCGCCGGCCGCGACCGCATCGAGGAGGCCGAGGACCGGCGGGGACGCCCGGGTGCGGAACTCCTCGCAGCAGCCGTGCCGGGCGGGGGCGGTGCGGGAGCCGCCGCGGACCCGGGCGCGCACACGGGAAGGCGCGCGCCCGGACACGCCGTTTCGGCACCACCCCCGCAGTGAACAAGCCATGTGCCCGCCGCGTCCACCCGGTGTTCCCCGATCGGTGGACGAGCACCGCCGACGAGTCGCTAGGATCACGGCATGGTTACGGCTCGGTCGCCCCGGCGCATGGCCCGGACCCCCTCGTGTGCGGGTCCGCTGCCGCGCGTACTGGCCTTGGCCGTGCTCCTGTTCGGCATCCTCGTGTCGCACGGAGTGCACGGGGACGGCGTCGGAGGCCACTTCTCCGTGGGCACCGCGACCGGTGTGGCACTGCCCGCGGACGGCCTTCGCGACGCGACCATGGAGCCCGTGTCGCCGTTCGCCGCGCAGCCCGGCCACCGTCAGGGCGGCCACGATCCTTCGCACCCGGGTGAACAGTGCGTACCGGGTCAGCCCCAGCAGGCCTCCGTTCCGGGACCGCCCTGCTCCGCGGCGCCGATGCGTGAATCCGCTGATGCCGACGCCGCCTCGGCGCCCCGGGCCCCGGCGGCGGACGGGGCCATAGACGGGGCGTACTCCCTGGCCCTCAGGTCAGCCTCCGTGGTGCGACAGGTCTAGGAGTACGGAGTCCTCCGGCCGGACCACCGGTTGTCACCGGTGCGTCCGGTCCGCGCGACGAGCGTCGTATCCCGTGCCCGGCCGGGGCGTTCGTCCGCGCACCTCGTCCTGCCCCTGCCTGCCCCTCACCCATGCCCGCGCCCCGCTCCGCCCCTTTCGCCCGGAGACGCGGCAGCAGCACGCGGAGGACCCGTGCCGACCCCTTCCCGCCCACCCGCACACGCCCCACGGGCTCCCGGCAGCTCGGCCCGGTGGCGCCGGCTCGTCTCGGCGGCCCGCGGCGTCCTCGCGGTGGCGGTCATGCTGTGCGCCGTCGTCCACCACGTGCCGCGGGAAGCGCCCGGGACGGTCCCGGCATCCGCCACCGTCCCCGCGTCGGCCATGGGCGAGGACCCTCATGGGCCGGGCGTCCCGCACCAGGCGGAGGACTGCGCGGCGGCCGTGATCGCCCGTGCGGCGGAGCAGCCGGCGCAGGGCCCTTGCCCCGTCGCCATGGCCCTGGCCGTACTCGTCACCGTGTCCCTGCCGGTGGCAGGACCCCTCCTGCCGCACGGGTTCCGAAGACGGCGCGACGCGCGCACCGGCCGCGCGGCGCTCGCCCGTACGGCCCGGTGGCGGATCTAGACCACTCGCTCGCAGCCGGCCCATCCCTCCGGCTGCCGCGCACCCACGGCCTCGGCCGCGGGCCCACGGCCCGCCTGTCGCCCCGGGGCGCGAACGGAACCGCATCGTGCATCCATCGAGCGAGAGTGACACCACACACATGCAGGCACTGACCAAGGCCACGGTCACCCCGGGCCGCTCCGCACTGTCCGGCCTGGTGGGCAACACCCCGCTGCTGCGGGTCTCCGAGCCACTGGCCCCGGCGGGGCGCGGCTTCTGGGCGAAACTCGAAGGGTTCAACCCCGGCGGCATCAAGGACCGTCCGGGCCTGCACATGGTCGAGCGGGCCCGCTCCCGCGGCGACCTGCGGCCCGGCGGACGGATCATCGAGTCCACCAGCGGGACCCTGGGCCTGGGACTGGCGCTGGCCGGCATGGCGTACGGCCACCCGGTCACCCTGGTCACCGACCCGGGGCTGGAACCGTCCATGACCCGGCTGCTGACCGCCTACGGTGCCCGGGTCGACGTCGTCCGCGAGCCCCATCCCACGGGCGGCTGGCAGCAGGCCCGCCGTGAACGCGTGGAGCGACTGCTGGAGCGGGACCCCGGCTCCTGGTGCTCGGACCAGTACAACAACCCGGACAACGTCGCCGCCTACACCCCGCTGGCCCACGAACTCGCCACCGGGCTGGGCCACATCGACGTGCTGGTGTGCAGCGTCGGCACCGGCGGCCACTCGGCGGGCACCTCCCGCGTCCTGCGGCAGCTCTACCCGGAGCTGACCGTGGTCGGCGTGGACACGACCGGCTCGACGATCTTCGGGCAGCCCGCCCGCCCCCGTCTGATGCGCGGACTCGGATCCAGCATCTACCCCCGCAACGTCGCCTACGAACAGTTCTCCGAAGTGCACTGGGTCGCCCCGCACGAGGCCGTGTGGACCTGCCGCCGACTGGCCGCCTCGCACTACGCCACCGGCGGGTGGAGCGTCGGCGCGGTCGCGCTGGTGGCCGGCTGGCTGGCGCGGACGACGCCGGCGGACACCAGGATCGCCGCGGTCTTCCCCGACGGACCGCAGCGGTATCTCGGGACGGTCTACGACGACGACTACTGCGCCGCCCACGGCCTGCTGGACTGCCCGCCGGCCCCCGAGCCGGAGCTGATCGGCCGGCCGGACGAGAAGGAGGTCACCCACTGGACCCGGTGCACCACCGTGGTCGACCCGCTCGCCCCGCACGGCGCGGGGAGCGGGGCCGGCGGGGACGCTCCGGGCGTCGTGCCCGGCCCGTCGGAGGAGGACCGGTGAAGGGGCTGCTCGTCCAGGTCCGGTCGTACGAACGCAGCGTCCGGCTGTTGATGGTCAACCAGTTCACCATCAACCTCGGCTTCTACATGCTGATGCCCTACCTGGCCGCCCACCTGTCCGGAACGCTCGGACTGGCCGGCTGGATCGTCGGACTCGTCCTCGGCGTGCGCAATTTCAGTCAACAGGGCATGTTCCTGGTCGGCGGCACGCTCGCCGACCGGCTCGGCTACAAGCCGATGATCATCGCCGGGTGTGTGCTGCGCACCCTCGGCTTCGCGACGCTCGGGCTGGTCGACTCGCTGCCCGCGCTGCTCGCCGCCTCCGCGGCCACCGGACTGGCCGGAGCGCTGTTCAATCCCGCCGTACGGGCCTACCTGGCGGCTGACGCGGGGGAGCGCAGGGTGGAGGCGTTCGCCCTCTTCAACGTCTTCTACCAGGCCGGGGTCCTGCTCGGCCCGCTGGTGGGCATGGTCCTCACCGGGGTGGACTTCCGTGTCACCTGCCTGGTGGCGGCGGGGATCTTCGCCCTGCTGAGCGCCGTACAGATCCGGGCCCTGCCCGCCCGGCGGGCCGACGGCGCCGGGCACCGGCGCGGCCACGGCGGTCCGGGCGTCCTCGCCCAGTGGCGGGGCATCCTCGCCAACCGTCCGTTCCTGCTCTTCTCCGTCGCCATGATCGGCTCCTACATCCTGTCCTTCCAGGTCTACCTCGCGCTGCCACTGGAGGTGCGACGGCTGGGCGGCGACGGGGGCTTCGGCACCGCGGCGGTGGCGGTCCTCTTCGCCGTCTCGGGGCTCGGCACGATCCTCGGCCAGACGCGGGTGACGGCGTGGTGCAAGGCGCGGTACGAGCCCGGGCAGGCGCTCGTGCGCGGGCTGGCGGTCATGGGCCTGGCGTTCGTCCCCCTGCTGCCGGCCACCGCCGTGACCGTGCCGGAGTCCGGGATCGGGCTGTGGCTGCTCTCGGCGGTCCCGCCGACACTCGCCGCGCTGCTGCTGGCCGTCGGCACGATGATCGCCTACCCCTTCGAGATGGACACCATCGTCCGCCTCTGCGGTGACCGCCTCGTCGCCACGCACTACGGGCTGTACAACACGATCTGCGGTATCGGCATCACCGTCGGGAACCTGGGCACGGGCGCCGCCCTGGACGCCGCCCGCGCCGCCGGGATGCCCGCGCTGCCGTGGATCACCCTGCTAGCGCTCGGCCTGGCGTGCGCCGCCGCCCTCCACGGCCTGCACCGCACCGGCCGACTGGCGGCACGGCCCGGGTCCGAACCGCTGCCCGCGACCGCCTGACCCACCGGTCCACCCGCCCGGGGGCGGGGCACGCCGAGGTGCCCCGCCCCCGGGCGGCCCCGCCGTCGTCCGGCCGTCCCGATGCCTGCCGGCCAGGGGCCGGCCCGGGACCGGGGCGGTTCGGCTCAGGTGGTGCGGCGGCTGCGGCGCCGTACCGCGAGGGCCGTGCCGCCACCGGCGGCGATCAGCCCGCCGGCCACGCCGGCGATCGCCGCGGTGCCGTCGTGCGTGCCGGTCTCGGCGAGGCCGGAGCCCTTGGCGGCGCTCGACGGCGCGCTGTTGGCCTTCATGGTCTTGCCGATCCAGCCGGCGTAGGCGGGCGCGCTGGTGTAGAGGCCGGGGCCCTTCGAGCACGGCACGTTCGGGGCGCCGGGCCCCGAGGTGACGCCGATCAGCTCCCAGCGGCCGTTCAGGCCCTGTCGCACCTGCGGTCCGCCGGAGTCGCCGAAGCACGCCATGGCGTCGGGCACGGTGCTGATCGTGCACAGCCGGGTCCGGTCCGCGTAACCGGGTGCGCACTCCGACACGGCACCCCTGCGGGTGTCCAGCTCCTGCAACCGGTCCGGGAACTCGAACCCGGTGTCGGCGGTGGTGCCGAAGCCCAGGAGCCGGGTCCGCGCACCGGGCGGCCCCGCCTGCTCGGCGATCTCGATGGGCCGCTGGGCGACCGGCCGGTCCAGGCGTATGAGCGCGATGTCGTTCTTGTTCGCGGCCTTGTCGTCGCCGTTCACATAACCGGGGTGCACGAAGGTGCGGTCGATCTTCCGCACGGTGCCGCCGGACTTGCGGTGGGCGCTGCCGATCCGCACGATGCCGTCCAGCCGGAGGCCCTCGACCCGCACGCAGTGGGCCGCCGTCAGCACCCACTGCCGGTCGATCAGCGACGCACCGCAGTTCCCGTCGCGCAGGCCCTGGTCCGGGGCCGACGCCGGGATCACCGCCATGAACGGATAACTGCCGGTGGCGTCCGACCCGTTGACGATGGCTCCGGCGCTGCCGGTCATGACGGTGGCACAGGCCGCGACGGCGAGGGCGCCGATTGCGGCGGTGCGGGCGATGCGGCGGCGCGGCGGCTTGAAGCTGAACACAGAGGGTTCCCTTTTGCTCGGTGGATCCGTACTGCGTTCAGCCTTCTCGTCCGTGACCTGCCGGACCATCCGGGCAGCAGGCCGGTCGGAGGTGTGGCCAGCCCCCGCACGCGCACCCGAGGGCGTCGTCGCACGGTGCCGCGGCTCCCGGTGCCGGTGCCGCGGTGACGGCAGGGCGCCGGACACGCGCATCGCCCGGCGGTCAGCCGGCGCACGTGCCGCTGGTGGTCACCGAGGCAGGCAGGCGGTGGCCGGCACGGAGACGGTGACCCGATCGGGCAGAAAGCCGTCACCGGTCGGGCCCGCGGCGCCCATGTGGCGTGCGCTCGGCGTCATCGCGACCAGGTCCACGGCCGCCGGCCCGGTCAACGTCACCGGGTACTCCACCGGTCCGGTGACGGCGGCTTCGAAGAAGGGGGCGAGCGCCCGGCGCAGGCGCTGCTCCTCGGCGGGGTCGACCGCGACCATCGCGGGCAACCGGCCGCGCAGCTCGGTCGGGTGCCGCCCGGTGGGACGGACCACGATCAGCCGGCCGGTCGGGCGCAGCACGCGGCGGAACTCGGCCGGATTGCGCGGCGCGAACACGTCCAGCACGACATCGGCCACCCCGTCGGCCAGCGGGAAGAGACGGCACACCGAGGAGGGCGATGTCGTCCCGCGTCGCCCTCAACGCCTTCCGGTCACAGGAAGCAGCAGTGCGGGGTGCTCGTGAATGCCACGTCGGCAGTCTACGGATACCGGCCGAGTGGGCTGTTCCCCACCCAGGTTCCCGGATCCGCCGCGGCCCTCTACCGGGCCGTGAGGATGTCGTCCACGACCGTGGACAGGGTGTCGTTCATGGGCAGGCGGGTCATGCGACGGCGCTCGATGTACCGGTCCACGAGTCTGGCGTAGGAGAGGGAGACGCGGGAGTAGCGGTCGTAGACCGTGGTGGCGAAGTCGGTGATGTCCTGGAAGCGGGAGGTCAGGCGCAGGAAGGCGCCGTGGATTGCGGTGCGGCGCCGTACGGCGTCCTGCTCGGGCCGGCCGGGGCGGACGCCGAAGTTGGTGGGTTCCTTGACGCCGACGCCGTACTGGTCCTTGGAGATGTCCATGCCCAGGGTCTGGGCCACGGCGGCCGAGAGGAAGGCCGCCCGGTCGCGGTCGTCATAGGGGAGGCGGAAGTAGTAGGCGATGAGGTGCAGGACGGGCAGGGTCTCCGCCGCGTAGGTCCGCACCACGCTCGCGCGCAGGATGTCCGGCTCCCCGACGTACGCCCGGATGGCGCTGAGGTGGCCCGGCGGCGCCATGCCCGGCCCGGCGGTGGACCACTTCTCGTGGAACTGGACGCGCGCGCTGAACAGCGTCTCCTCATAGGCGTGGGCGAGCCACCGGGCGTCCCGGTCACCGCCCAGCCCTTTCACCCGGTCCAGCACCTCTGCCAGGCTCTCGTCCCCGATCCGGTGCACCCCGTCGGCCACGTCCCGCGGCGGAACGACGATGTCGTCCAGGGCGGCCGTCAACGCCACCGCCTTGGCGATCGCGTGCCACAGCGGGTCCGCGCGGTACCCGGCCAGCCACAGGGCGAGCCACTGCACGGCGTCCCGGACGATGTACCGGTGCACGTCCTCCAGTGAGGTGTCGCCCTTGCGCGTGCAGATCAGCTCCGGCGGCCGGGCCGTGGCCAGCCACGCGGCGAAAGCCCGTCCCTCCGCACTGCCCCGGTAGGCCTCGTCGGTGGCTTCGAGCAGCGCGAGCCGGTCCCGGCGGCACTCGTCCTCGATCCGCAGCAGTTCCGCCCCGTCGAGCGGTTCCGGCTCGGTGTCCGGGAGGAACCGGGTCAGCCCCCGTACCTCGGGGTCCCACGCCCGGGCGGTGCCGAACAGGCCGATCTCGCGCAGGTGGAAGTCCAGCATCGGCTCTCCCGGTCAGCCCGCTGCCCGCGCGGTGACGGACATCGGCAGGGCGTCGGGGTGGATCTGCGCGTCCGCCACCGCCCGGACCCTGTGCCCCGGGGCGGGGCGCAGGTGCCAGCGCACGGTGACGGCGGAGAGCACGGCGAGCATCTCGGCCAACGCGAAACCGTCCCCGATGCAGCGCCTGTTGCCGGCGCCGAAGGGCAGGTAGACGGCGCGGGGCAGGCTCTTCTCCGGCCTGGCCAGCCACCGGTCGGGGTCGAAACGCAGCGGGTGGGGGAAGCAGGCGGGATCACGGTGCAGCGTCGCGGCGCTGTAGACCACTTCGGCCCCGCGCGGGATCTCGTACCGCCCGACGCGCACGGTCTCCAGGGCACGCCGCCCCATGAACCACAGCGGCTGGTACAGGCGCAGCACTTCCTGGACGAACCGCGTGGTGTACGGCAGGGCGGCGGGGGTGACGACGCCAGGTCCGGCCGCCCGTGCCTCGTCGCTCATCCGGTCCGCCATCCGCGGATCGCGGGCGAGCGCGTGCAGGGCCCACGACAGGGTGGTGGCCGTGGTCTCGACACCGGCGACGAGGAGGGTGAGCACCTCGTCGCAGGCCTCCCCGTCCGACATGCCGTTCTCGTGCGCGAGCATGAGCGCGAGGACACCATGGCCCTCGGGGCTGTCACGGGCGTGCCGTACGGCCTCCTCCGCGAGCCGGCGCAGGGCCGCCGCCGAGGCCAGGAACGCACGCCGCCCCGGAGTCGGTACGACGGCCAGTGACGGCGGCAGGATGGTGGCCCGGAGCACACCGCGCACGAGGATCTCGAGGTCACGGCTGACACGCGCGCCGAGATCCTCGATCGCCCGCCTGGTCGTCGACCCCTCGGCGAAGGGGAAGAGCGCCGGTACGAGCATCGCGACGGCCAGTTCGCGCATCTCCCGCCCCATCGCGACGACCCTGCCCTGCGGCCAGCCACCCACCCGCGCTCCGGCGACCTCGGCGAACGTCTTCGAGTACCGCGCGATCCGCTCCCGGTGGAACGCCGGCTGCACGGCGCGCCGCTGCCGGAGGTGGAACGGCCCGTCGGACGACGCCAACCCGTTGCCGATGTAGGGGCGGACCTGGTCGAACAGCATGCCCTTACTGAATTTCCCACTCTGGGTCACCAGCACGTCGTGGATGGCCTCGGGGGCGTTCAGCACGTAGAACGGACGCCGCCCCAACCGCATCTCCACGACGTCACCGCACCCCCGCAGCGCCTGCAGGAAAGCCACCCGTCCCCGCGCCAGCCCGGGCAGGTGCCCCACCAGCGGCAGCCCGCCGGGGGCCAGAGGAACCGCGTCCACCCCTGCCCCCTCCAACCCGAGCCCTCCCCGTCCGAGGAACGTACGAGCACCCTAGCGGCGACGCGTGCTCCGGAGAACAGACGATTCGGCCGATCACCGGCGCCATGACCCCGGTGACCGCCGGGCGTCGCCGGCGGGGAGAGACAGATCGTCGCCGGGGTGGTTACGATGTCCGCGATGATGAACTTCTCCTCGTACGGATTGGGGGAATCGTCCGCGCAAGGTGATGGCTGATGGCACATCACTTCGCGAACGAGTTTCCGCCCCGCCTGTTGATGTGGCAGCGCGTACGCCAGTACGCCGTGCCACCGTCCATGATCGAGACCGCGACCGCGCGACGTGCGGTCGGCGACTGGGCGGGAGCCTGCGCCGCCGCCCGGGTCGACGTCGATCTCGATCTGCGCGCCGTGCGCGACCGCCACGGCACCGATTTCGCCCACCGCCTCCGCGCGGATCTGCGGCGGCTGTCGCCGGATCTGCTCCGCTGGCACATGCCCCGGATCGCGCCCGACGGGCTGCTCAGACCCGGTCTCACCCTCTCGCTCGCCCGCTACCACGCTCCCGGCGCCCTGCCGCTCGAACTGGTGGTGCGGACACCGCCGGCCTGGGCGGACGCCGGACAGCGGATGTCCCTGGCCCTGTGGGAGGGGTCGGCCCACGGCGCACCGCGGCACCACCCGCACCCGCATCCCGACCGGCGGTTCCGGCTCGACCTGCACCGGCACCTCTGGGACGCCGGGCGCAGCGGTGAACTGGCGTGGCGGTGCGGGGCGTTCGGAACGCCGCCCGCGGCACCGCCGGACCTGCCCGGCCTGCCCGGCGGACACGTGCGGTCCGTTCCGCCGGAGCCGCCCGCCGTGTCCGGCGCCCCCTGGGCGGTGGGACGTTGGGCCGCCGAGGCCGAACTGCTGCTGCGGGCCGAGAGACGTCCGCGCGGGGCGTTCACCGTGCGGCTCGGCGCCCGCGGCCGCGCCGTCCTCGAACTCGCCGCCCCCGACGACAGCCACGCCCCGGTGTTCCGGCCGCTGCGGGAGACGTTGCCACCGCACGAGGCCGCGGCCCTTCCGGTACTGCCGGAAGCGGCGGCCCGGGTCCTGCCGGACCTCGAACTGCTGCGGGCCGGGCTGATCGCCGCCGAGCGACTGCACCCGCTCGTCGCCGCCGCGCTGCCGGTGCCCGCTCCCACGGCGGCCGCCGCCCCGGCCACCGAGCTCGGTGACCCCCACCGGGTGGACTGCCGGGGCGAGGTCCACCGGATCGCGCCGCGCGACGGGGTGCTCACGGCGGTCGATCACGACCCGGTCGAACTGCGCCGGGAGGAACTGCTGGTGGCGCTCGGCGGGCCGGCGCTGCCCTGTCTGCGGGCGATCGACGCGGCGCACCGCACCCCGGAGGCACTGCCCGCGGTCCGGGAGCGGCTCCGCCACGGTGACGTCACCGGGGCGCTGGCCGTGGTCGAGGGTCTGCTCGGTCCGGCCGCCGTGCTGCGTGACGGGCCGCTCCGGGCGGAGCTGGAGTCGGCCGCGGAGCGCCGCGTCGACCACGGGCTCTTCCGCTCGGGCCTGGTCGCCGTGCACCCCGCCGCCGGTGCGGCGGACGGCGGGACCGCTCCGGGCGGGGAGCACGCGGAGGCGGACCGCCGTCCCCGGCTCGGCCGCCGTGCGCCTCTCGAGATGCGCCGCAAGCGCGCCGGCCGGGGCCGTCCCCGTACCGGCCTGACCCGCTGACCACCGACACGAGTCCCATGTCCGTGCCGCGCCTTCGGCGCCGTACGCACCGTGACCTCCGGAGCGGGCCGACCCCGTTCCCGCTCCCTTCTCCCACCCAGGTGATGCCCATGACCCTCAGCACCCTCCCGTCCGCGCCCGCTCCCACGGCCGCCGACGCGTCCGGAACCGGTGCCCAGCTGGCCCTCGCCGACGACCTCCTCACCCTCCTGCGGACCACCACCACCGAGCCGCGCCCCGACGAACAACTCGACGCTCTCACCCTGGCCGTCGCGGCCGACCTGCCCGTGCTCCTCTGGGGCGAGCCGGGCATCGGCAAGACCGCCGCCCTGACCCAGCTCGCCGCCTCCCTCGACCTGCCCCTGACGACCGTGATCGCCAGCGTCCACGAGCCGTCCGACTTCTCCGGGCTGCCCGTCGTGGGCGACGACCCGGCGGTGCGGGGAGTGCCGATGGCGCCGCCGCAGTGGGCGGTGGAACTGGTGCGGGCCGGGCGGGGGCTGCTCTTCCTGGACGAGTTGTCCACCGCCACGCCGGCCGTCCAGGCGGCCCTGCTCCGGGTGGTCCTGGAGCGGAGGGTCGGGACACTGCGACTGCCGCCCGGCGTACGGATCGTGGCTGCCGCCAACCCGCGGGCGTCGGCGGCGGACGGATGGGAACTGAGCCCGCCGCTGGCCAACCGGTTCGTGCATCTGCACTGGGTGCACGACCGGGACGTGGTGGTGCGCGGGCTGGGCGGAGTCTGGCCCCGGGCTCGGCTGCCCCGGCTGGTGCCCGAGGGGCTGCCGGAGGCGGTGGCCTTCGCCCGGCGCGCGGTCTGCGGCTTCCTGGAGGTCCGGCCGACACTGATCCACCGGCTGCCGAGCACCGAGACGCGGCGCGGCGGCGCCTGGCCCTCGCCCCGCAGCTGGGAGGCGGCGCTGACCCTGCTGGCCTTCGGCACGGCGGCCTCCGCATCCCGCGAGGTGCTGGCGCTGCTGGTGCGGGGCGCGGTGGGAGACGGCCCGGGGCTGGAACTCCTCGCCCACCTGGACCGCATGGACCTGCCGGATCCGGAGACGCTGCTCGCCGACCCGGCCTCCGCCGAACTCCCCGAGCGGGGCGATCTGCGCCAGGCGGCGCTGGAGGCGGTGGTCGCCGCCGTCGGCGCACGCCCGGAACGGGAGCGGTGGGAGGCGGCCTGGGCGGTGCTCGTCCGGGCCCTGGAGACCGGCACTCCCGACCTGCTGGTCGCTCCGGCCAGGACGCTGGCCGCGCTGCGGCGCGACGACTGGGAGGTGCCGGAGGCGGTGGAGCGGCTGGCCGCGGTCGTCGGGCTCGCCCGGCGCGCGGACCGGTCGGTGGGAAGGGCCAGGGCGGCCGAGGCCGGGCACGCGACGCGGGAGCGCCGATGACGGGGGCCGAGCGGGGCTCCGCGTCCGCGGCCCCGCTGCCGCGCCCCATGTCCCCGCCCCCGGCGCCGCGCCCGGTGCGGGCCACCCTGCCGGAGCCGCCGGCCGCGGGAGCCCGGCCGGGCGTCTCCGAAGGCCCGTCCGGGCTCCCGCTGGACATGGGGAAGTTGCTGACCGCGAGGCTGCACGCGGTCAGGGTCCGTCCCTATCTCGCCGACGCGCTCTTCGCGCTGCACATCGTGGCGGACCGGTCGGTCCCCACGATGGCGGTGGACGCCCACTGGCGCTGCTACGTCTCGCCCGGCTTCGTGGCGCGCACCCCGGTGGAGGAACTGGCGGGCGTCTGGGTGCACGAGGTCTCCCATCTGCTCCGCGACCACCACGGGCGGGGCGAGCGGTACGCGCGGGAGCACGAGGAGTACGGGCCGGGCGAGCGGCTGCGGCGGAACATCGCCGCGGACTTCGAGATCAACGACGACATCTACGGCGACGGCCTGCCGCTGCCCGCGGGAGCGGTCCTGCCGTCCCTGCTGCGGCTGCCCGACGGACTGCTGATGGAGGAGTACCTGCGGACGGCGTCGATGTCCTCCCTCGCCGCGGACCTGGCCTGGCTGGACTGCGGCAGCGGTGCCGACGGCGAGGAGCGGCCGTGGGAGGCGGGGCCCGACGGGGCCCACGGGCTGACCGGGCAGCAGCGCGACGCGGTCCGCTTCCGGGTGGCGGAGGGGATCAAGGGCAAGCCGGGCGACGCACCGGAGGGCTGGCGCCGGTGGGCCGACGAGGCGTTCCATCCGCCGCAGCCGTGGCGGCAGTTGCTCGGCGCGGCGGTGCGCTCGGCGGCGAGCGCACCGAGGGCGGGGGAGGACCACAGCTACCGGCGTCCGTCCCGGCGCTCGGCGTCCGTCCCCGGGGTGGTGCTGCCGAGCCTGCGCCGTACGCCGCCCCGGGTGTGCGTCGTGATCGACACCTCCGGGTCGGTGAGCGACGCCGAGCTGGGCAGCGCGCTGCTGGAGGTGGCGGCGATCTCCCGGGCGGTGGGCGGGCGGCGCGACCTGGTCTCCGTGATCTCCTGCGACGCGGCGGCCGGGATCGCCGTACCGCTCTGCCGCGCCGAGAACATCGAACTGGTCGGCGGCGGGGGCACCGACCTGCGCTCCGGCTTCACCCGGGCGCTCCGCTCCCGGCCGCGCCCCGACGTGATCGTCGCCCTGACGGACGGCCAGACGGCATGGCCCTCCGCGCAGCCGCCCTGCCGCACCGTCGTCGGTCTCTTCCCCCGCCCCGCCGGTGCCGTGGACGAGGAGGACCCGGACTACGTCCCGGAGACTCCACCGCCCTGGGCCCGGGTCGTGGTCATCGGCTGAGGCAGGACCGGTTACACGAGCTTCCGGCGGCCGGTTTCCCCTCGCAGTGCGCCCACGTTGATCGGCTGGAGGATGACGGTGATCGCGCCGACCGAGAAGTGCCGCACCGGACCGCCGGTGTTCCGCCCGTGGAAGCTGTGCGGCAGCGCCTGTCCGTTGGTCGGGTCCGTGCCCGACGTATACATGTCGACGATACCCTCGTGCCCCTGGCGGGCCCGTGCGTCGTTGCCGTCCGCGGCCTGCTCCACGGTGATGCGGTCGTCACCGTCCTCGGCGACCACGGCCGCCACGTGGTACGGCCACCCGCTGGCGTTGGCGGGCCGCTCGTAGTCCCCGTGCCACGCGGTCTCCACGATGGCGAACGCCTGGCCGGGGGCCGGCCGCTCCTCGCCGTTGGCGTGGGGGCCGCCCGGCCTGGCGTTCGCGTACGCCGTGGCGCCCTCCGCGTTCTCCCTGTCGCCCAGGCCGAACTGGTTTCCCCCCAGGACGAATTCACTGGCGTCCTGCCCCAGGGCCAGCCGCTGCTGGTGCATGATCTCCTCGGCGGTGTGGGCGCAGTCCGCGAGGAAGGACGTCTGCGGTTCGTACTCCGTGTACACGCGCCCCTCGATCTCCCCGCTTTCCCCGGTCGGCCTGCAGTACCGGGGCGCGGGGGCACCCTCCGCGACCCAGAGGACGGTGGCGTCCGCCCCCGGAGTGACGGTCATGAGATACAGCCGGTTCTCCGAGAACCGTGCGCGCCCCAGCTCCACGGTGGTGACCTCGGTGAAGCGTTGGAGGGCCGTCGCGTCGGCGCCGTGCGCGGTGTGCCGGGCGACGGCGCCGGCTTCCCGCTGCACGGGGGCGCCCTGGGCGCCCGGATGGTTCCCGGCGGTCTGCTCGGGGGACCGCCTCATCACCCGTACCGCGTTGGCCTCGGCCGCGCGCTCGAAGCGGTCGCCGGGGTCGGAGACGCTCAGCCCCGCCCCGTTGTCCGTACCGGCCACCGGGCCCTGGCGCTGCTGGATGACGTGCGTCAGCTCATGGGCGAGGGTGTGCTTGTCGCCGCCTCCGTCGCCGATCACGACATGGCTGCCGGAGGTGTACGCCCGTGCCCCCACCTCGGCGGCGGAGGCACGCGCCGCGGAGCCGGTGTGCAGGCGGACGTCGGAGAAGTCGGCGCCGAGACGGGACTCCATCTCCCGGCGCAGCGGCTCGTCCAGCGGCTTTCCCGGCGCGCGCAACACGTCGTGCACGGCGGAGCGTTGCACCGGCTCCGCCGTGGGCTGCCGGTGGCCGCAGTCCGCGTCGTGCCGGTGCCCGTCCTGCTGGAGCATGCGGACGACGGCGGCGTTGCCGGCGGTGCGCTGCAGCTTGAGCAGCGCACCGGGCACCCGCCCCTTGGGCCGCGCGGCCGCGCTCTGGGCGGGGCTGTGCGGCTGCTTCTCGCTCTTCATCGGCTCTTGCGCGCGCATGAGGTTCCGATCGTCGGGCCGGCCGTTTCGCTGTGGTCTCCTGCATACCCGGTGCGGAGGGTCGTGGGTGAGGGGCGTACGGGCACGATGCGGTGCCCGTAAGGGCAGACTTCCGGCGCGGCCCCTTCGGCGTCCGGTTGCCCGCGCCCCGCGCGGGGCCGGCCGTTACGGGGGCGGGGCGGTTTCCCCGCCCCGCCCCCGGCCGGTCAGCCGCAGCGGCCGGCCGGCCGGTCGCGGGTGACCACGTCCATGGTGCCCGTCGTGGAGTCCAGCCAGACCGTCCGGCTGCCGGCGACCGCCGCGGGGTGGGTCTGCGCGCCGCGGTTGCACGAGACACGGCCCTTGTAGGTCCCCGGCGCGCCGGGGACACCGGCGCTCGCGAACTGGTGCAGCTTGGGAGACGCCTCGTTGGTGAGGCCGCCGTCCGGATCGTAGGCGAGGACCGTGGCGCTGTCCTCCGAGACGGTCAGGTCGTAGGCGTACAAGGCGTCCGGGCCGGACTCCGGGCTGAGGTCGACCGCGTCGGAGCCGTCGAGGGCGGCGCGCCGCAGGGCCGTCCTGGCCCCCGTCTCCTCGTCCGTGCCGGACAGCAGCCAGAAGAGGTGCGTGCCGTTGACCGCCGTCGGGCCGAGGCTCACCGTGTTCGGGTACTCCTGGACCACCGTGGACCGGCCCGTGGCCACGTCGACGACGGTCATCCGCCACTCGTACACGGCGCGCGTGAGCGCCACGCGCTGCCACACGCGGAAGAAGACCTTGCCGTCGCTGACCGAGGGCGCGTACGCCCGCCGGTAGGTGCCGCCGCCGAACGTGACGACCTCCGCCGGGTTCCTCAGGCTCAGGTAGGCCACCGCCGACCGTCCGCCCACGTTCGCGAAACTGAAGGTGACCACGTCGCCGTCGACGTCCGTGACGCTTCCCCCGCTGCGGCCGGACCACAGCTTCTTCACCGGGCCGCCCGCGAGGGGCCTGGCGAGGACCTCCACACCGCCGGGGCCGTACGCCTGCCACACCACCGTCTTGCCGTCGGTGGCGGGATTGACGTGGTAGCGGCCGTCGTTGGGACTCATCAGTCTGGGCTGGGACCTGCCGTCCGCGCGTCCGGCCCACACGGAGTACGCCTCGGTGCCGTCCTCGTTGGACTTGGCGGCCGTCCACCAGCCGCCGCCGGCGCCCAGGCCGGTGCCGGTGGTGTTGATCCGGTCGAGGAGCGGCTCGGAGTCCGCGCCGAGCGCCAGTTCCCAGCCGGGCACGATGCCGTGGGCCGTGAAGGCGCGGCGCAGTGTCCTGAGTTCGTTCGCCGTGGCGCCCATGTCCTTGGCGGCGGCGAGGACGGCGGCCCGGCCCTCGGTGAAGCCGTCGAGCGGGGTGAGGTACTCGGTCAGCGCCCGGTAGACGATCCGGTCGGCGAGATCGGCGCCCAGGCCTTCCCTCGCGTCCCAGAGGGCGCCGCCGAAGATCGTCGCGTTGTGGTGGACGCCGCCGTTGTCGTTGAGGAAGTCCAGGCCGAGGAACGAGCCGGCGGTGGTGCGTCCGTCCCCGAGGTCGCGCACGGCGCAGTCACGCGGGCTCCTGGTCCGGCACAGGCGTTCACCGACCAGGCCGGAGTCCGGGTCGTCGGCGGGGAGGCCGTACACGTCCGCCTCGATGGCATTGCCGAAGTAGTCGGCGATGGCCTCGTTCATCGCCCCGGACTGGCCGGCGTAGACCAGGTTCGCCGAGTGCTCGATCACCCCGTGCGTCATCTCGTGCCCGACGACGTCCAGGGCGGCGGACAGCGGCAGGTACTCCTCGTCGCCACCGCCGTAGACCATCTTCTGCCCGTCCCAGAAGGCGTTGACGTACGGCTGCCCGTACTGGGTGACGCCCACCAGCGAGTTGATGCTCATGCCGCGGCCGTCGAGGCTGTTCCTGCCGTGCCGGTCCCGGTAATAGTCGAACACCCGCGCGGCCGCCCAGTGCGCGTCGACGCCGCCGCTCTCGGTGACCTCGGCACCGAACTCCTTGGCCGGGGAGGAGAATTCCGCCAGTCCCTGGGGCCACTGGCCGCTCACGTCGCCGACCGTCAGGTCCCGTGCGTCGTAGGTCGCCAGGAAGCGGGCGGTGTCTTCCTCGTCGGGAATGCGGTCGTCGTCGCGCAGCAGGTAGAGGCCGCGTTCCTCGTCGCGGACGATGCCCAGGCCGACCGTCGTGCCGTCGAGCCTGACCCCGCTGCCCTGTTCCCCGCGCAGCGGGGCCGACGGCTGGCCCGGGTCCGCCGCCGCGGCGTCCCGGGCGGGGGTCCGTGCCTCGAGCCGGTCCGGGGCACCGAACGTCTTGATACCGCCGTACTGCAGGAGCGGGTAGCCCGCGTGGGCGTCCACGTACACCTCCTGCAGCACGGGGGTCCCGTCGGCGGGGTCGGCACCGTGGACGGTGACGTGCCGGGTGAGCACGCCGGTGCCCCTGGGGACGACGACCAGTCCGTGGTCGGTGCCGCGCAGCGGGGACTCCTCCTCCTCGCCCTCGCGCGGCGCCTTGGCGAGACGCCGTCCGTCGAGGTCGTCGAGGACCCGGGAGACGGCCCGCTCGACGGCGAGCTCCCCGTCGATCTCGGCCGTCGTCCCGGTGGTCAGGCCGATGAAGTACTTGCCCGAGGTGCCGGTGACGACCCGTTCGCCGTCCCGCCGTTCCATCCGGACGACGTACTGGCCGCCCAGCACCGGCACGCCGCGGTGACGCTGCTGGAGCCGGACGGTCTCCCGCCCCCTCGACGTGGTGACGCCCCCCGGCACCAGGTCGCGCGCCGCGTGGGATATCCGGTACCGCTCGCGCTTGCCGTCCAGGTAGGCGCGGGCGGCGTCCGCGGCGCCGCCCGCGGCGGGTGCCGGCTCCCGGATGCCCCGCACCAGGGCCGGGGTGTCCGTGTCCGATGCGGCGACCACCTGCTCCGGCGCCCGCGGGGGCGCCGTCCCGGTCACGGCTACGGCGGGCATCGCCGCTACGACGAGTGCGGCGACGCCCGTCAGCGCCGCCGCACCGGTCATGCCCCGCAGCCGCGCTCCGCGGCCGCCCTCGCGCTCTCTTCGCCCTGCTCTGCTCCCCGCTCCCGCGTGGTGACGCACCGTTTCCAACCCCCCACTCGTCGGTGGCGCCGGAAGCCCGACGCCCCCGGCAGTACGTCATCGAAACGGGGACGGGACGGGACGGCAATGAGGACGGGGCGGCGGACGTCGAGATCCGGCCGACGAGCGAAGCGCGCCCGGACGGCGCCGGCCGGGGGCCTCGCGAGCACGCCCGCCGCCGCCCGGGCCGCGCGGCACCGGCCGGTCCTCCGCCGGGGCCGGGGAGCCGTGCCCGGTCGCCCCGCGGATGACCACGCCTGCACGCGGGCCGACCCGGGTATGCGTGGCTGTGAGGTGTTCCGGGGTCGGGGCGAGTCCAATTACGGCTAAGGTGCTGCACACGGCGCGAGGAAGGACGGTAGATGACGTTCCAGATCATCGACCAGGATGCGAATCTGTCCGTGGTGGCCCTTCCCGATGTGGTCGATCTCTTCACCAGCGCGGGCGTCCGCGCTGCGGGTGAGGCACTCGTGGACAGCGGCTGCCGCTACCTCGTCCTCGACACCGCACCCGTCACCTGCATCGACTCCACGGGCATCACGGTCCTCGTGTCCTTCTGGCAGCGCCTCGCCCGCACGGGCGGCGCCCTGGTCCTCACCGTGCCCGACAAGCACCTGCGCAGGCGCCTGGACGTTCTCGGCCTGGACCTGGTCTTCACCATCACGACGACGCTCGACGAAGCCGTCGTCCAGGCTCGTCGGCTGCGCGCCTACCAGGGCCGGCACCATCCGCACACCGGAACGGGCATCGAGATCGCCTGACCCGCCGGCCGCCCGGGGGCCGACCGCCCCGCTCCCGGCCGGGCACAGGGCCGGCCGGCGCCCGCGTGTCAGTCCGGTGCGTCGCTGTCCGGGCGCCGGGTGATGTCGATGGCGGTGTTCAGTCCCATGCGGGTCAGCAGGCGGTGGATCCGGCTGTCGACGCCCGAGAGAGCCGAGGAGCCCTCCAGCGCGTCGAGACGTCGGTACCAGATGACGAGCGCGGTCAGACCCGTGGAGTCCAGGTACACGGTGTGCGAGGCGTCCAGCGTCAAGTGGCGGCAGCCTTCGTCGATGATCCGGTCGACCACGGCGCGCAGGGCGGGGACGGAGTGCAGGTCGAAGGCTTCGGGGAGGACGACGGTGACGCGGTCGCCGGTGCGTCGGACGATGGGGAGCACCGCTGTACCTTTCGCAGCACCGGCCGGGGTGGCGCGCGACGGAGCGCCGGGCCGGATGGTCAGGTTACCGGTGCGGACATGCCGAATGCGGCGTTTACGCATGGCTTTCCCGGCAAGGTTGCAACGACGGGGGTCGATGAGGGACGGTTGCCGGAGGACATCTATTTCCTTGTGACAGGAAGGTGGTGAGGTGCGCACGGCGCGTGCCTTCCGATTGTGACTGCTTCCCGCGGTTCTGCCGCCCGGCCCCCCGACGTCGATCCGACGATCGGTGTGACGTGGGCCGATGCTCCCTTCCCCGTGCTCGTCGCCGATCGGCACGGCGGCCTGGTACGGATCAACGAGGCCGCCCGGCTGCTGCTGCACGACGCCGGGGACGGCGACCGGCTGCACGAGCGGGTACCGTCCTGGCTCTCGGACGCCCACCGGCGGCTGTGCGACGGCGTACCCCGCACCGGCGGGGCCGGCCCACTGACAGGTTCCGTCAACGGCCGGTTCTTCGAGGCGCATCCGACCGTGGCGGGGGAGGACCATGTGGTGTGGTGGCTGGTCGACGGCACCGACCGCCGGCTGGCCGAGACCGCGTTGAGCGACGCGCAGACCCGCTCCGCGGTTCTCGCGGAGGTCTCCGACGCGTTGCTGTCCACGCTCAACGTGCCGCGCTGCATGGAAGTCGCCTCCTCCCTGGCCGCACGGCACCTCGCCGAGGCCGCGGTGGTCATCGCCCCGCCCCGGGGCAACCAGTACCTGCTGACGCATGCCTGCCGGGGCGGGTCCGTCGACCAGACCACGCGGGCGATCGACGTGTCGGGTGTGCCCGGGCTCAGCGAGGCGTTGCAGGGCTTCCCGCCCGTGCCGGCCCGGTGGATAGACCCCGCCGGCCTGCCGGGCTGGGTGGTGCCGGACGGTTTCACCGGCGCCGTCGGCTCGGTGATCGTCACCCCCCTGCCCGGCCATGGAGTGCCCGCGGGTGCGCTGATCCTGCTGCGCTCCGGCACCGAGCGCGCCTTCACGGACGGTGAGGAGGTCTTCGCCCGCTTGTTCGCCGCCCGGGCCGGTGCCGCCCTGTCCGCGGCCCGCCTGTACGCCGAGCAGGCGACCATCACCGCCACGCTGATGAACGATCTGCTCCCGCCGGCGCTGACCACCGTGCACGGCGTCGACTACGCCGGCGGCTACCGGGCCGCGGAAGACCACGAGCGGGTCGGCGGCGACTTCTACGACGTGCACCCCGGCGCCGACCCGTCGCAGGAGACGCTGGTCGTGCTCGGTGACGTCGCCGGCAAGGGCCTGGAGGCGGCGGTCCTCACCGGAAAGATCCGCAACACCCTGCACGCCCTGCTCCCGCTGGCCGAGGACCACCAGCGCGTGCTCGGCCTGCTCAACGGCGCTCTGCTCTCCTCCCACCACACGCGTTTCGCCACGCTCGTACTCGCCTCCGTCCGCCGCCGGGGCAGCCGGGCGCAGCTGCGCCTGACCAGTGCGGGACACCTGCCGCCGCTGATCGTCCGGGCCGACGGCACGGTCGAGGAGACGGCCACCCGCGGCACCCTGATCGGTGCGCTGCCGAACGTCACCGCACGGACGGTCACCACCGTGCTCGGCCCCGGGGAGACGTGCCTGCTGTACACCGACGGCATCACGGAGGCCCGCGGCGGCCCGCTGGGCGACGACCTCTTCGGCGAGGCCCGCCTCAAACGCGCGCTCGCCGAATGCGCGGGACTGCCGGCGGAGGCGGTCGTGGAGCGGGTGCGGATGCTGGCCGCCCAGTGGCTGGGCAGCACAGGACACGACGACATGGCCGTGGTCGCCATCAGCGCCCCCAGACACGGCCCCTTGGCCATCGTCAACGACCGCGCCGACGGCACGGACACCAGGAGGAAGCAGCAGTGAGTCATGCCGGTGCGGCAGCCGATTGCGCCGAGCGGCTGTGGCAGGCCGTGGCCGACGGGGACGAGCGCACGGCCGCCGCGGTCGTCCACGCGGCCCTGACCGACGGCGTGGGGGAGGAGAGCCTGCTCCTCGACGTGGTCGCACCGGTGCAGGAGAGGATCGGTGCCGAATGGGCCGCCGACCGCATCACCGTCGCCCAGGAGCACGCCGCCACCGCCATCAACGAGCGGATCATCGCCTCGCTCGCCCACCGACGCGACGGACGCGGCACGCCTCACCGGGGCCGGGTGACCGTCGCCTGCGTCGACGGCGAGTGGCACGCCTTCCCCGCCAGGCTCGTCGCCGAGGTCCTGTCCCTGCACGGCTGGCGGATCGACTACCTCGGCGCTCAGACGCCCACTCCGCACCTGGTCGCCCACCTGCATCGCACCAACCCCCGCGCCGTCCTGCTCTCCGGTTCGATCCCGACCCACCTCCCGGCCGCTCACGCCGCCATCACCGCCTGCCAGGCCATAGGCGTCCCCGTCCTGGCCGGCGGCGGCGCCTTCGGCCGGGACGGCCGCTACGCCCGCCTTCTGGGCGCCGACCGGTGGGCGCCCGACGCCCGGGGCGCGGTGGCCATCCTGGCCGAGGGACCGACGCGGCCGGACCCCTCGGCGATCCGGCAGGCGGTGGACGACCTGCCGCACCTGGCCGATCAGGAATACACCATGGTCGTCCAGTCCCGGCACCAGCTCGTCAAACAGACCCTGCGCGACCTGGAGAACCGATTCCCCCCTGCGCGCGGATACAGCGACGCCCAACGCGAACGCACCGCGGAGGACCTCGCCCACATCATCGACTTCCTCGCCACCTCCCTTTACATCGACGACCCCGACCTGTTCACCGCATTCCTCACCTGGACCGCCGACATCCTCACCGCCCGGCACGTCCCCGCCCGCTCCCTCGTGGCGGGACTGGACATCCTGGCCGATCAGCTGCGCGACTTCCCCCGCGCCACCCGGCTGATCCGTCAGGGCACCGCGGCCCTGCACCGGCACTCCGCCCGCCCGGCCCCCGGCCCCGGAGCCCGCGCATGACCCAGCCGCCCACCGAATTCAGCGCCACGGTCCACCACGAGCACTCCACCCCGACCGTGCACACGGCCGGCGAGCTGGACCACCACACCAGCGACCGCCTGATCGACACGGTGACCGCCTACCTGGCGACGCGGCGGACGCCGCCGCGCCACGTCCGACTCGACTTCGCGGCCCTGACCTACATCGACTCCTCCGGGCTGTCCGCCCTGCTGATGATCCACCGCCGCGTCGGCGCGCTCGGCGCGACCCTGCACCTGGACAACCGGCCGGACTTCCTCGAGCGCATGCTCGACCTCACCGACGTCCTCGACCACCTCACCGCCCCGCCGGACCACGCCCAGGACACGCGGGCCGAGGGCGGCGGTCGCACCGAGGCGGGCATCACCTGAGCAGGTTCCCGCCGCCGACCCGGACGAACGGCGGGGACACGCGTGCAATCTGGGAACCCGGTGGTCGTGAGTAAAACTGCACTGCTGGTCATCGACATGATCAACACCTACGACCACAAGGACGCCGACCTGCTGCTTCCCTCGGCCCGGACGGTGGTTCCGGCCGTTGCGGACCTCTTGCGGCGCGCGCGGGACCTCTCGGCACCGGTGATCTATGTGAACGACAACTTCGGCGAGTGGCGCTCGCATCACGGTGAGTTGCTGGAGGAGGCCCTGAACGGTCCGCACGGCTGCCTGGTGGACCCCCTGAGGCCCGACGAGGACTCCCTCTTCGTCCTCAAGGCCCGCCATTCCGTCTTCTTCGAGACCCCCCTCGAATACCTGTTGCGGCAACAGGACATCGAGCAACTGGTCCTCACCGGCCAGGTGACCGAGCAGTGTGTGCTCTACTCGGCGCTCGACGCCCACATCCGCCACTTCGAGGTGATCGTTCCCAAGGACGCCGTGGCGCACATCCACGAGGACCTCGCGCAGGCCGCGCTGCGGATGATGGAGCGCAACATGGGCGCACGGGTGTGCACGAGCGCGGACCTGTGGAGCCGGCCGGACCCGTGACCCTTCGGGGCGGCCGGGCCCCGGGGTGATCGCGGAACCCGAGCGGCGAAGCCGGGGGGCATCCCCCCGGCCCGGCACCCCGGGGCGACCCCCGGAACACGTCGGTGGAGCGGCCGACGAACTCTGAACCGCGCTACCCGGTGCACCGTGCGGTGTTCCCTACCCCGCGCGGGTTCCGCCGGGGGCGAAGGGGCCGTGCAGGGCCGCCCATTGCAGGAGCAGGATGGTCTTGCCGTCGATGATGCGTCCGTCGCGGGTCATGGCGAGGGCCTCGGCGAAGGGGAGTTCGAGGACCTCGATGTCCTCGCCGTCCTCCTCGAGTCCGCCTCCGGCGCCGGTCCGGTCGGCCGGGGTGTAGGGGGCCGCGAAGAAGTGGAGGCGCTCGGTGACGGAGCCGGGGCTCATGTAGGCATCGAGGACGTGGGTGAGCGGGCCGAGGGTGACGCCGAGTTCCTCGGCGCTCTCGCGGCGGACCGCGGCGGGCGGATCGTCGGCGTCGAGCAGTCCCGCCGCGGCTTCGACGAGCATGCCGTCGGGGTGGTCGTTGACGTAGGCCGGGTAGCGGAACTGGCGGGTGAGCAGGACGCGGCCGCGTCCGGTGTCGTAGGGCAGGACGACCGCGCCGTCGCCGCGGTCGTAGGTCTCGCGCTGCTGGGTCTCCCACCGTCCGTCGCGGCGCCGGTAGTCGAAGGTGGTGCGACGCAGGACGTGCCAGCCCCGGGAAGTGAGTTCCACGTCGCGAACCCGGACGCCGGGGTTGCGGTCCAGGCCGCGCCCGGCCTGGTCGAGACCGGTGCGGCCGCGGTGGTCGGGGGCGTCGATGCCGGGGCGGCCCGTCACGCGGTCCCCCGCGGGGTGCGGCGGGGAATCCCGGTCACGTCGTGGTAGACGGGCAGGCCGCGGCGGCGGGCGGTGGCGACGTCCTGGTCGGCGCCGGCGGAATCGCCGGGCAGGCGCAGCACGGCGTCGCAGTGGGCGAGCAGGCGGTCGGCGGCCGGATAGAGCACGCGGTCGGCGAGGGGATCGGTGGGACCCGCACCGGCGGATCGGAGGACGGGCAGGGCGATCCACTCCCCGATCACGGGGAGGTGGCCCGCGGCGAAGACGGGCCAGGCGGCGGCTTCGAGGCGGGCGAGGTTGGCGGCCATGACCCGCGGATCGCCGTTGGTGCCGGAGCGGTAGGGGCCTGCGATCAGGACGAGCAGGGGAGGGGTGGTCATGGGCGCTAAGATACATGCAAGAACGTGCAACAATGGGAAGGAACGTGGATGCTGCCTGCGGAACGACGCGATCACCTGCTCGGTCTGCTCGCCCGCAAGGGAAAGATCGTGGCCAAGGACGTCGCCGCCGACCTGGGAATCTCCGAGGACAGCGTGCGCCGCGATCTGCGCGACCTCGCCGCCGAGGGCCTGTGCCAGCGGGTCTACGGCGGCGCGCTGCCCGTCTCCCCGGCGGTGGTGGACTACGACGCACGGCAGACCGTGGCCCCGGACAGCAAACAGCGGGTCGCTTCGGCGGCGGCCGGACTGGTGCGGCCGGGCGGAACCCTGATTCTCGACGGTGGCACCACCGCCCTCGCCGTCGCCCGTGCCCTCCCGAAGGATCTGGCCTGCACCGTGATCACCCACAGTCCGACGGTCGCCGTGGCACTGCTCGACCACCCGCGGGCGGAGCTTCACATGCTCGGTGGGCGCGTCTTCAAGCACTCGGCGGTCGCGTGCGGTGCCACCGCGGTCGAGGCCGCGCAGAACGTCTCCGCCGACCTGTGCCTGCTCGGCGTCACCGGCGTGCACCCCGAGGCCGGACTGACCACGGGAGACGCCGAGGAAGCGGCGATGAAGCGGGCCCTGTCCGCGCGGGCCGCGGACACCTACGTCCTCGCCTCCTCGGAGAAGATCGGCACGGCCTCGCGGTTCCGGGTCCTGCCCTGGGAGAAGATCAGCGGACTGATCACCGACGCGGATCCCCACGACACGGTCATCGAGCAGCTCCGAGTGCTCGGCGTGGAGGTCCTGGCAGCCGGCTGACGGCCGGACCGGGGCGCGGTCCGGCGTGCACACGGCGGAGCGTCACCGGCCGCGCCGCACCGGAGCCTGCCCGGTGTGCGCCCGGCAGCCCGCCGCCCACTGGGCCGGCGGCTCCGTTGCCGGGTCGTGCGCCGCCTCACGTGTGAGCGACGCGCTCGGACCCCTCGCCGGGCGCCGCCCCGCCGTCTGCGGTGAACGCGCAGGCCGGAGGGGCAAGGGGGTGACACCACCCCGGGCGGACCTGGGGGAATCCCCCGCCCCGATGCGGTACCTGGCAGGCTGTCCCGCGCGGGCGGGCTTGCCGAGACTCGACGGTATGACGACTTCCCCGCAGATCGCGGACCCGACCACCACACCTGCCGGTCCTTCCCTTCTTACCGGAGCCGGGAGTGACTTCGCCCGGCTGTCCCGGCGCATCGCCGAGGCGGGACTGATGCGGCGCCGCCCCGGCTACTACGCGGCACGGCTCGGACTGGTCGTCACACTGACGGCGGCCGGCTGGGGCGCCTTCCTCGCGCTCGGGGACACCTGGTGGCAGCTGACGGTGGCCGCCTTCCTCGCGCTGATGTACGGCCAGACCGCCCTCGTCGCACACGATCTGGCGCACCGTCAGGTGTTCCGGCGCGGCCGGCCGAGCCGGACATGGGGCCGGCTCTTCGGCAACCTGGGGATCGGCATGAGCTACGGCTGGTGGATGAACAAGCACACCCGCCACCACGCCAACCCCAACCACGAGGAACTGGACCCGGACGTCGCCCCGGACATCCTGGTGTGGTCCACCGCCCAGGCCCGCGACAGCCGGGGCCTGGCCCGTCTCATCGGCGGCCACCAGGCGTGGCTGTTCTTCCCGCTGCTGACGCTGGAGGGCTTCAACCTGCACGTCGCGAGCGTGCGGGCACTGCGCTCACCGTCCATGAAGCACCGCGGGCTGGAGGCCGGACTGCTCCTCCTGCACCTCGCGGCCTATGCCTCGGCGCTGTTCCTGGTGCTGCCGCCCGGCAAGGCGGTCGCGTTCCTCGCCGTGCACCAGTGCCTCTTCGGCGTCTACCTGGGCTGCACCTTCGCCCCGAACCACAAGGGCATGCCCACGTTCCGCGGCGGCGAGCGGCCCGACTTCCTGCGCCGCCAGGTCCTCACCTCCCGCAACGTCCGCGGGGGCCGGCTCGTCGACGTGCTGCTCGGCGGACTCAACTACCAGATCGAGCACCACCTCTTCCCGGGCATGCCCACCCCGCATCTGCGCCGGGCCCAGGTCATCGTGCGCGCCTACTGCGCCGAGCTCGGTGTGCCGTACCACGAGACCGGTCTGATCCGCTCCTACCGCGAGGCCCTCGCACACCTGCACCGCGTGGGAGAACCGATCAGGCGGCAGCGCCGGACGGCCCCCTGACCGTGGCACCGTGCCACGGTCAGGACGACCCGACCGGGAGTCGTGATCACCGGGCCCCACCGCCCGCACCCGGGACGCGGACGAGGCCCCACGGCCGACCGCGGCGTCCCCGCTTCCGGGGCGGGGCCCGTTCGCTGACGCGCAACACCTGTGGCGCTGCCGGCACACTCCGCCCCGGCCCCGTTCCTTACCGTTCGGTTCACCTGCCTCGACGGAAAGGGACGGCAATGAAGCGCAAGGCGATGGCATGGGTGATTCCCGCGTTACTGGTGGCAGTGAGCGTGGTGGGTTCCGGGGCGCCGTCCGCGGCCCGGAACGAGCGGGCGGCCGCGACCACGGCGGTCGGCCCCCAGTACGACACCACGCACGTCTACGTCACCCCGGGCGACGTGGACGGGTTCGTCGCGAGCTGGGTCGCGACCTTCGGCGGCACCCACACCGCGAAGGTCGTCACGACCGTCACCCCCACGCCCAGCAGTACCGAGTCCGAGCTGGTTCTCTCGCCCGTCGGCACCCTGTCCGTCTTCGACTTCAAGACGCCCGTGCCGTATCCGTTCGGCACCGAGCGGACGGGCTGGCTCGTGCGCGACCTCGACCTGGGCGTCCGGCGGGCCCGTGAGAGCGGGGCGCACGTCGTCGTGGCACCCTTCGACGATCCCATCGGGCGGGACGCGGTCGTGCAGTTCCCCGGCGGTGTCGACGCCCAGCTGTACTGGCACACCAAAGCCCCGTCGTACGCGCCGTTGGAGACCGTGCCGGACAATCGCGTCTACCTGACGCCCGACTCGGTGGACGGGTTCCTCGGCTCCTACCTCCGGTTCACCGGGGGCCGGATCGTCTCCGACCGGCGGTCGGCGGACGCCGGCGACATCGGGCTGCCCGGGCGGACGTACCGGCGCATCGCCCTGCGTTCCCCGTTCGGCAGCACCGTCGTCAGCGTCACCGACGGTCACCTTCCCTATCCGTTCGGCCGGGAGACCACCGGCTACGCGGTGCACGACCTCGCGGCCACCCTGCGCAGGGCCGAGGCGGCGGGCGCGAAGGTGCTGTGGGGGCCCTACTCCGCCGAGGGCCGCTCCACCGCGACGGTGCGGTTCCCGGGTGGATACGTCGCCGAACTGCACGCGACCCGCTGACACCGGCCCGCCGGTCAGCGGCCGGCGTCCGGGTGGTGGACGCCGAGGTCGCCGTAGGCCGCCAGTACGCTGGGCAGGTCACCGGGTGCGTGCCGCAGGGTGGTGTCCAGGAAGGCGAGCGTGGCCGCGGCGACGACACGCGGGCTTCCGGTGCGGCCCAGGGAGCCGGTTATCGAGGGCACGGGCGGCAGGTACAGGGGGCCGTCCATGAAGGTGAGGTGTGCGGCACCGGGGATGGTGAGCCGGTAGCTCGTCGCGGTGCCGGACTCGAGTGCCTTGTCGAGCCGGGGTAGGTAACGCGGGTCGGTATCGGGGGTGATGGCCGCGGTGAGCGCGAGCGCCGGCCGGCGCAGCGAGGGGGAGACGGGGCCGTGGGGGAAGCCGTCCAGATCGACGACGGCGTCGAACCGGCGGTCCTGCCGGGCCGCCTGCAGGGCGGCGGCACCGCCCATGGAGTGGCCGGTGACCGCGACCCGACCGGTGTCCAGGCGCCCGGTCAGCGGCCCGGCGATCCCGCCTCGGTCCAGACGCTCCAACTGGGTGAGGACGAACCGGAGGTCGGCGGCCCGGACAGCCGTCCAGCCGACCGCCAGCTTGTCGTCCTCGTCCCGGTCCCCGGTGGAGGAGGTCCTGGAGCGGACCGTCCGGCCGTCGGCGAGGACGACGGCGGCGGAGTCGTACGGGTGGTCGAGGGCGGCGACCACATAGCCGTGACTGGCCAGTTCCTCCGCCCACGCGGTGTTCTGGGTGCGCACCCCGCCCGACCCGGGAGAGAACAGCACGACGGGGAACCGCCCGCCCCCACCGGCCACCGGGGCGTTGAAGACCGCACGAGTGCGGGCACGCGGCACGCCGTCCACCAGGAAGCCGGGCAGACCGACCGCGCGGGCGAGGGCACCGGCAACGGTGCGCGCCTCGTGTTCCGTACGGCCGAGGTACTGGGCCCGCCGCGCGCCGGCGGGGCTCTGCTGCGCGGGGTACCAGAGCTGGACCACGACCGTGCGCCGGTCGTGCGGGTCGGCGGTGAAGCTCTCGGGGCGGCGCGCATCGGTCCACTGCACCACGCGGGTGCCGACCGCGAAACGGCCCGACGGCTCGGGGAACACGGGCACGGGAAAGGCCCAGGCGGCCACCGGACCCGTGGCGATCAGTCCCGCGCAGGCCACCGACCCGGGCAGCGCCAGCCACCATCGGGCCCGCCACGCCGGCCGGCCGGTACGGCGCCGCAGCAGGGGAGAGAGCGCGAACGGCAACGCGACGGCGCCGCCTGCCAGTACCGGGAGCATCTGCCAGCGGAGTCCCACCGCGCTCAGCCCGATCGCGGACAGCACGAGCACCGCCCCCGCCGCGATCGTGACGCGCGGGCGGGCGCCGGGGGGAAGCCAGCGTGCCGTCACCAGCGCGACGGCGCCCAGCAAGGCGAGGATTTCCAGAGGGGACACGTACAGCCCCGCGATGATCTCGGTCACCCGGCCATCCTCGGGGCGGGGAACGCGGCACCGCATCGGCCCAGGGTCGCCCTCGCATCCGACCGGAGTCGCAATCCGGGGCGTGCCCGCTGTACGACCGGAGTCGCATGCGGGCGGCTCGCCGGTGCGACCGGAGTCGCAACCGGGCACGTCACGTGAACGGCCGCTCAGCGCGCGGACGGTGGCGGCGGGACTCCTCGCGGGCTGCGGGGTGGCCCGGGCGAGGGCGGCACGTCCCGGCGGCGGCCTGGCGAGCGGTTCTCCCGACCCCTTGTCAGTAAGTGCGCCCCTGCCTACCTTTGTGCAGCGAGTCCTTGGCCAGGGGGCCCACCGGCCCACGTCGGTCATTGCCTGCTCCCGAGCGCACGACACACCATGGAGGCGCCACATGCCCACAGCCGTGCAAGCCGACGGAATACGCGACGCGGGCCCACTGGAGATCGACGACGAGGCGATCGTGTTCGAGGACGACGACCGCGACCACCTCGACCCCACGGCGTGTCTCGCCGACCCCTGGGTGACCGCCACCACCCGCTTCGCCTGTGACCTGAACTCGTAGCGGTGGCCGTCTCCGTCGCCGGCCGCAGCGGTGGGTCCGACGACACGTGGTCGTACCTGAACGATCCGCGCATGCCGGCGATGGAACACGGCTGGAAGCTGCACGTCTCGGCGCGTCCCGGCGACCTCGACGCCGTGATACGGCTCGTCCTGCCGGTGCTGTCCCGGCACGTCTGCCACGCTAAGTTCGCCCGGGACCCGGACACGCTGCGCCGCCTGAACTCCGGGGAGGCGGGCGCCGGAGCCGTCGGCAAGGCGATCACCGTCTATCCCGCGGCCGGCACCGTGGTGGAGGTCGCCCGGGAACTCGCCGCCGTACTGCGTGACCGGGAGGGTCCGCGGGTCGTCAGCGACCGGCGGGTCGATCCGCGGGCTCCGGTCTACTACCGTTACGGCCCCTTCACGGGCGACTACCGGACCGGCCGGGGCGGTCGGCTCGAATCCGTCATGACCGGACCGGACGGCCGCGTCTTCGACGGCCTGGCCGTCGGCCGCTACCGATGCCCGCCCTGGGCCGAGGACCCCTTCGCGGTCCGCTCCGGACCCGGACCCGAGCCGTCCCCGCCCGGCTTCGGCGGCGGACGCTACACGATCACCGCGGGCATCGCGCGCGCACCCCGCGGCAACGTCTACCGCGCGGTCGACCGCACGTGCGGGCGGCCGGTGGTGGTCAAACAGGCGAGGGCCTTCGTGGGCGAGGACGAATCCGGAACGGACGCCCGCCACCGGCTGCGCAACGAACGTACGGTCCTCACCGCCCTCGACGGCGTCACGGGCGTGCCCCGCGCACTGGACTACTTCGCCCACCAGACGGACGAGTACCTGGTGATGAGCGGCTGCGGCGACCGGAACCTGCGCGGGGACGTCCTGCGGAACGGCCCCTACCGGGACGACGGCACCCGGCCGGCGCGCGCCCTGTCCGTCCTCGCCGCCCGGCTCTTGCGCGTCCTGGACGCGATCCACGGCCGGCACGTCGTCGTCCGCGACCTCAAGCCCGACAACGTCGTGCTCGACGACTCGGACCCCGGCCGCTGCCACGTCATCGACTTCGGGATCAGCGAATGGAACGGCACCGGCCCCGGAGGGGCGACCCCCGGGTACAGCGAGCCGGTGCTGCGCGCGACCGGACCGGCCGCTCCCGCCGACGACTACTACGCCCTCGGGGCGACCCTCTACTTCGCCGCCACCGGCATGGACCCGGTGATCGTCGACGCCGACCACGGGGTCAACCGGGACCGGACCCTGGCCTGCCTGGCACGGGCACTGCCCGGGCGCGCCCACCGGAGGATCCGGTCGTCGGTCACGGGCCTCCTGAGCTTCGACCCGGCCGTACGGACCGCCGCCGCCCACCGGCTGCGCACCGGCACGGCCGGAACCGCGCACCGGCCCGCGCGCCCCCGGATCGACGACGACCTGCTGGACGAGATCATCGAGCACACGACCGCGTTCTGCGTCCGTGAGGCGCACGCGATCGTGGACCCGGTACGGGCCGCGCGGCTGAACGTCCCCACCTCGATCGACGTCTACGGCGGCAGTTCGGGACTCGGACTGGAACTCCTCCACCACGCGCACCGGCCCCCGGTGCGTTCGGCCGTCACCGCGTTGGCGCGGTGGACGGCGGATCAGTCCAGGAACCTGCCGCCCGGCTTCTACACGGGGCGCACCGGCGTCGAACTCTTCCTCACGGAGGCGGGGGTGACGACGGGCGCGGCCTCGGACGCGTGGTCCGCCCACCCCGGCCTGCCGGACCGCGCACCGGACGGCGGACCACCGGAGGCGGAGCTGATCGCGGGCGCCGCCGGAATCGGCCTCGGCCGGTTGCTGCTCGCCCGGCACGCCCTTCGGGCCGGTCACCGGCACGCGGCGGACCGGCACCTCGCCGTCGCCGCCGGCTGTGACCGGATGCTGGCGTCGGGCACCGCCCGGCTGGCCCCGACCGGTTCGGACAGGGCCGGCGACGCCGCGCTCCGCGAGGGCATCGCGCACGGTGAGGCGGGTGTCGCCTGCTTCTTGCTCGCATACGGCGGCGTGACCGGGGACCCGGACGCGATCAGCCGCTCGGCGAAGGCCGCCGCGCGCCTGGCGGCCGTGACACCGGACGTCATCGCGGCGGCCGCCGAGCCGGGGGCGACACGCCGCTACGGCTCCTGGTGCCGGGGCCTCGCCGGTATCGGGACCGTACTCGTCCGGGCCGCCGAACGCCTCGACGAACCCGGGTACCTCGACCTCGCCCAGCGGGCCGCCCGCGCCTGCGCCGCACTGGCACCGCGGATGCCGCTGGTCACGCAGTGCTGCGGACTGGCCGGGGTGGGCGAGCTGATGGTGGACGTCGCGGAGGCGAGCGCGTCCGAGGAGTTCCGGGACGCGGCCGAGACCGTCGCCCTGCTCATCCTGGCCCGCAGCGGCGGCACCTGGTCCCGGCCCGTGTTCCCGGACACGACTCTCGCCCGGCCGAGTGCCACCTGGGCCGGCGGTTCCGCGGGCGTGCTGGCCTTCTTCAGACGACTGCGCGACCGGGGCGGTCCGCGGCTCGGCCTCGCCGCCTGACCGCTGCCACCGCCGGCACGGCCGACCCGGACTGTTCCCGGCGCCGGCCGTGGCCGGTGGGGCGAGTCGGGCCCGGCGGACGGCCGCTCACCCGCCGGTCCGCGACGTCGTGCTCACGGCACCGGGACGAGGCGCGGCTCGGCCGCGCGGGCCGCCTCGCTGCCGTAGGCCCGGTCGATGCGGGCGACCAGGTCGGACGGGATCAGCTTGTACTCCTGGGTGCCGACCGACTCGAGCACGGTGGTGGCCAGGGCGCAGCCGAGCCGGGCGGCCTGCTCCCGGGGCCACCGCCACGCCGTGCCGGCGAGGAATCCGCAGCGGAAGGCGTCTCCCGCCCCCGTGGGATCGGCGATGTGGTGCGTGGCCACGGCCGGTATCCGCACGGCCGGTGCTCCCGCCCCGGCCAGGGACACGCCGTCCGCGCCCAGGGTGGTGATCCAGGTGCCGACCCGGCCGAGCACCTCCCGCTCGGTCCAACCGGTACGTTCCTGGAGCAGGGCGGCCTCGTACTCGTTGGTGAACAGCCAGCGCGCGCCGTCGACGAGCCGGCGCGCCTGCTCCCCGTCGAGGCGCGCGAGCTGCTGCGAGGGGTCGGCGGCGACCGGGATGCCGAGCCGGTGCGCCGTGGCGGTGTGCCGGAGCATGGCTTCGGGGTCGTCGGCGCCGACCAGGACCAGGTCGGGCCGGCCGGCGCGTTCGGCGACGGCGGCGAGGTCGATGCGGGCGGCGGTGGCCATGGCGCCGGCGTAGAAGGTGGCGATCTGGTTCTGGTCCCGGTCGGTGGTGCACACGAAGCGCGCGGTGTGTGCCCGTTCGTCGATGCGGACCCCGGACGTGTCGACGCCGTGGGTCCGCAGCCAGGCGCCGTACTCGGCGAAGTCGGCACCGGCCGCGCCGACGAGCAGCGGGTGGAGGCCCAGCAGCCCGAGGCCGAAGGCGATGTTGGCGCCGACGCCGCCCCGGCGCACCTCCAGCCGGTCGGCGAGGAAGGACAGGGAGACGTGTTCCAACTGCTCGGTCAGCAACTGCTCGGCGAAGCGGCCGGGGAACTCCATGAGGTGGTCGGTGGCTATCGAGCCGGTCACGGCGATACGCATGGGCAGCACTCCTTGGACCCGGGGCCCGGGACGTGGAAGAAGGGGACGGCCGGCGGCGCGCGGCGCGCGCCGCCGGCCGTGGTGCCGGGGGCGGGCCGGCGCTCGGCCGTCAGCCCGCCGCCACCGCCTTGCGCAGGGCGTCGGCCCGGTCGGTGCGCTCCCAGGTGAAGTCCGGCAGCTCGCGGCCGAAGTGGCCGTAGGCCGCGGTCTGGGCGTAGATTGGCCTGAGCAGGTCGAGGTCCCGGACGATCGCGGCCGGACGGAGGTCGAACACCCGGGTGATGGCGGCCTCGATCCGCTCGACGGCGACCGCGTGGGTGCCGAAGGTCTCGACGAGCAGGCCCACCGGCTCGGCCTTGCCGATGGCGTACGCCACCTGGACCTCGCAGCGCTGGGCGAGTTCGGCCGCCACGACGTTCTTGGCGACCCAGCGCATCGCGTACGCGGCCGAGCGGTCCACCTTGGAGGGGTCCTTGCCCGAGAAGGCGCCGCCACCGTGGCGGGCCATGCCGCCGTACGTGTCGATGATGATCTTGCGGCCGGTCAGGCCGGCGTCGCCCATCGGGCCGCCGATCTCGAAGCGGCCGGTGGGGTTCACGAGCAGCCGGTGGCCCCCGGTGTCCAGCTTGATCCCGTCGTCGGCGAGCCCCGCGAGGACGTGCTCGACGACGTGCAGCCGGATGTCGGGGGTGAGCAGCCCGTCCAGGTCGACGTCCCCGGCATGCTGGGTGGACACGACGACCGTGTCCAGGCGCACCGGCTGGCTGCCGAGGTACTCGATGGTGACCTGGGTCTTGCCGTCGGGACGCAGGTAGGGCACGGTGCCGTTCTTGCGGACCTCGGTGAGCCGTCGCGACAGGCGGTGGGCCAGTTCGATCGGCAACGGCATCAGGCCGGGCGTCTCGGTCGTCGCGTAACCGAACATCAGGCCCTGGTCGCCCGCGCCCTGCAGGTCCAGTTCGTCGGCCGGTGTCCCGCCCGCGTCCCGGAGCCGGGTCTCCCAGGCCCGGTCGACGCCCTGGGCGATGTCCGGGGACTGGGCGCCGATGGACACCGAGACGCCGCAGGAGGCGCCGTCGAACCCCTTGGCCGAGGAGTCGTAGCCGATGTCGAGGATCTTGTGGCGCACCAGGGAGGCGATGTCGGCGTAGGCGGAGGTGGTCACCTCGCCGGCGATGTGTACCTGGCCGGTCGTGATCAGCGTCTCGACGGCGACGCGCGAGGCGGGGTCCTCGCGCAGCAGCGCGTCGAGGATGGTGTCGCTGATCTGGTCGGCGATCTTGTCGGGGTGTCCCTCGGTCACGGACTCCGAGGTGAACAGGGTGCGGGACATGGCACTCCAGGTCTGGTGGGTGGGCGCGCGGCGGGCGTGCCGTGACGGAGCGGTGCGTCCTTCGGGCGGAACGGGTGGGGCGTGTGGCGCGCCGGGCGGGGCGTGTCCGGTGACGGCGGGTGCGCCCCGCCCGTGGGGTGCCGGGCCGGTGGCCCGGTCAGCGCGCCGTCGTGCGGAAGACCCAGTAGTCGGCGGGCTCTTCGGCGATGTAGTGGGCGTTCGCCAGCCGGAAGTCCAGGTGGGCCCGTTCCCGGATCTCGGGGGACAGGGCGAAGTCCGCGAAGCCCGTCTCCTCGGCGTAACTGGCGCGGGTGGTGACCACGATCAGCCCGCCGGGCCGGGCGTACTCGAGGAGCGTGAGCAGTGCCGTCGGACGCACGTGCCCGAGGGTGAAGACACCGCTGCTGACCACGATGTCGTACTGGCCCAGGCGGTCGTCGCGCCGCGGCACCGAGAGGTCCACGCCGCCGTACACCTTCCGGTACGCGCGGGTCCTGACGGCCTCGGCGGCCATGTTCTCCGACAGGTCGACGCCGTCGACGACGTAGGTGCCGAGCCGGCTCAGGAACGCGCCGACCAGGCCGGTGCCGCAGCCGGCGTCGAACACGGTCGTCTCCGGTGCGCCGTAGGCGGAGGCGAGCAGGTGTACGAGGTTGGCCGCGATCCGCGGTGCCACCCACTGCTGGTCGGCCAGGTCCACGTCGTACCGGGACGCCCAGTCCTCGTAGTAGTTCTTGAGTCCGGGCGCGTCGTCGAAGAAGACGTGGGACTGCTTGACGTTGGTGAAGGAGTTGCTCATGGAAGTGCCTCCTGTCGGACGGAACCAGTGATCATGACCGTGCTTCTGCGCCTCGCCGGCTCACCGCCGGCTCACTGCCGGGACACCGCGGGAACGTCCGAGGCGTCCTGGCCGGGCCGGTCGCGGCCGACGCGCAGCCGGGCGTTCCTGACGTCGAAGACCAGGTAGACGGTGATGCCGACGAGGATGAACATGGCCCCGCCGACCTCCGTCCAGGTGGGCACCCGCCGCTCCACCGGCAGGCTCAGGATCGCCCCGAAGATCGTCTCCGTGGCGAGCAGCGGACCGACCAGCGGTACCGGGATGCCCTGCGCCGCCTTGACCCAGATGTAGGTGCCCCACCAGGAACCGATGACCCCGAGGAACACGCACCAGGCGATGATCTTGAACAGTGGGTACGGGGCGAAGGTCTCCTCCGGTGTGGTGGCGATGGCGAAGGGGAGCAGCACCATCGAGGCGCCGCCCGCGCCCATCGCCACCAGGGCCGCCCAGATGGTGGGGTCGGGCTTCCGCTCCCAGGTGCGCTGCGACTGGGCGTTGCGCACCACGAAGTACGACCAGGTGAGCATGGCGCCGAGGGCCAGGCCGATGCCGAGGACGGAGTCGGCGGCGGTGCCGGCGCCCTTCCCCTCGATGAGGTCGGACACGCTCAGCAGGGTGATGCCGGTGAGGATGAGGACGACCGGTGCGACGAGTTCTCCCCAGGACATGCGTTTCTCGGCGAAGTTCCCGGCCACCGCGATCGTGATGGGCGACGAGCCCACGACGACCGCGGTGATGAAGCCGCTGCCCGTGGTCGCGGAGTACGAGACGCAGATGTAGAAGACGAAGTACCCGACGAAGCCGATGTACAGGCCGAACAGGATCCTGCGCAGGGGCATGAGCTTCAGCTTGCGCCGGCCGCGGCACAGGACGTAGAGACCGCACAGGCCGAACAGGGAGTAGCGGCCGGTCACCAGGAGGAGTTCGCTCGCGGGCCGGACGGCGGCCGGGGCGACGAAGGCGAACGCCCACAGCAGCGCGGCCGTCAGCGCGGCGGCGACGTTCTTCTGTGTGCTGCCCATCAGCGTGCCCGTTCCCGTGTGCGGACCGCACCGCCGCCGAAACCGTTCTGCGCCAGCCAGTCCGGGTTGTAGATCTTCGAGATGTACCTCGTGCCGCTGTCCGGCAGGACGGTGACGACCGTGGCCGGCCCCGTGAGCGAGCGGGCCACCTGCACGGCGCCCCACACGTTCGCCCCGGAGGTGCCGCCGCACAGGAGCCCCTCGCGCCGCGCCAGGTGGTGGCAGGTGGCGAAGGCGTCGGCGTCGGTGAACCGCAGGACGTCGTCGACGACCGAGAAGTCCATGCACTTCGCCAGGTGGTCCTCGCCCGCCCCCTCCACGAAGTACGGCGCGATCTGCCCGTGATCGACGACCCCTTCGTGGAAGTACCGGTGGTAGACGGAGCCGACCGGGTCCAGCAGGACGGAGGTCACGGACGGGTTGTGCCGCTTGAGGAACCGTGAGGTCCCGGAGATGGTGCCACCGGTGCTGCCGGACGCGACGAACGCCGTCACCGACGGCCCGAGCGCCTCCCAGATCTCCGGGCCGGTCGACCGGTAGTGCGCCTCCGCGTTGAGCGGGTTGTCGTACTGGTCGAGCATGAAGGAGCCCGGCGTCTCGGCGTGGATGCGCCTGGCGTACGCCACGTAGTGCTTCGGCGAGTCGGGCGGCGCCGAGGTCGGGCAGACGTGGACCTCGGCCCCCATCGCGCGCAGGGTGTCCTGCTTCTCCTTGCTCACCTTGTCCGGCATCGTCAGGACCGCCCGGTAGCCGCGCGCGGCCGCGATCATCGCGATGGCCGCCCCCGTGTTGCCGGAGGTGTTCTCGACGATCGTCGCGCCCGGCCGGAGCAGGCCGCGCCGCTCCGCGTCGTCCAGGATGTACCGGACGATCCGGTCCTTGATGCTCCCCCCGGGATTCATGTACTCGACCTTGGCGAAGATCCGAACATCGGCCGGCACGTCGAAGGTCTGCAGTTCGACGAGGGGGGTCGTGCCAACGAACGCATGCATGTTCATGCCGGCTCCTTAACCGGGGTACTGCGGAACGGGACCGGACGCGGGTCCGGGGCGGACCGGGGAGCGACCCGGCGTCCCGGCCCGCGGACCGGCGTCAGAGGGCGGAGTCGGGGATCTTGACCGAGTCGAGGACCGCCACCGTGTGCCCGACCCTCTCGCCCTTCTCGACGAGCGCCAGGGCGTCCCGGGCGGAGATCTCGTGGGGCGCCAGCTCCCGCTCCATCCGCAGCGCCCGCGCACCGGCCGCCGCGGCCGACACACCGTCGAAGGCCTCGCGCAGCACGCCCACCGGGTAGAAGTGGAACGGCCCCAGGCCCTCCCGCTCCCAACGGGCGTACCCGCCGACGACCTCGTGCGGCTCGGACTGCACCTTCCAGGTGTAGGTCAGGATGCTGCCGTTGTAACCGGCCGCCCCGGAGAGGGCGAGGATCTCGGAGAGCGGGACGCGCGCGCCGATCGAGGACAGCGTGCGTCCCCCGACCCGCAGCAGCGCGTGCGCCTGTTGCAGCGCCAGGTAGTGCAGGGTGACGAGGTTCTTCTCGGCGAAACCGGGGATCTCCTCGTTGCGCTCGGTGATGAAGGTCGAACTGGTCTGGCCGTCGGCGAGGTCACCGACGCCGCCCATCGGGATGTTGGGGAGGTTCTCGTAGATCACGTCGACCTCCGACAGCCTTCCGGCCACCGGGGCGAGGAGGTCGCCGGCGCCCCCGACCAACTCGACGTCCTGGTCCAGCAGATTGCGGCGGATGTTGTCCCGCGCGTGGCCGAGCACGTCCTCGTGGAGGTCCGTGAAACCGACGGTCCGGGAGCGCAGGATCTCCACGGCCGCCAGGACGTCCAGGCCGGCACCCGTACCTATGGTGCAGAACCGCGGGGCGAGGAAGCCCATGTGCGCCAGTGTCTTGAACGCGGGCACGGCGACGCTCGCGACCCAGTCGGCGCGCGGGTCGTCCGCCTTCGGGAGGTACGAGTGGTCCGAGAGCCCGAGTCCGATCGACGAGCTGATGCGGTCCGTCCGCGCGAGCTGGAAGAACTCGCGCGGCGAAACCACCAGTTCGGCCTGGTCGACGTGTACACCCATCACGGATCTCCTTCGGCGTGGTGGCGCGCTGCTGCTACGGGAACCCCCGGCTCGCGCCGCGCCGGCGTGCGGCCGGCGGGCCCCGTGGTGGGGAACCGCGGTGGCGGGAACGGCGGCACCGGGCCGCGTCCTTCGCGGGGAACAGCGCCCTGCTGGGGAAGTGCCTTCACTATCGACACCTCCGGCGCAGCCGTTCAAGGGGTGCACTGTTGTCACCTGTGAGGCAACGGCGGCGACAGTGGCCGCCGAGCCGTCCTCGGCCCGGGCACGGCGACGGCGCAAGGAGCCCTCTCCCGTGCCGGTGCTCGGTGGCCGGATGGCTTGAACGCGTCCCTTTCGCCTCCCGGCCGTTGACATGCCGAAAAACCGCTCCCTAGCATGTATCTATACCGGTAGGTATACCTTGTTGACTCTCCCTCCCCCTAAGGAGATGTCCGCGTGTCGCTCCGTCCGTCCGACGCATCAGTTGACGGTGCCCGCCGTGCTCCCGCCGCACGCGCCGAAGGGCTACGGCAACACCCGTGGGACGCCGGGCACGCGAGAAGCTCCCCGCCCCCCGGGCGGGGAGCCGGGTCGTGAGGCCGGTCCGCACCGGCACGGACGTCGAGGCGCTACGCGACCTGCTCGCGGCGGCCGTCCGGTCACTGAGCCGCGACGGCCGGCTGCCGGGGACGTCCGGCAGCGTCTCGGTGGCCTCGGACGAGGCGGTCCTGATCACGACGGACCGGGCCTGCACGGAGACGACGTCCCGTCACGACACGGTTCTCGTCGACCCCTTCCGGGGACTGCCGCTGCTCGGGGAGACGGCATGGCCATCCGCCGGGACACCGGTGCACCTCGCGGTCTACCGGCGACTGCCCGGCTGCGGGGCGGTGATCCACGCCCCGGCACCGTGCGCCACGGCCCCGGGCGGCCCGGCCAGGGGCCCTGACCGGGAGCGTGCCGGCCGCATGGTCCCCGGTGACGACGTGCTCCGCGGGGACCGCGCCACGCCGGCCGTGCCGCCCGTCCTCCCGCACCGGTCCAGCGCCGCACACACGGCCGACGACGTGATGGGCGTGCTCGACGTGCCCCGCGCCGACGCTCCGCCGGCGCTGCTCGTCGAGCGGGGCGGCGTAATCGTCTGGGGCCGGGACGTCGCCGAGGCCCGCGAGCGGCTGGAGCGGGTCGCGGCACTCGGCGGCACCCCCGGGCCCGCCCGGAGGGGCACGTCATGACGCTGTTGCAGATCATGCCGGAGGACCACCCGGAGACCGTGCGCCTGCGCACCGACGACGCCGACGTCATCCGCGCCCGACTGCTCGGGATCGGCGTCCGCCTCGCCCGCTGGCACGCCGCCCGCCGGGTGCCGGCCGACGCCGCGGACGCCGCCATCCTGCACGCCTACCGGCACCACATCGCCCACATCAGGGCGGAAGGCGGCCGCTGGGCCGTCGACGTCGCACGCATGACCGCGTCCTCGGCGGACGCGGCCCCGGACGTGACACCGCGCGCGGAGCACCGCCACGACGAGGACCTGGTGCGCTTCGTCGTGGCGGGCGCCGGCTGCTTCTACCTCCACGTCGCGGGTCTGGTGCACGCGGTGCTGTGCACCGCCGGGGACCTGTTGTCCGTACCCGCCCGCACCGCCCACTGGTTCGACGCCGGGACCCGCCCGCACTACACCGCGATCCGCTTCCTCGCCGACCGCACCGGCGGCGAGTCCTTCCTCCTCCCGGACGGCATCGCCGCCCGCTTCCCTTCGTTCGACGACCTCCTCGCCACCCCGTGAGCGGTACCGCCGCCCGGCAGCGCGGGCGGCGGCGACAGGCGGAGCGGCCCGCCGCGGCGCCCACGCCCGCCGGGCGGCCGGTGCCGAGCCACCCGCACCGGCCCGCCTCCGCGAGGCCACGTAGACGATCCGAGTGAATTCTTCTGGGGGCTTGACCGTGTTACGGCAACCAGCACAGGGCTTGACAGCCGTCCACTCCTCCCACGACGGACCCGACCGCGCTCCGGGTGCCGTCGCTCCCATGGCGTTCGGGCAGTTGCTCCGGTGCCACCGCACGCGGCGCGGGCTGTCACTCGCCCAACTGGCCGAGCGGGTGCACTTCCACCGAGGCCACCTCAGCCGGATCGAGACCGGCAAACGCCCGCCCTCGGTGGGTTTCGCCGAGGCCTGCGACCGGGCGCTCGGCACGGGCGACACGTTCACCACCATCGCGTCGGCCCTCGAAGCGGCCGCCCGCCAGCGGCAGGGCTGGGTCCGGCCCGCCCAGCTCCCGGTGGCCAAGCGGATCTTCGTGGGCCGCCGGGACCTCATGGACCGGCTGGACGAACTGCGTCGGGGCCACGAACGGTCCCTCGCGGTACCCGTCGCGGTGGTCCACGGCCCGCCGGGCGTGGGCAAGAGCACGCTGGCGGTCCACTGGGCACACCAGGCGGTCAGCGACGGCCACTTCGCGGACGGACAGCTCTTCGCCGACCTCCAGGGCATCGGGTCCGGTACCGCGGCCGCTCCCGTCGACGTCCTCGGAGACCTGCTCCTGGCCGTCGGCGTGCCCGCCGAGCGCATACCGGCGGGTCTGAGCCAGCGAGCCGCCACCTTCCGTTCCTACCTGCACGGCCGCTCGATGCTGCTGGTGCTGGACAACGCCGCGGACGCCCGGCAGGTGCTCCCCCTGCTCCCCGCCTCCCCGGGGTGCGCCGTGGTGGTGACCAGCCGGTCGGCCCTGCCCGGCCTCATGTCCCGGGTGGACGCCGTCTCCCTGCCCGTGACGGAGTTGCGCCCGGCCGAGTCCGCCTCGCTGATCCGGTCGGCCATCGGCGAGGTGCGTGCCGACGCGGCCCCCGACGCGGTGGACGTCCTGGCCGAGCGTTGCGGGCACCTGCCCCTGGCGCTCGCGCTGGCCACCGAACACGTCGTCAGCCGGCAGGACGCGAGCGCCCGCGCCCTCGCCGCCGAACTGGAGTCCGAGCGTGCCCGGTTGAACCTGGCCGCCGGTGACATGACACTGCGGGACGCGTTCGACGCCTCGTACCGGGCGCTGGACGAGTCGAGTGCGCGGGTGTTCCGGCTGCTCGGCCGTCTCCCCGCCGGCCGGTTCGACGCGGCGGACACCGCGGCGACGGCGGGCGTCAGCAAGGACGAGGCCATGCGCGTGCTGCGCGGCCTCGCCGGCGCGCACCTCATCCGGCACCGCGACGAGCGCCACTACCACCTGCCCGGCCTGCTGCGCGCCTACGCCGCCGACCTGTCGCGGAGACTGGACGGGGAGCCGGAGCGCACGGTGCCGTGCGCGGTGGACGGCCCCCGCCCGGCGCCGTCCACGCGCTCCTTCTCGTCGCTGGTCGCCTGAGCCCGCCCCGGGACGCGACCGGAACGACCAGCGGCGAAGAGGAGCCGGTCCTGCCGTTTCACCGGGCCGGGAGCACCCGGTCCGGGCGGGCCGAGCCGTCACCGCCCGCCAGGGGGCGTCACCGGGTGAGCGATCGCTCCAGCAGGACGGCGGCCACCTGTTCGGCGCGGTCGATCGCCTGTTCCACCGACCGCATGGACTGGGTGACGCACGCGCCCTCGTGCAGGATCAGGACCTGTGCGGCCAGTGCCGCAGGGTCCTCGACGTCGGCCTCGGTCGCCAGGTCCTCCAGGTACGCGAGGAGCCACGCCTTCTGATCGCGGGCCACCTCGCGGCCCGGGTGGTTCTCGGGCAGTTCCACGGCGGCGTTGATGAACGCACAGCCCCTGAGCTGACTGCGCTCGCGCATCCAGTCGCGCAGCGCGCCGAACGTGGCCAGGATCTTCTCGCCGGGCGGACCGTCGTGGCTGTTCACGTGCTTCACCAGAGTCGAACGCCACAGACCGTCACGGGCCCGCAGATAGGCGACGATCAGATCGTCCTTCGAGCCGAAGCGGTCGTAGAGGGTCTTCTTGGTGACCTCCGCCGCCTCGGCGATCGCCTCCACGCCGACGGCGCGGATGCCCTGCTCGTAGAAGAGCCGGGACGCGGTCTCGAGGATCTTCACTCCGGCCGGGGTCAGGTGCCGCCCCCCACGCGACCTGCGGCTGCGGCCGGTGATCGTCTCGTCCTTGACAGTCACGCCCCGACACTACACCCATCGGTATGGTTAGAGAAGGTTCACAATCGGACGTCATCGTTCCGCCGTGTCGAGTGCGGTGCCCGCTCCGGGCGGGCTCGACACGCCCACCGTCGGCGCAGAAGGGGTGCCGGGCCCTGCCCCCGGGCCACGCTGTCCCGGGTGACGGCGATCGAGCCGGGAACGGACGGTGCGACGGACCTCCCCACGCGATCGGCCACCCGCCCGTACAGGCAACCGTTTCGGGGCCGGTACCCGAACGCCGGTGAGGGGAGGACGCGATGGCCGGGGCGAGCGGCATCGAGGTCGTCGTCTTCGACGTGCTCGGCACGATGGTCGACGAGCCCGGCGGACTGCGGGCCGCGCTGCGTGAGGCGGTGCCCGCGGCCGACGACGCCCTCGCCGGACGCCTGCTGACCGAGTGGCAGCGGCACGTCGAACACGAACAGCGTCGCGTCACCGAGCAGCGGCGCCCCTATGCCAACTCCGAGGTGATCGACCGGGAGGCGGCCGAGCGGGTGGCCGCTCTCGCCGGGATCGGCGACCCGGCGGCCGTGGCACGACTGGCGACGGCCGGCCGTCGCCTGAGCCCGTGGGAGGACGCGCCCGCCGGTCTGGCGCGCTGCGCCGGACGCCGCCCCGTCCTCGGACTGAGCAACGCCGCCCGGACGGCGTTGCTGCGTCTCAACGCCCACGCCGGACTGCGCTGGCACCAGGTCCTGTCCGCCGAGGACGCCCGCGCCTACAAGCCCGCGCCGGACGTGTACCGGCTCGCGCTCGACGCGGCGGGCTGCCCGCCCGAACAGGTGCTGATGGTCGCCGCCCACGCCTGGGACCTGCGCGGGGCCCAGGCGGTGGGCATGCGGACCGCCTACGTGCGCCGTCCGGTGGGGGACCCGCCCGCCGACGGCGACACCTTCGACTGGCGGGTGGAGAGCCTGGCGGAACTGGCCGACGCGCTCCCCGCGCCCCACTCCTGACCGACCGCGGCCCGCAGGCCGCGCTGCCTCGGTGACACGGTGCCGCCCTCCACGGGCGCGGGTCCGGCCGAGCGCCGCGGCTGCGGGGAAGGCCGGCGTCCCCTCCCAAGTGAAGGGCTCCTGGGCGCGGTCGCTGTTGCCCGCGCCCGGCGGCAGTGGAGTGCGGGGGAGCACCGCACCACCCGAACCGGCTGGCATCCGGCGGGGCGGGCCCGGTTCCGGCGGGGTCGGCGGATCCCCTCGCAGGGTGGCATGATGACCGGCGACAGGGCGACGGCGGAACGAGGAAGCCGGTGTGAATCCGGCGCGGTCCCGCCACTGTGATCGGTGAGTGAGTCCCGTACGGCCACTGCCCCCGACGGGTGGGAAGGCCGGGACGAACCGTGACCCGAGAGCCAGGAGACTCACGTCGTCGCCTCCTCGAAGGACCCCGGGGCGGATCTCCCCGGAGACAGGGGTGTGGGGCGTGTCCGGGACAAGGGACGGGGAAGTGTCCGGCGCGGAGGTGGCCGCGCGACCGGCCGGTGGCGCGCCGTGCCGGGTCGTCGTGTGCCGGGACTGCTGCTGCGGCAGTCCGAAGGTGACCGGTGTCGACCACGCCGCACAGGCCGCGCGCCTGCGTGCCGAGGCGCCCGTACGCATCTCCGCCTGCCTCGACGTGTGCGACCAGGCCAACGTGGTCGTCGTGCAGCCCTCCGCCGCCGGGCGGGCGGCCGGAGCCCGGCCGGTGTGGCTGGGGCTGGTCAACGACCCGGCCGCGACGGAGGACATCGCCGCCTGGATACGGGCGGGCGGCCCCGGCATCGCCCCCCGGCCGGAGATCCTCGACCTGTACGCGTTCACCCCACGGGGCCGCCGCACGGCTTCCTGAGCGGCGGGGACCGCCACGGCCGGACATGCGGCGAGGGAGGGCGGACGGTGCGGGCGCGGCGGAGCCGTGTGCGAACCCCGCCGAAGCGGCGCCGCGGGGTCAGTCGGACTCCTTCCCGGGCCCGCGGAGCAGCTCCTCGGTCGTGGCGTCCCAGTCCACCGCGGCGAACTCGCCACCGGCGGGAACGAGTGCGTAGGTGTGCTCCAGCCACTCCGCGAGCGGTGGTATGGGCAGTTCGAACAGCGCGGCCATGTCACCGGAGGCCAGTTGGAGCCATGCGGTGTCCCGTTCCTCCGGGTGCGAGGGCCACATCCGGACGTCGCCGGCGCCGCTCGCCGAGTACAGCCCCTGGTGCAGCAGATCCCGCCCGATCCGCCACACGACACGCGAGCCGCCGCCCTCGATGAGGAACTCCACGCACACGGTCAAGGGCAGTTCGGGGTCGTACCGGAACGCGGCCCGGATCGTCTGCCGTGCCGAGAGGTCCAGCACGCGCTCGATGTCCAAGGTCAGCTCAGGACGACCGCGCGGTGCCGTTCGGCCGGCGTCCACACCTGGCTGGTAGCCGCTCATGACGGAGGGATCCTTCCCTGAGGCGGAAGCTGACACGACCTACTCTTGCTCTTCGGTGCTCGCCGTACATAAGTAACTTGACCGTCGGACGCCGGCTGCCGCGACAGTGCTCGGCCTGGTCGGGGCCTCGCCGGAGTATCAGGTGGCACCGAGGCCGTTGAGCAGGGTGTCGACGACCACGTCCGCCGCCTGCCCGGGACTCAGCTCGGGCAGTTGCCGGGACACCAGGTGCATGAGCTGGGGCAGCAACGCGCTCGCCCACCCCCGCGGGAGGCCGGGGCGCAACAAGCCCTCGTCGATCGCGCGTTCGAGGAAGGCGTCGACCTCGCGGACGGACGCGTCACGGCGCGCGCGGACGGCCTCGTCGGCGAGCATGCGGGCCAGGTCGACGGGCCAGGTCCGGTTGACGGTGATGATGTTCTCGACGTAGCGGTGCAGGGCGACGGCGACGGGTGCCTCGCGCAGCCGGGCGTCCTCGATGGCCTCTTCGATGGCCGAGAGCCGGCAGGCGTAGATGGCGGCGAGGAGTTCCTCACGGCCGGCGAAGCGCCGGTAGACGGTGCGCCGGTCCACGCCCGCCTCGGCCGCGATGCTCGCGATGCTCGCACCGGGGTCGGCGGCGAGCATGCGCGCTCCGGTGGTCAGGACGGCTTCCAGGTTGCGTGCTGCGTCGGCTCTCACCGCACCGAGTCTAGCGGACCGACTGTGCTGGATAAGAGGTCTTCTGTCTCTGTAGCGAGTAGGAATTGCAATCAACTGCCACGCCAAAGAGGCGAATACGCCTCATGGCGGCTCCGGCCGGGCGGCCGTCCCGCACCGCACCGCACCGGCCGCGCGCACCCCTCTCACGGGGCGCTCTCGGAGAGCCGCCCGAGCTGCGCGATCCACAGGGTCGTCAGGTGCCGGGCCCACAGGGGACACGAGGCGTCCAGGGACCGGGCGGCGGGACCGCGGGCGACGGTCGCGGTCACCACGTGGGTGCCGCCCGCGACCGCGGTGAACAGCCAGGCCTGGTACGACTGCACACCGGTGCCGACACCCGACCAGCCGAGCCGGCGGGGCGGGATGTGCTCTCCCATGAAAATCTCGAAACGCTGCCCGAGGAACAGTACTTCGAAGGCCCTCGTGATCGGCGCGGCCCGCACCTCGGTGATGCCCGGCACCCACTGCGGCCACCGCGCCACATCGGTGAGCAGGGCGAACACCGTGCCGGGCGAGGCGTGCACGACGGCCTGTGCCTGGCAGTAACCGTGGGCCTGGTCGGGCGAGAAGCCCGAGGGCCAGTGCATGTCCGGATGGCTGTCCGAGGCACCGCGCATCCGGCTCCCCTCTCAGTGGCCCCGACGCCCTCACGCACGGCCGCCGGAGGGAAAGGCCCCGCCAGGGCCGTTCCCGCGTCCACTGTGCGCGGGGCTCCGCGGCCCCGCATACGTCAAATGACTGAGCGGACGGGGCCGGTGGCCGGCCCGTGCCGGCCGGCTCAGCCGTCCCGGTCGAGGCCGAGCCCGGACAGTGCCTCCCTGAGCGCGGTACGCGAAGCGATGCCCAGTTTCGGATAGATCTGGTACAGGTGCGTACCGATGGTGCGATGGGACAGGAAGAGCCGCTCGGCGATCTGCTTGTTGGTCAGCCCCGTCGCCGCCAGCCGGGCGATCTGCAGTTCCTGAGCGGTCAGCGTCACGCTTCCCGGCCCCGCGGCGGTCGGCGTGGACAGGCCGCTCGCGCGCAGCTCGGCCGTCGTACGCGCCGTCCAGGGCGCGGCGCCCAGCCGCTGGAAGACCTCCAGCGCCAAGGTCAGCTGCTCCCTGGCCTCTGTCGTGGCACGCAGGCGTCTGAGGCGTTCACCGTGGAAGAGGCGCACGCGCGCGGCGTCGAAGGGCCAGCGTTCCGCTCCGGGCAGCGACAGGGCCCGGTCGAACAGGGCGACGGATGCCTCGCCGGGCGTGGTCAGTGCCTCGCAGGCCAGGACCAGCAGCTTCAGCCGGGGCGACAGCTCGGCCATCGCCGACGCGCGCATCGCCGCCGAGTGGGCCGCGGCCTCCTCCTCCCGGCCGGTTCGCAGGGCCGCCTCGACCAGGTCCATCGTGCCCCACATGGCGATCGGTACGTAGGGGGCCACGGTTCCGGGCGGGCTGAGCGTGCGGGCGTGCCGGTAGGCGGTCTCGAAGTCGCCGGCGCCGAGCGCGGCCAGCGTTCTCGCGTGGCAGGCGAAGAACCGCGCGCCGTGGGCTCCGCGGGGCGTTGCCCACCGGACGATCTCCTCGGTCAGCGCGGCAGCGGTCTCCGCGTCGCCCCGCGCCGCGGCCACGGCCGCCCGCACGTACTGGAAGTACCAGGCGAAGAAGCGGTAGTCGTGGTTGGCACACAGCAGGAGCCCCTCGGCGGCCAGTTCCGCCGCGTCGTCCCAGCGGCCCAGGTGGTAGTAGTCCAGGCCCAGGTGCATCAGCGCCCCCAGGTGCCGGCGGACGGGCGCGGCCCCGGCGCGGCCCTGCTCGATCAGCCGGCGCGTCGCGCCCCGGAACTCCCCGAGCAGATCGGGGAACACCGAGGCGGTGCCGACGCGTACCACGCGGGTGGGGTCCTCACCCACGGAGGAGATCAGCTTCGTCAGGCGGGGCAGCGCCGACGGACCGGTGCGCGCCGGGTCGGCGAAGGTCCGGGCGATGACCCACAGCAGCTCGGGAGGTTCGGGTGTCAGCCGGTCCAGGAACGCGAACAGCGGCTGCCACAGCTCGGGGGCGCCGCCGTACCAGCACAGCAGCACCAGAAGGTGCAGGGCCTCGACGAGAGCGGCGTCGGAGGCGTCGTAGCCGTGCTCTCCTGCTTCGATCGCCCCGACCAGCAGCCGGTACGCGGTCTGGATGTCACCGTCCCTGTTGATCAGCAGGAACGCGGACGCCGCCGCCGCGTGCAGGGAGTGCCGCTCCGTGCCGGGATGGACGAGCCGGGCCCCGGCGAGGAGCCGCGAGGCGTCCTCCAGTTCACCGCCGGAGTCCACGCCGACGTAGGCCGCCTCGGCCAGCCGCCGGCTCTCGTCGGCCGCGGCCGGGCTGAGCCCGGCGGCCCGGGTCAGCGCCGTCACCGCGCCGAGCGCGTCCCCGCGCCGCAGCCGACGCCGCGCGGCCTCCTCCAGGAGGGCCGCGACGGTCTCGTCCGGACCCACGGCAGCCTCACCGAGGTGCCAGGCGCGGCGCTCCAACTCGCCGCCGAGGACGCCGGCGAGCGCTTGGTGGGCCCGTCTGCGCTCCGCGGCGGTCGCCGGCTCCACCACCGCGGAGCCGATCAGCGGGTGCCGGAAGGCCAGCCGCCGGTTGTCCGCGGAGATCGTCACCAGCCGGGCGCGTTCGGCGGGAGCGAGGTCGTCGATGGTGGCCCGGCCGGCCGCCGCCGCCGTGACCGAGGCCAGGTCGCCGGTGCCGTCGAGGGCGGCGATCAGAAGGAGTTCCCGGCTGCTGTCGGGCAGCTCGGCCACGCGCGAGGCGAACAAGCCCTGCAGGCGCTCCGTCAGGGGCAGCACGGTGGGTACCGCCGCCAGGGTCGCGCGCTGCTCGCTGGAGAGCGCCACCGGCAACTCCACCAGCGCCAGCGGGTTGCCGCGTGCCTCGGCGCGGATACGGCGTCGTACCGCGGGTGAGACGTCGGGGTGGGCCAGGTCCAGCAACTCCGCCGACGACGCGTCGTCCAGCGGCTTGAGCCGGTACTCGGTCAGGCCGCTCGACTCGAAGAAGCTCTCGGAGCCCTCCCGGAAGGCCGCCAGGAAGCCGATACGGCTGCCGACCAGCCGCCGGGCCACGAAACCGAGCACGGCGTTGGTCGCCCGGTCCAGCCACGGCAGGTCGTCGACGACGAGCAGGACCGGCTGTTCGACGGATATCCGACGCAGCAACAGCAGTACCGCGGTGGAGGTCAGCAGACGGTCGGGAGCCGGCCCGCCGCCGATGCCCACCGCGACCCGCAGGGCGTCGCGGTGCGGGTTGTCCAAGGCGTCGAACTCGTCGAAGAGGGGGACGAGGAGCTGGTTGAGACCCGCGTAGCCGATGTCCGCCTCGAACTGCACGCCGGCCGCGCGCAGGACCCGGACGCCGTTGTGCGCGGCGCCCTTCGCCACCGCGTCGAGCAGCGCGCTCTTGCCCACTCCGGCCTCGCCCGACAGCAGCAGAGCCGCGCCGTGGACCTCGTGGTTGCCGAAGAAGGACTCGATGAACGAGAGTTCCGCGTCGCGTCCGACCAGACCTGTCGAGGCCGGGTGGACGGTCGAATCCAGGTCTTTCATCGGGCTGCCTCCAACGGCCGACGTCTGGATGCCCGGTATCCCCTGTTGGTGTGGTGGTGCCTGGCCCCGGTTCCGTGCGACCCATGCGATCACGGCAGTCTAAAGGACGTGCCCAGGCGGCAGTTGCGGAGAACGTTCACCCGGGAGCGCGCGGTCCGGACGGCGCGCCGGGCCGCGGCACCGGGCCCGGGGGAGCCCCCGCCCGGTCTTTTGGAGTGCACGGGCCGTGATGTCCCCGCGCCCGCGAACTCCCGCGCCGGGCACGCCCGACGGAACGAAAGGGGGGAAGGTTCCTTCCCAGGCAGGAACCTGCCCCTTCCGCCGCCGCGCGACCCGGCGGAGTGTGGTGGTGTGCCCGGCGGGACACGGCCTACAGGACCGGCCGTCCGGTGCGTCAGCCACCCCGTTCGACCCGTCTTGGCAGGAGTGCCCCCATGGCCCGGACCACCGTGACCTTCGACAGCGCCGGCATCGAGATCGCCGCCCACCTCCACACTCCCGACGCCCCGGCACCGGCTCTCCGCCCGGCACTGGTGGTCGGTCATCCGGGGACGGGGGTGAAGGAGCAGACGGCCGGCACCTACGCGCGGCGGATGGCCGAACGCGGTTTCGTAAGCCTCGCCTTCGACGCCGCCCACCAGGGCGCCTCCGGCGGTCTGCCGCGTGGTCTGGAGGACCCCGCGCAGCGCGTGGAGGATTTCAAGGCCGCCGTCTCCTACCTGACCACCCGGGAGGAGGTCGATCCCGGTCGGATCGGTCTGCTCGGCATCTGCGCCTCCGGCGGTTACTCACTGGCCGCCACCGGCGGCGACCCGCGGGTCAGGGCCGTGGCCACCGTGTGCACGGCCGACCCCTCCCGCCAGTTCCGCCTCGGCGCCGACGGCACCCAGGACCCCGCCGTGTTCCGGAGGCTGCTGGACGCCGCCGCCCGGGCCCGCACCGCCGCCGCTCGCGGCCTGGATCCCGGGGTGATGACCATGTTCCCGCGGACGGCCGAGGAGGCGGGCGCGCTCGGTGGCGAACACGGCGCCGAGGGCTACGAGTACTACTGCACCCCGCGCGGCGCACACGAGCGTTCCGCGAAGTTCCTCGCCTGGCAGAGCATCGACAGTCTCGCCTCGTACGACGCCTTCTTCGCCGTCCCCCTCATCGCTCCCCGCCCGATGCTCCAGATCATCGGCGAACGCGCCGTCACCGCCTGGATGGCCGTCGAAGCGCACCAGCGTGCCACCGGCCCCAGGGAACTGCACCGCATCAAGGGTGCCAGCCACGTCGACCTCTACGACAGGAGGCAATACGTCGACCCCGCCGTCGACAAACTCACCGACTTCTTCACCACCCACCTCACCGCCACGGCCCACCCGGAGACGGCACGGTGATCCGGCGGGATCGGGCGGCGGCCGGGAACACACGTGTCCGTGGCGGTCGCCTTCCGGGCTTTCGGCCCTGCGCGTCGTCCGATTCCCTCGACCGCGGGTCCCGTGCTCTTCCCCGGCACGGGGCCCGCTTCCCGGCCGCACCGCGCACCGCCGGTCACACGTACCGGTGACCGCGTCCGGGGCCGGCACCCACGGGGACGAGCGGGACAGGTGTCAGCCCGCGTCACCCGTCGTGTCCGGCGACGCCTCCGCGAGGGTGTACATGACGGAGCGCTGCTGCTTGTGCCGCCGGATGCGCCCCTTGGCGACCAGCGCCTCGAGGGTGTTCCGCACCACCTGCGGTGTGGGGTCGCGGTCCGGGAACCTCTCCAGCAGCTCGTCCCGCAGCTCCTTCGCCAGGCGCGGCTCGTCGTGCCGGGCGAGCAGATCCGTCAGCAGGTCGCCGAGCAGGGGCCGACGCGACTTCCCCTTCGCGCCGCCCTTCGCCGTCCCGCCCTTCGCGGCGGACGCGGCTGGTGCCGCACGCCGGGAGACGGATCCGGAAGCCGCCTTCGTCTTCCCGGCGACGGGTTCGTCCTGCAACTGCTCGGGCAGGCGCGACGGGTCCGCGAAGCCTTCGTACCGCTCGGCGAGGCTCAGGATGTCCGCCAGGAGGGCCTCCTCCTGCTTGAGCACCCTGATCGCCTCCTCCAGCTCCTGCTGTCGCCGACGGTTCTCCGCCAAGTCCGACGCGGCTTGTTCCATGTACCGCGATCGGAGCGTCGCGGCTGATTGGCTGGTCACAACCGTTCACTCCCTCGATGTGGATGATGTCGCGCATGCTACCCACGCCGAGGGCCGTCGTGCAGACAAGTGTGGACGCCTGACCGTTCACCGGACATGTTCGCCCTCCGGCGGGTGCCTCCCGCCGGCGCATGTGAGAGCGCGGTTTCCCGCCGTGGCCTCCGGCATGTGACCACGGCCCGCACGGGGCTCCCTGCGGACAGACCGCCCCGTGAGTGTGCCGCCCGCTGATCACGGCGTGGGGTGTGCAGCCACCGAAGTGAGGTGCCGGCGGTCGGGACGAGGGCGTGGTCCTGGGGCGGCGGCGGATGTGCCCGGCTCGGGTGTCCGGGCGGTCATCGGGTCAGGGCTCCGTCCGGTGCGTACCGGGCTCCGCGGCCGCCCAGGAGGTGAGGATGCGCAGGGCGTCGTGGGAGGGGGTGCCCGGTTCGGCGGTCAGCACCATCAGGCGCTGTCCGGAGCCTTCGGGGTCGGCCCACGTGTCGCAGTCGAGGGTGAGGTCGCCGACCACGGGGTGGTGGTAGCGCTTGGTGCCGGAGCCGGCGTTGGTGACGTGGTGTTCGGCCCACCAGGTGCGGAAGTCCGGGTCCTGGGAGGACAGTTCCCCCACGAGGCGGGTGAGTGCGGGGTCGTCCGGGCCGGCCGCGGCCTCCATGCGCAGGGCGGCGACGGCGTCACGGGCGTCGTGTCTCCACTCCGGGTGCATCTCCCGGATCCGGGAGGCGGTGAACAGCAGGCGGACGTAGTTGCGCCGGTCGGCCGCCACGGCACCGAAGTCGGTGTAGAGCGCGACGGCGGCCGGGTTCCAGGCGAGGATGTCCAGGCGCTTGCCGAGCACGAGCGCGGGGGTGTGGACGAGCTGGTCGAGCAGGCGGCGCATGGCGGGACGCGGACGTTGGGCGGTCCGGCGGCGCGGTCGGTCGTCGCCGCGGCCGGCCAGCTCGTAGAGGTAGTGCTGCTGGTCGTCGTCGAGGCGCAGGGCACCTGCCAGGGTGGCGAGCACGGCGGCCGAGGCCCGCACGCGGCCCTGTTCGAGGCGGGTGTAGTAGTCGACGCTGATCGAGGCGAGCCGGGCGACCTCCTCGCGGCGCAGCCCCACGACCCGGCGCGCGGCATCCGTCCCGGGCAGGCCGCATTCCCGTGGCGTCAGCTGTGCCCGACGGGCCCTGAGGAAGTCTCCCAGTGCACGCGGGCCGAAGTGGGCGGCCATGTCGTCCCTTCGTCGGTCGGATACGCGGATGCCGCGGGGTTCTCGCCTCGTCGGCGATGCCGCAGCGGCGGTCCCGGCGGGGCCCCGCAGCGCGGCACGCGGCCCGTCTAGGCCCTTCACCCCGCCTCGTCCGATGCCTCTGATCGCCACCGGTAGGGGTGGACGGAGACCGTCGGCGACCGCCGGAGCGGCGGGGGCCGGTTACCGGTGGGATCGCCTTCCGGGCTTCGTCGTGCCGGGCGGAGGCGGCCACCTCGGTGGTGTGGGCGTGGGCGCGGTCGGCCGTGGGGCGCGGGCACGGCGGCTGGGACGTCGAGCCCCGGGGTGGCGTGTGCCGCGCCCGCGGCTCAGAGGTGGTCGGCGTCGACGACGGCCTGGGCGAAGACCGTGGGCGCCTCCTGCGGCAGGTTGTGGCCGATGTCCGCGATGGTGCGGTGCTCGTACCTGCCGGTGAAGTGGTCACGGTAGCCGGTGCCGTCGCCCGCCGGGGTGAAGGGATCGAGAGCCGGGTCGAGGGTGATGGTGGGAACGTGGATGGGAGGCTGGTCGGCGAGCAGCCTCTCGTAACGGTCGTAGCGGGGGTCGCCCTTGAAGAGGCCGATGCGCCAACGGTAGTTGTACAGGACGATGGCCGCGTAGTCCGGGTTGAGGAAGGCCTGGGCGGTGCGCTCGAAGGTGGCGTCGTCGAAGTTCCAGCCGGGGGAGACGAGGGTCCACACGTAGCGGCACAGGGCGAGGCGCTCCTCGGGGTTCTCCAGGGCCTGCTTGCCGCGGTCGGTGGCGAAGTACCACTGGTACCACCAGTTGTGCTCGACGGCCGGGGCCGCGGGCGTGAGCTGTGCCTTCAGATTGGTGATCACGTAACCGGTGGTGGAGACCAGGGCCTTGACGCGTTCGGGCCAGAGTGCGGCGATGATGTCGGCGGTGCGCGAGCCCCAGTCGAAGCCCGCCAGAAGGGCCTTGCGGATCTTCAGGGCGTCCATCAGGGCGATGATGTCGAGGGCGATCGCGGACTGCTCGGCGGTGCGGGGGGTGTGGCGGGACAGGAAACGTGTGCTCCCGTGGCCGCGCAGGTAGGGAACGATGACCCGGTAGCCCAGGCCGGCGAGGAGCGGGGCGACGTCGACGTAGCTGTGGATGTCGTAGGGCCAGCCGTGCAGCAGGATGACCACCGGACCGTGGGCGGGGCCCGCCTCGGCGTACCCGGTGTCGAGTACGCCCGCCTTGATCTGCCTGACCGTCCGGAAGCCGGTGTGGGTGCCGGGGGAGAGCGCGGGCACGGTGGGCGTGGCCGCGCTGCCCGGCAGGCGCGAGGCGGTCGCGGCGGACGCCTCGGTCTGGAGGACGGGGAGGGACATGGCGGCCGCGCCGGTGCCCACGCCGACGGCCTTGCCGAACGTACGTCTGTCGATCATCTGGAATCCTCCGTCGTGCGTCTCCGGTGGTCCGCCCGTGCCGGGGAAGCCGCTCACTCACATCGGTGGCACGGGATCGCCAGGGCTTTCGGTGCGACGACCTTCACATACAGTCCGTCACCTGTCAAACAGGTGACGTGAGTTCGCCCGCCGGAAGCCGGCCGGGAGGAAGCGCCCTCCTCCCGGCCGGCCCGCCGACGGATGTGCAGTCTCGTCCGCGGCGCACGGCGGACGCATCGGTCACCCGCCTCGTCCCGCGGTCCGGCGACCTCGCGGGCTTGAGTAATTCGACTGGGATCCAGATGTGTCGGCGTTTGGCGGGTCCGGGTCTCGCGTGACCCCCTGGAACGCTCAAGTGCTACATTAATGTGACACTTAGTGGCTGTCGAGGGACCCGGAACCGAAAGAGGGACAGCACATGATCACGTACGACCGGCTTTTCATCGGCGGGTCCTGGCTGGCGCCGAGCGCCCCGGAGCTGCTGGACATCGCCTCACCGCACGACCGGTCCCTGATCGGCCGGGCGGCCCAGGCGCGGCCGGCGGACGTCGACCGCGCCGTGGCCGCGGCCCGTGCGTCGTTCGAGGAGGGGACGTGGCGACTGACCCCGCCGGCGGAGCGCATCGCGGTCCTGCGCCGCTTCAACACCCTGCGGGAAGAGAACGCGGAGGAGATCGCCCGCCTGATCTCGCTGGAGAACGGTTCGGCGAGATGGTTCACCCGGGCCGGGCAGCCCGGCCTGACCCGGCAGGCCAACGCCTACCTGAAGGCGGCGGAGGAGTTCGCCTGGGAGGAGACTCCGGTGCCCTCCGACCCGGCATCCCCGGTGCGCAGCGTGGTGCGCCGGGAGGCGGTCGGCGTGGTGGCCGCGGTGATCCCGTGGAACTCGCCGTTCTCCTCGGCCACTTCGAAGATCATCCCCGCTCTGCTGGCCGGCAACTCCGTGGTGCTCAAGGTGTCCCCGGAGAACTCGCTGAGCATGGGCTTCCTGGCCGGACTGCTGGAGCGGACGGGCTTGCCCCGGGGGGTGATCAGCGTCCTGCCCGCCGACCGGGAGACCAGCGAGTACCTCGTGTCGCACGAGGAGGTCGACAAGATCGCCTTCACCGGTTCGACGCGGGCCGGCCGCCGCATCGCCTCCCTCGCGGGCGAACAGCTCAAGCGGGTCAGCCTGGAGCTGGGCGGCAAGTCCGCCGCCGTCATCCTGCCGGACGCCGACCTCCGGAAGGCGGTCGCCGGCCTCAAGTTCGGCTCCTTGCTCAACAACGGCGAGTCCTGCATCGCCCAGACGCGCATCCTGGCCCCGCGCAGCCGGTACGAGGAAGTGGTGACCGCGCTGAAGGAACTGGTGGAGTCACTGAAGGTGGGCGACCCCGACGACCCCGACACCTTCATCGGCCCGATGGTCCGCCCCGACCAGCAGGAGCGGGTACGCGCCTACATCCGACTCGGTATCGACGAGGGAGCCCGCCTGGTCACCGGCGGTCCGCAGATCCCCAAGGGCCTGGAGAAGGGCAACTACGTCACCCCCACCGTGTTCGCCGACGTCGACAACTCCATGCGCGTCGCCCAGGAGGAGATCTTCGGCCCCGTCCTGGTCGTCATCGCCTACGACGACGAGGACGACGCCGTGCGGATCGCCAACGACTCCGAGTACGGCCTTTCCGGTGGCGTCTGGTCCGCCGACGAGGCCCGTGCACTGGCCGTCGCCCGCCGCATCCGCACCGGCACCGTCACGGTCAACGGCGCTCCCGTCGGCTTCGACGGCCCGTTCGGCGGATTCAAGGCCAGCGGTATCGGCCGCGAGTACGGCGCGGTCGGCCTCGGCACCTACACGGAGTACAAGACCATCACCGTCTGACCTACGGCGGAGAGCACGGCGGACATGTCTACGGCGGCGGAGGCACCCGCTGCCCGCCGGTGTGCACCGGCGGGCCCCGTGCTTTCCTGCTCTCCGGCCCCTTCGACCGGGTCGGTACCCGGAGGTGAGAAGTCCGCCCGCGCGCGATCGCCGGCACGCGCCCGCCATACGCGGCTCGCGTCCTGCGGTGTTCGGCGACCGCGCCGCCCGCGCTTCCGTGCAGGCGTACGCCGGTCCGCCGGCCGGCGCATCACCCTGCGTCGGGGCGGCGGCGAAGTCCCGGATGGCGAGGTGGCCTGCGCAGCGCGGGGTTCGCCGCCTTCGCGGGGGCGGCAGGCGGTCCGGGCCGCGACACAGCGCCCGCCGTGCCGTCGGTGGGGTTGGCCGGAATCGCCCGTGGGGGAGTCCGAACCTCCGCGGCCGGCGGACCGGCGCCCGGCCGGTCCAGGGACGCCGGGCGCCGGCAGAGGGGCCGTCAGGCCTTGATCACCCGGTAACTCAGCATCGCCCAGGGGAGATCGGCCTGCGCCAGGGAACCGGTGGCCCACGGCGTCCTGCTCCCGCAGTCGGCGTCGGCGTACAGCTCGACTGCCGCGGAGCCGGAGACGACCTGGACGGACAGGGCCCGCTGCGGCAGTGTGTGACACGTGTCGCGGTCGCTCAGATCGACCACCGTCACCGTGCCCGTTCCGTTGGTACCCGAGTAGAGGTACGCCCCTTCCTTCAGCGGCGGCCAGCCGGAGGCGTTCGCCGCCCCGAGAGTGAGGCCGGTCAGGGCCGCGGTCATGACCGCGACGCCTGCTGCTCTGCCGAGTCGCGCTGTGTGAGTGGCCATACGACCTGTTCTCCTTTGCAGGGGGACGACGCGGGGGAGTGCGTCACGTCCGGTTCTATGAGGCTGTGCCGACGGCAAAATCTTGCACGTTCAAATATGTTCCGGCGAGGGCAGATCCGGCCACTCATGTGTGTGTCCCGCGCGCATGCCTCAAGACACGTTTGACTACGAGGGTATTCTCCACGCCGACCGCTACGGTGACACGCCCGCACGGCTGCGTGCCGGCCACCGCGGCCCGATCCTCGGAAGTCGTCGGCCTGCCGCCGGGGTTACGGCCGGGTTCACGAGGCCGGCGCCGGTCGGGATTGTCAGTGCCGCCCCCTAGCATGACGGTCATGACGAAGACGCAGGTGGGGGCGGCCGGGCGGCTGCTGCGCGAGGTGGTCGGGGCCGCTTTGGACGTGGAGGACGCGGGTCCGAGCGGCGGTGCCGCGCCGCGGGCTGTGCGGCGGGCACGGCCCGCGCGCTCGGTGGCGGACAAGGTCGTCGCCGCGGGTGGAGCCGACGACGAGGCATCCGCCCTCCTGCGGCAGTTGACGAGTCGTCACCTGGGGGGAGACGCGGCCCGCTGGTGCGCGCTGCACGACGCGCTGGCGAAGCACCCCGGCGCGCTGCCCGAGCTGCTCGCCGCGCCGCCGGTGCCGCCGGTGCCCGACGACGCGCTCCGCCCGCCCGTGCCCCGCAGCGTCCACCGCACGCTCGGCCTGCTCCTCGAACACACGGAACCGCGGCATGCCGCAGCCGCTCTCGCCGCCCTGCCCGAGCGGGTGACGACGGAGCTGCTCGCCGGCGGGACCGCGCCCGTGCCCGCTCTCGTCGCCGCCGTCGTCGACCACGGCGACACCCGGGCCCGAGCGGCCTTGGCCCGCCATCCCCGGCTCGACACCCGGGTCCTGGCCCGCCTGGTCACGGTCGGCGACGCCCTGGTGGCCGCAGCCGTCTACCGCAACCCGCGCACCACCCAGTCCCTGCGCCGCACGATCGTGGAGCGGCTCGACACCGTTCCGCTCGACAACGCGCTGCGCGCCGAGCTGACGGCGCCGCACGGCCGGGTCCCGCGCACCTGGCTCACCCCGCTGCTCGGCTCGGGCGACGCGCGACTCGTGGTGCCGGCGCTGCGGTGCGGGGTGCGTCAAGTCGCCCAGCTGTACGCCCTGCTGAGAATCTGGGAGCGGACCGGCCGGGACGCCGTACGCGCCGTGCTGGAGGACCCCGCAGCGACCGCCTGGCTGAGCCGGGCCACCGTGGACACGGTCGCCGAGGCCCTGGCCGCCCCGGACGGCGACGGGCCGCGCCGGCTGCGCGCGCAGGGCGAGCCGTACGAGGACCCCGCCCGGCTGCCCGCGCTGCTCGCCACCGCCAGGGGCACCAGCACCCTGCGCGACCTGCTGTCCGAGCCGTACGCCCATGATCTCGACGCGCTCGCCGCAGCCCATGCCGCGACCCCGTTCATGCCCAAGGCGTGCGAGGAACTGGCCCGCCACGAGGCGGCGAGCGATGCCCAGCGCCAGGCGTTCCGGCTGTGCGTCCTCAACGAGCCGTGGCGGTCCGGGGGACGCCGCGCAGGGATCACCGCCCCGCCCGCGCGGCGCCTGGCGGAGGAGGAGCTCGACGACAGCGCCGCCGTCTGGGCGGAGGGCATGGCAGCGGCGGGGCTTCTCGACCCGGTCCGGCTGATCGACACCGCCCGCCCCGCCGTCCACGCTCTCGCCGCTCTCGCACGCCTCGCCGAACGGAACCTGCTCGGCACGGCGGCGGTCGCCGAACTGCGGGCCTTGGCCCAGGCGCACCTGGGGGAGCGGGAGCACGCCTGGGCCGCGCTCGACACCCTGCTGAACGAACACGCGGGGACGGTCGCGGAGCTGATCGCCAAGGCGGGCAAGTCCCCGGAGGAGGCCGCCGCCGAGCCCGATCCCCCGGCCGAACCGCTGCCGCCCGTCTCGGCGTCCCCGGCCCGGCGGACTCTCCACCGGCGCGAACGAGTGCACGCCCTGGCGGCGCTCGACCTGCTGTACTCCCTCGCCCCCGACGGAGCGCCCCGGCCGGAGGACCCCGAGGTGCTGCACGCGCTGACCGCCTGCGAGCCGGCGACCGCGCCCGGCCTCGCCACCCCGCACTGGTTCGCCCTCGCCTGCGCCGCCCACGGCATCCCCCCGACCCGGGACGGCGCCGCGTACGAGGCGCCCGACTCCGCGCGGGTGCGCACGTGCCTCCCCGAGACGTACGGATCCGGCGCGCAGCACACCGAGCACGCCTACGTACAGGGCGTGCTGTCCGCCGAGGAACTGCTCACCCTGTTGCCCGCCCGGCGCCTGCTCCTGCTGCCCCACGACTGGCGGCGGCTCGCGTTCGCCGACGCCTGGCGGGCCGCGCTCGCCCGTCGGCTGCGTGCCCGGCTCGGCACCGACCCCGAAGCCTGGCTCCGGCTGGCCGCGACCGTCACGGCGTCCGAAGCCGCCTCCGAGGGGCTGACCTGGGCACAGCTGCTCGATCGTGCGCAGCGCGATCCGGGCCCGGCGGCGAGCCCGGGAACGGCCATCGGCAGGCCCCGACCGGCCACCCCGGACGAGGCGATCAGGCTGCTGGAGCACGGCGACCACCTGTGGGCCTGGCCGGAGGGCACCCTGCTCTGCCTCGCCGACGCCGAGGTGGTCGACGCCGTACTGCCCCGGCTCGGACCCGACGCGCCCTGGCTGCTCGCCGCGTACCTGCTGCGCCACGACCGCACCCCACGCGTCGCCCTGGACCGGCTGCTCGCGGGCCGCGACCCCGCCGCGCTGCGGGTGCTGGCCGCCCAGTCCCGCTGGATGGAGCGCAGCGGCGCGGTGTACCGCCTCGTCGACCTCGACGATCCGGAGGTCGACCTCGCCCTGCTGCGGCACTGGAACCCCCGGCCCGCCGTCCACCGGATCGTGTCCCGGTCACGACCCGGTGCCGGGCGGCCGTCCCTGGGCGCCCGGGTGCTCGCCGACTGGCGCGCCGGAGACTCCGCAGGACCGGCCGGCGGTCTGACGTGGCTGTGCTCCGCCGAACCCGACCTGGTGGAGGAGTTGCTCGCGACAGAGGGCTCGCGGCTCGGCCTCGGACATCAACTGCTCGGCTGCCTGCGCCTCCTGGAGTACGGCGGCGCCGACCGGCTGGCGAGGCTCGCGGGCCGGGACGTGCTGGGGCGCTCCGCCACCACGGTGTGCGCCAAGGCCCTGGCGTCCGCCGACCCCGGCGCCGTTCTCCGCGCCCGGCTCGACCGCGAGCTGGCCCCGGAGAAACTCGTCCGGAAGCTGCGGCGCGCCCGGCACGCCCCGCACGCACGCGACCTCGTCGAGTCCCTCCCGCCGGGCGAGCCCGTCGACTGGGCCGCCCTCGAAGCCGCCCACGCCCGGGAACCGCTCCCGTACTGGGGGGACATCGTCCGTCTGGACGGCGTCCCCGAAGACGTACGGCTACGGCATGCGGCGCTGCTGCCGGAACCGGGCCCCGACGGTCTGCCCGGCAGCGCGCGGCTCACCCGGGAGCGCGCCCGGCACGGCCTCGGCGACCACTTCCACCACGCGCCGACCACCCAACTGGACGGCCTGCTCACGGCGGGCCTTCTCGACGGCGCGGACCTGCTGCGCCTCGCGGCCCCGGCCGCACGGCTGCTCGCCTACCTGGGCGCCGCCGCCCGCCGCACGGACGCCCCGCCCCAGACGGCCGAGGCCCGCACACTGCTCGCGGACCTCGTGCACCGCGGGCTCGGCACGAGCCCGGCGGCCTGGCACCGGGTCGCCCAGCGGCTGACCGGCCTCGACCCCGAGTGGGATCCGGTCTCCACGGTGGAGGCGCTGCTCGCTGAGTAGGGCGTGCGTTCACCGGCGGGACAGCGGCCCCCGCCGCTGTCAGCGCGTGCTGGTGGCGTACCGGTCGGACGACAACTCGAACACCCGCACCCGCCGACCGTAGGCGGGAGTGACGGTCTCACGGGCCAGACGCATGCCCAGCTTGATCATGACCCGTTCGGAGGCGTCGTTGCCGACTTGGGCGATGCTGACGATCCGCTCCAGCCCCCGCTCCTGGAACCCGAACCGTACCGCCGCCGCGGCGGCCTCGGTGGCCAGGCCCTGCCCCCAGTGGGCACGTCCCAGCCGCCAGCCGACCTCGACCGCCGGCAGAACCTCCGGCAAGAAGCCGGGCACCGAAAGGCCGGTGAATCCGGCCAGTTCGCCCGTGGACCGGATCTCCACGGCGAACAGGCCGAAGCCCTGTGACTCCCACTCGCTCTCCCACACCCGGATCCTGTCGCGAGTCTGCTGTTCGTCCAGCACGCTGCCGTCACGGATCCACCGCATCACCTCGGGATCGGCATGGACGGCGGCCAGGGGCACGACGTCTTCCTCGCGCCAGCGACGCAGGATCAAACGGGGAGTCTCAAGCGTGATCATCCGATCATTCTGGATCACATCAAGCCGAGGTCGTCGAGCGGCGGCGCATCGCAGTACAGGCCCGGCCCGATCGCCCTCCTCCCCATCGGGCCGTGCAGCGCGGGGCCGTCGAGTGGTGGCCGGCCGGTCCGGCGTCCGTACCGGCCGTGAGCGAGGTGCCGGCGGACGCGGCACGCACCGCGCACGCGACCGCCGCGGGCGTCCCCCGCCGGCCCCGCGCCCGGCCGCCGCGCCCCGTCCAAGAGCGGACGTCACCGGCCCGGTGGTGCGTCCACCTCGTACATCGCGGCACCGTCCAGGTACCGCAGCGTGTTCAGGTCCCTGCGCAACACCGCCTCCACCGGGTGCCGCAGGCTGAGCACGACCGGGTACTCCAGGTCCCACGTGGTGGGGACGATCGTCTCGCCCGGCCTCACCAGCACGGTCACCTCACGCACGCTCTCCAGCCCCCGTGCCTCGTCGAAAGCGCGGTACCCGGCCAGTCGGCCGGAGACCGGCGAGACGAACGCCGCCCAGGCTGCCGCGGTCTTGCGCCGGTACGGCGTGCCGGCCCGTGCGTGGAACCGTTCCGGCCTGACATAAGCGTCGACGCTCCACTCCAACTGCCCCTCGCCGATGGCGTCCGCGACGTGGTACGGCAGCCCGGAGACCCTGGCGCCGGCCTCCACCAGCCGAGGCCCGTCCGGCGTCAGCTTGATCTCCAGGTGTGCCGCGCCGTAGCGGATGCCGAGCGCGTCCAGCACGCGGAAGGCGTGGCGTTCGAGCTCGGCGACGTGCTGGTCGTCGTAGCGGAGCAGGACCTGTGCGACCACCAGGTCCCGGACGCCGTTGGCGGTGAGGCGGTCGGTGCTCCACACGTCCGTGACGGTGTGCACGCCGTCGCAGCTCACGGTGTTGACGATGTACTCGGCGCCGACCAGGTACTCCTGGGCGACGATCCCGGTGACGGTCCCGCCCATGGGTGACGGCGCGTCCCTCAGGGCGCAGAGGGCGGCGGCCGAGTCCGAGGGAGCGTCGCAGAAACGCACCCCGTGCCCCAGCGCGCCGCGCAGCGGTTTGACCACGACCGGCCGTCCCAGATCCGCGTGCCAGGCCCGCAGCTCCCCCTCGTCGTCGGTGAGGATGTGCCGCATCGCGGGAACACCCCGCGCCGTGAGGCGCTCGATCTGCAGGTACTTGTCACGACGGGCCGCGCTGAGCGCCGTACCGTTGGACGGCAGACCCAGCCTCTCGGCGAGGGCGTCGGCGAGTTCCACCCCGGACTCCCTGCCGGGCAGCACGGCACGCGGCCGCAGCGCCGCCAGTCTCTCCGTCAGCACGTCGAGGTCTCCCTCGTGGAAGAGGGTGTGACTGAACCTCGTCGTGTCCACGGGAGCCACGCCCGGCAGCAGGTCCGGGGTGCTGCGCACCTGGATCACCTCGCCGCCCACCGCGGCGAAGGCGTCCACGTAGCGGTACGACGTTCCGAAGGCGTCCACGACGGCGACCTGGAAAGTCGGCATGTCCCCTCCCTCCCCGGTCCGTCAGCCCGTGACCGGGCCGAGGAAGCCGGCCAGCCGCCGCCGTGCCGTCAGCAACCGGTAGGCGGCGTTCGTCAGCACGTTGCGCGCGCTGAATCCGGACGTTCCCGGCTCGTCGGTGTCGAGGATCTCCTCCTCGCCGTCCTGGGCGAGGATGCGCGCCCTGGTCGGTGCGCCCCGGAGCGCGAAGGCTTCGGGAAGGGTCCGCCGGGTGATCCCCAGGTGCACCATGCGGAAGTCCGTGAACCTGTCCAGCAGACGGAGCAGCGCGGTGGCGGCGCGACGGTCGAGCACCAGACGGCCGTCGAGCACCGCCTGGACGAGGTTGTCCCCCGCGCGCGACCTCTCGCGCCACGTGGTGATGAGCGGCCTGGACCAGCGCGGGAAGTAGGCCGTGCACTGGTCGAGATACTCCTCGTACCGTGGTGTCGGTGCCAGCAGCACCAGCTCCAGCAGCTGGACGCTCGGCATGAACGCGCCGCTCGCTCCCCGGGGGCCGCCCGGGTCCCCGGCGTGATAGCGGCGGAACGAGCGGAAGGCCTCCGCGGTGAGCCGGTGGTACTGGGCCATGTGGAGCCGGAAATCGTCGAGGCCCTCCACCGCTTCCTCCAACGCGGCGGCGGTGTCCGTGCGCCCCGGTTCCAGGACCAGGGGGGCCAACCGCTCGAACGCGGAGCGGACGGCCGGTTCGGAGAGATGGTGGCCGAGGTAGAAGTCGCGTTCCGAGCGGCCGAGTTCTCCCTCGGAGAAGACCCGGATGTGCCCACTGCGCTCCCACTCGGCGCAGTTGACGTCGATGAGCAGTTCATAGCTCATGTGCGGGTCGAGAAACGGGAACCGGGCGCGGTGTGCGGCGATGGTGTCCAGCAGGAGCCGGGGGAACGCCGCCGGCCCGGCCGGGAAGTACCCGTTGAGCAGGAACAGGAGGTCCAGCCGCGCCAGAGACGCTGAGCGCGGATCGCCGGTGGACCAGCCGTCCGGTCCGAGGGCGGTCAGGATCCGGGACTGCTTCGCCGCCAGTTCCCCGTACGTACTGCGGCCCTGCGCGACGGCGGTGAGGTCGGCGGGCAGTTCGCGCAGCACATAGGAACTCAGCGGCGACCGTAACGTCCCCTCCGGGCCGCGGGGCGGGGTCTCCAGACGGTGGAACAGTTCTTCCTTCTTCACTTTCGCCCTCCGTGTGCGACGAAGTCGAGACACGCCTGCCGCGGCCCGCTTGTCTGCTCACACCGCAAGCTAACACGTATCTATCAACTGTGTGTGTGGGTGTGAGGTATCGGGGAGCGAGAAACATGTTTCTCGTGTGCACCTACTGCGGTGGGGCGGGTCCGGGCGCGCGGGCTCGCGCGTATGGCAAGCAGGTGCCCCCGGCACGGGTGGTCCGGGGGTGGCGGTGCCATACTCAAGCACCGTCGCCGGGACCGGGGGCGACCGCGACAGCCCGGGCACCGTGCCGGGCGGCGCGAGCGCGGCACGCACCGCCCACGCTGCGGGCGGCCGACCCGCCAGGCGCCCGGGCCGATTCCGGCGGCGGGGTGCCGGAGGAACGCGCAAGGACGAGGAGGCGATGGTGCTCGGCAGAGGCACGCGTACGCTGGCGGGCGCCCTGATCGTGGCCTGCACGGTGCTCATCGGACCCAGTGCGCCGACCGGCGCTCTCTTCGCCAAGCCGCTGCCCGCCGAAGCCGTCAGGGACGTCGTACCGGACCGGGTCATGACGTGGAACATCTGCAACCCGTGCGACGCGAGCAACCTCGACCGGGCGAGGGAGATCGCCACGTACGCGCCCCAGGTCGTCGCCCTGCAGGAGGCCTGCGTGCGCGACGTCGAGAGGATACGCATCCATCTGAAGAGGTTCTACGGGCTCGTCTACCACGCCGAGTACGGGACGGTGCTCCGGAACTGGGGCCGCTGCGGGGGAGCGCCGTGGAATCCCGGGGCCTACGGCCAGGCGATCCTCTCGGCGGCGCCGATGACGGACCCCGTCAGCGTGGAGTACCCCGACGGCGGATCCGAGGACCGCGGGTACATGGCGGTCACGGCGACGGTGGGCGGCCGGGCCGTCCGCGTCTTCAACACGCACCTCGCCCAACGGCGTCAGGAAGCGGTCCGGGCGGATCAGACCCGCGCGCTCGCCGCGGCCGTCGCCCGGTACGACCGCGCGATCGTCCTCGGCGACTTCAACGCCGTGCCGGACGCCCCCGAACTCGCCCGTGTGTGGGAACTGGCCGCGGACGCGGACCCCCGCTGCCGGCCCTTGTCCACCAGCGGGTGCGCCCCGACCACCGACTGGCAGAGCAAGTTCGACTACGTGTTCCTGCGGGGCATCGTCCCGCTGGGGCAGCGTGTGCACCCGACTCCGTACTCGGACCACCATCCGGTGCACGCCGACCTGGACATCGACCACGACGGCACCTGAGGCCGACCGGTGGCGAACGACCCGCGGCCGTTCGCCACGTCGGCGAACGAAGTGCCCGTCCGGCGTCGTTCAGACGAAGCGTACGTCCGGGTGGAGCGGGGAGGGGCCGTCCAGCAGCGGCTGGTGGCGGCCGCGCAGATGCTGATCGAAGAAGGCGGTGAGGTAGGCCCGGCGGCTCGCGGTGAACCGCGCCGGATCGACGGTGCCGATCATCCGGGCCGGCAGTCCCTGAGGCAGCGTGAGCCGCTCGGCGAGGCCGGGCAGGAGGGTCTGGTAGTCGGTGAACGAGTTGTGCTCGGCGGCCTCCGTCCACAGATCGCGCTTCCAGCCCGTGGAGTTCTCCCACATCGCCCGCCAGGACGGGGAGTGTTCATGGGTGTGCGGCAGCCTGCCGGACGGGACCGCGAGCCACGCCCCCATCTGCAGGAACGGCCGGTCCAGCCCGGTGCGGGCGACCGGCAGCAGCAGCTCGGGGCTGGTCCAGTCGTAGCCGAGCGGCCCGTCGAGGTTGGCCCCGGCGCGGATACGGCGGTCCACGCGCATGGCCTCGGCGGTCGTCATCCCGCCCAGCGAGTGCCCGAACATGCCGGTGCGCCTGAGGTCCAGCGACCGTCCGAGACCGCGCGGCAGCGGCCGCTTCCCGGCGTCCGGGTTACCGCCGTGGGCGAGCAAGGCGAGTTGGTCGAGGACGAACGGGATGTCGGCGACCCGGACCTCCAGTGCCGCCCTGTTGCGTTCGGCGCTCGCCTCGATGGCGCTCAGTCCGGGCGCCGGCTCGATGACGCGGCCGTCCGGGAACTCGACCGCGTGTGCCTCGTGGACGGGGTCGACGGTGATCACCGCGTAGCCGTGGCTCGCCAGCTCCTCCACGACGGTGGTGTCGAGGGTGCGCTCGTTGTACATGCCCGGCGAGTACAGCACCACGGGCACCCGCCCGGCCCTGGGCACCGCGGGCACTCCGACGCGGGCGTGGGTACCGAATCCGGCCCAGTCGACGGCCTCTTGGCCGATCTGGAGGATCTTCGCCGCGCCCGTCCCGAACACGGCGGCCGCGCCCGTACGCATGTAGGGCGCCCGGGGCCCCTCCTCCGCCGTGGCGTGGTCGGCCGGGTACCAGACGCTCACCATGAGTTCCCGGAACTCCCCGGCCGCGTCGCCCGCCCACCAGGGACCGCGGCGCGTCCGGTCCACCAGGTGCAGTTCGGTGACGCCGATCGGTAACCGCCCGGTGGGGCGGGGGAGTTCGAGCCGTACGGGCCCGTCGGAGGCCGTCGGCGCGGCGGACGCGCGAGCGGGTGCGCCCAGGGCCGAGGCGGCACCCACCGCGGCCAGGGCACCCGCGCGGGCCAGCAGCCGCCGGCGCGTCAGGGACACGGCCGGGGAACCGGAAGGGCCGCGGGAGTCGAAGGCGTTCGTGAATCGCATGCCCCGATCCTGACCGCACATCAGGGCCGGAACCATGGGGCCAGCCGGATAGTGTCCGGCACCGATCCGGCCTAGTACCGCAACGGCGCCCGTCGTGACGGGTGGCCTGGCCGGGTGCCGTGTCCGCGTCGTTTCAGCGGTGGTGCGGTTGTGGTGTCGTCGTCTTCGGCGCCGGGTCGACCAGCGCGGGATGTGGCCGGCCCCGGCGACGCCCTCCGCACCCGGGGCGATCGTGGGTCCGGGTCCGGGTCCGGGTCCGGGTGCGGAGGGCCGCACCCGCGGCAGGACCGCGCGGGTGCCGCTTCCGGCGCAGCGACCTGTCCCGGCTCGCGGCAGTGCGGCGGGCGGGGCCCCATGGAGGGTCGGTGTGAGGCGCCCGGCGTGTCACGCGGGTGGAGCGGGGGAGGGGCGGGACGGCAGGGTTCACTGTGCCTGACCGATCAGGCACGCCGAGCGGTGAGCGGAAGGCCCGAATGCCAGAAAGCACCGAACCGGACCACTCGGCCCTCACCACGCCGGACCACGTCGTCCTGGCCGTGCGCGGGATGCTCCTGCCGCATCTGCGGGGCCTCGTCGGCCGGGTCCCCGCGCCACTGCACGATCCGTGCGCCTACTACTTCGGGTGGGTCGACGAAGCGGGCCGGGAAGTGGTCTACCGGGGTCCCAGCTTCCGGGCGGTCGCGCTCGTCCTCCTCAGCGCCGGTGTCGAGGGCGGCTCCTGGCACCGGGCCCGGTCGGTGGCCGGCGCGTGCGCTCTCATCCACGGCTACGGCCTCATCTGCGACGACGTCATCGACAAGGACGGGATGCGGCGCGGCTTTCCCACCGTGTGGAAGACCTTCGGCGTCTCCACAGCGGTTCTGGCCGCCGACGCCCTGCTGATGACGGCCCTGGCCGAGCTCGCCGAGCAGACGGGTCCCGCCGCCGCCGACGTGAGGCGGGTGCTGGTCGGCGCGATGTACGGGGCGTTTCGCGCGCAGGCCCTGGACGCCCGCGACCAGCAGCCCGGGAGTGTGTGCCTGCGGCGGGCGCTGGAGGTGGTCGACGGCAAGAGTTCCGACTGGGTGGCCGCCTGCTGCGAGGCCGGCGCGCTCCAGGGCGGAGCCGGCCCGGAACGCGTGGCGTTGATGCGGTCCTTCGGGTGGCACCTGGGCCGGGTCATGCAGCTGCGCGACGACGTCCTGGATCTCTACGGGCCGGCCGGGCAGGACACGCCGCCCCGGCGCGATGATCTCCGGTCCCGCAAGAAGACGAGCATCGTGTGTGCCGCTCTGCAGTCCGGCCACCCCCTGCGGGACGAGCTCGCCTCCTACTACCGGCGGCCCCGCGCACCACAGGAGGGAGAACTCGGCCGGATGGCCGACCTCGTCGAACGGTGCGGCGGACGTGCCTGGGCCGAGCGGAAGATCGCCCACCACCTCGGGCAGGCGCGTTCCCGCGTGCGCCGCGCGGTGAAGGACCAGCAGATGGCGGAGCTGATGTGCGCCTACGCCGATCAGTTCACGCACCAGTCCGTCGGTGACGAGCCCGTCGGACCCGGCCGTCCCGGACACCCGGTCAGCCCCGGCCCGTGAACAGAAGGGGCCCGCACCCACCGACCTCCCGGTTCGACCTGGACGAAGGCCGAAGGACACATGCCGAGCAACGTCGAGTTCCACATCCCCTTCCCCAGCGCCGTCAGCCCGGACGCGGCGAAAGCAGACGAACACCTCGTGCGGTGGGCTCTCGCGCAGGAACTGCTGGCTCCGGAACAGGCGGACTACTTCGCGGCCATGCGGCTCGGAACCTGCGCCGCCTACGTCTATCCCCGGGCCCGGGGGGAGGACCTCGACCTCGCCGCCGACCACATGGGCCTCTGCAGCCTCGTCAACGACCTGTGCGACAGCACCGGTGGAGTACGGGCCGAGGAAGCCGCCGAGGTCTGCCACGACCTGTTGACCTTGTTCGAACACGACGCGCCGCCGCGACCCGCCACGCCGGTGGGGGCCGCCTGGTGCGGCCTGTGGCGGCGCCTGCGCGACGGCATGCCGCACGCGTGGCGGAAGCGCGTTCTGCACGAGCACACCACGGTCTTCAGCGCCTATCTCGACCACCGCATCCACCGCACGATGCCGACCGCCGACCAGTACCTCCGGCGGCGGTACATCACCACGGGGCTGCCCTTGGGCCTCGCTGTCGCCGAACGGGTCGAGCACTGGCGCGCCCCGGAGTGGTTCCTGGGCACGCCACACGCCCGCGGACTCCTCGAGGAGGCCACGAAGCTCGCCATTTTGCCGAACGACGTCTTCGCCGTCGAACGGGAGGAGCGCCGGGGCGAGGTCGACAACATGGTGCTGGTGCTCGAAGCCGACGGCCGCACCCGCGAAGAGGCCATCGCCGACATCCAGGCGATGGTCCGCCGGGCCGCCGAACGCTTCCGCAGGCTCGCCGACCGGCTGCCCGCCCACTACGACGACCTCGGGCGCAGCCCAGCCGACCGCACCGCGGCCGACACCTACGTCCGGGCGATGCGTCACATGTTCCGCGGCAACTACGACTGGATGACCGGCGGCAGCGCTCGCTACGACCGCCACGCCACCTCTCTCGCCGTCTCCTCCGGTTACGAGGACGCGCCCGGGATCACGGGCATGTGACCCCCGCTCCCATGCCGGGGCGAGGGCGCCCATGGGCTCGGTGAGGCCGGGGAGGCCAAGGACGGTGGCGAAGACGGGCATCCCGTCGTCGGCGGCCGCCCGGGAGGGCCCATGACCGGCCGAGGGCCGCCCGGCCCGACCCGTGGTATCCCCGGTCCGGTGCGGATCGACTCCACCGTCGTCCGTGCCCGCCGGCCCGCCGCCACCGGCCGAAAGGCGGAGGGGGACGGCCGGCCGCGCACTCTCGCCGCTGCCTCCGTGCCGGGTGCCGGTCCGACCAGCCGCGGCGCTCCGCCGCCCGGGACGCCGGGCGCCATGGGGTGTGCGGCCGGGGCGTGAGCGACAGCGCCGCTCCGGGGAGCTGGGGCCCCGTTCGCCGGTGCGGGGGCGGGCGATGTGTCGACGTCGGTGAGCCAGTGGATCTCGGCAACCTCCGGGTCAGGGGCCCGGGGCCGCCCTGGTGTGCCTGTCCGGTCGGGGGCGTGCCCGGCGCCGACGGGGACGGCGTCCGGTCAGGGGGCCTTCAGCAAGGCGCGCAACGCCGCCTTGTCCGGCTTGCCGCTCGGCGCCACGGGCACCTCGGCGATGCCGACGACCGAGACGGGGACGCCGGCCTCCCCGAGTTCCCGTGCCACCAGCTCCCGCAGCGCGTCCGCGTCGGGCACGGCTCCGGGGTGCGGGACCACGAAGGCGTGGATCGCCTCGCCGGTCCGGTCGTCCGGGACTCCGACGACGTAGGCCTGGTCGACGTCGGGATGGGAGGCCAGGACCCGCTCGATGGGGCCCGCGTAGTGGATGACGGCGTTGACGATGACGATGTCGCGCGTGCGTCCCGACAGCCGCAGATACCCCCGCGCGTCGAGCCGGCCGAGATCCCGGGTGCGGACCCAGCCGTCCCGCAGCACCTCCGCGGTCTCCCGAGGATCCTCCCAGTAACCGCAGAAGGCGTCCGCCAGCCGGACCCACACCTCTCCGGTCCGGCCCGTGGGGAGGTCCCGGCCACCGGGATCCCGCACGGTCATCTCGACGGTGCCGAGCGGGCGCCCGACGCTGTCGGCGAGGCCGGGATCGGCTGCCAGTTCCTCGGGTTCGAGGACGGTCAGCATGCCCGTCTCCGTCTGGCCGTAAGCGTGGTGGACCACCGGTCCGAGCAGGTCGGCCGCCTCGGTCAGCCGGTGCGGTGCGAGGGGGGAGCCCGCCACGACGAGGGCGCGCAGGCTGCTCGTGTCCACGGCCCCGTTTCGGACGGCGTCGAGGATGCCGTACAGGCGCGGCACCGTCGTCATGCAGGCGGTGATGCGGTGGTCGGCGAAGACCTCGGGGAACCGCAGGGGCTGGTCCGGGATGACGGCGGTGCCTCCGCCCAGCAGCGACAGACACACGTGCTCGAACATGACGGCGCTGCTGAGCGTGCCGAAGAGCAGGAAGCGCGCGTACCGTGCCGCGAGGCGCCGGGTCCGGTCGGTCCAGCGGTCGGGTCGCAGGACCCAACCCTGGGAGAGGGCGCCGTAGGTCACCATCGTGCCCTTGGGCCGGCCGGTGCTGCCGCTGGTGAGGTGGATGACGCCGATGCCGTCGCGGTCGCCCCGGGCGGTGAGGTCGTCGGAGCCGGGCGTGACGGGTGCCGGGGGCCGTGACACGGCGCCGGTCTCCAGCAGTGTGCCGGTCTCCAGCAGGGTGATGCCGCCCGCTGCGGCGGCCGGCGCCGGTCGGCTCGCGGCGTCGTCCGTCACCACGGCGCGGATGCCGCGGGCGAGGATGTCGCGCAGGTGCTCGTGGGTCAGTCCGGGGCGCAGCGCGACCACTTGACAGCCGATGACGTGGGCGGCGACGCGGACGGCGAACGCCTCCGGCGTGACACCGGTGTCGAGGACCACGCGGGATCCGGCGGTCAGGCCCGCACCGCGCAGACCTCTCACGAACCCGGCGACCAGCGCGAGCACCTGCCCCCTGGTGACCGCGCGTCCCCCGTACTCGAAGGCGGGCAGATCGGGGGTGTCGCGGAACGCGTCGACGAGTGCTTGCGGAAAGACGCCCCCGGGCTTTTCGTCCACTTCGTCTCCACTCTGGGCCGGTAACCGACGTAAAGGCAGGGTGAATGACTGGAAAACGACCGTGGCGGACGTGCTCGGCGCTCCGGCCCGCCCCATCACGCCTTCACGTTAACCGAAGGGGGAAATCCGCTAGCCCGAGAAGCATGTGACCTACATCACATACTGCTGGGGTGGCTCCGTGCTTTAACGGTCAAGTACCGTCTTCCACGCCCCACGGAAGGCAGGAGAAGGCCATGTCTGGTTTAGGGCAAGTCGACTATCTCGTCATCGGCGGCGGCCCGGCGGGTCTGCAAGTCGGATACTTCCTCCAGAAGAGCGGCAGAGATTACCTCATAGTGGAGGAGAGCGACGCTCCGGGCGCTTTCTTCACCCGGTTCCCCAGACACCGGACCCTTATTTCCTCCAATAAGGTGCACACCGGCTGGAGCGACCCCGAGACGCGGCTGCGCGTCGACTGGAACTCCTTGCTCTCGGACGAGGGCCCGTTGTTCACCGCGTACTCCCCGCGCTATTTCCCCCCGGCCGACGACATGGTCCGCTACCTGGCGGACTTCGCACGGGCGCACGAGCTGCGCATCCGCTTCAACACCCGTGTCACCCGCGTCTCCCGGCCCGACGGCGGTCTCTTCGTGGCGACCGACGGCCATGGCAACGTTGTCCGGGCGCGCCGCGTCATCGTCGCCACCGGTGTCTCGCGGCCGTACGTGCCGCCCATCGAGGGCGCCGGCGAGGCCGAGCATTACGACCAGGTGTCCGTCGATCCCGCCGAATTCACCGGCAAGCGGGTACTGATCATCGGGCGGGGCAATTCCGCCTTCGAGACCGCCGACAATCTCATCGAGACCACCGCCGTCATCCACGTCGCCGGACCCGGCTCGCTCAAGCTCGCCTGGCGGACGCATTTCGTCGGTCACCTCCGGGCCGTCAACAACAACTTCCTGGACACCTACCAGCTCAAGTCCGAGAACGCCGTACTGGACGGCGATATTCTCCGCATAACCCGGAAGCCCGACGGCACCTATGTCGTGAGTGTAAAATTCTCGCGCGTCGCGGAAGTGGTGAAGGACATCCCGTACGACCGGGTCATCCTGGCCACCGGGTTCCGCTTCGACGCCTCGATCTTCGACGACGACTGCCGTCCCGACCTCGTCATCAAGGACCGTTTCCCGCGGCTCACCAACGCGTGGGAATCCGTGAACGTGCCCGATCTGTATTTCGCCGGCACCATCACCCAGTCCCTGGACTTCAAGAAGTCGACCAGCGGCTTCATCCACGGTTTCCGGTACGGCGCGAAGGCACTCCACAGCATCCTCGAACGCCGCTACCACGACCGGGAATGGCCGCACACCACCCTGCCCGCCGCCCCGGGCCCCGTGACCGACGCCGTCATCGAGCGGGTCAACCGCACCTCGGCGCTGTGGCAGCTGTTCGGGTTCCTCGGCGACGCGGTGCTGGTCGGCGCCGGCGGCGACGTGCGCCACTGCGCGGAGATCCCCGTGGCACACCTCCACGAAGCCGCGGCCGAGGGCCGGTTCGGCGATCTGGCCTCCTACTTCACCATCACGCTGGAGTACGGCGCCGACCACGACCAGGTCGATCCCTTCGACATCACCGTCGGCAGGACGCCCCAGCGGGACACCAGCGGCCTCGACGCGCGCTACCTGCACCCCGTGGTACGGCAGTTCCTGCCCGACGGCAGCGGCAAGCCGGTCGCCGAGCACCACATCACGGAGAACCTGGAGAACGAGTGGGACGACCCCGACGTCCACGTCGGCCCGCTGCGCTCCTTCCTCGCGTCCCGGCTGTCCGCCGGGGACGCCCTCCCGGCCGGCGGGGAAACCGCCGCGCCCCGGGCATGACCGGCTCGCCCGCCGGCCCGTCGCGCGATCCGGCCGAGTCGGCACGCGAGAAACTCAGCCCCGAGCACTACGACTACTTCGCCGGCGGCGCGGGCGAGGAGAGGGCGCTCAGGGAGAACGAGGACGCCTTCGGCCGGCTGGCCCTGCTTCCCCGGGTGCTGCGCGGCGGCGCCGACCGCGACACCCGGGTGAGCGTGCTGGGCCGGCCATGGCCGGCGCCGCTCTTCGTCTCGCCCACCGCCTTCCACCGCCTCGCCCACCCCGACGGCGAACTGGCCACCGCCCGCGCCGCCGCCGCGGCCGGCATCCCGCTGGTCACCGGCATGGCCGCCACCACCGCCGTCGCGGACGTCGCCGCCGCGGCCCGCAAGGCGGACCCGGGGGCCGTGGTCTGGTTCCAGCTGTATCCGCAACCGGAGCACGAGGTCACCGCCGAGCTGGTGCGCCGGGCCGAACGGGCGGGATGCTCCGCCCTCGTCGTCACCGTCGACTCACCCGTCTTCGGCACCCGCACCCGGGACCTGCGCAACGGTTTCCACGACCTGCCGCCCCCTCTCGCAGCCGAGAACATGCGGGACCTGCCCGGTGCCGCACCCGGCACCACCCGCGACATCGCCATGTGGCCGGCCGGCTGGGACGACCTCGCGCGGCTGCGCGAGCTGACCGGCCTGCCCCTCGTCCTCAAGGGCGTGCTGCACCCCGAGGACGCGCGCCTCGCCGTCGAGCGGGGCGTGGACGCACTGGTCGTGTCCAACCACGGAGGACGGCAGCTCGACGCCGCTCCGGCAGCGGTCGAGGCACTCCCGGCCGTGGCCGAGGCCGTCGCCGGGCGGGTGCCCGTCCTCATGGACGGGGGAGTGCGCAGGGGCACCGACATCGCCCTGGCCCTCGCCCTCGGAGCCCGGGCCGTCGGTGTGGGCCGGCCCGTGCTATGGGCCCTGGCCACGGGCGGCGAGGACGGCGTACGGGCGGCGCTGACGGCCCTGCGCGAGGACTTCGACCGGACGCTCGCGCTCTGCGGCGGGCACCGGCCGCAGGACCTCACGGCCGACCAGGTGGCCCCGCGCGGCCTTCCGTACCGGCCCACGAGAGGAGAACGCGCATGGTGAGCAGGAGAACGGCGGCGGCGCTGGCAGCGGGCGGCGCGCTGCTGCTGTCGTCCCCGGCCTGGCTGCCCGGCAAGGTCGTCGCCCTCCGCACGAAGGTCTTCGCCCGCGTCAACGGCGACGAGGGCATGCTGCTCCCCAACGCCACGTTCGGCCCCGACCGTTTCCAGGAGGTCTACGGCCATCCGGCCGCCGGGGGCCGCAGCAAGGGCGCGGCACTGTCCGACTTGTTCTGGTACTGGCTCGCGCCCGGCGCCGACGTCCACCAGGAGCACCTGGAGGCCGGCCCCCGCTACGACGAGGTCGCCCGCCGGACGCTCGACTTCCTCTCCGGCCCGTCGGCGAAGCTGTACGAAGCCGCCGCGCGGCACACCCGGCAGGCCCTGGACGCGGCGGCCGACGGCCGCGTGCGCGTGGTACGGCTGCGCGATCTGATGATGCCGGTGTGGGCCGAGTTCTTCTACGGCCTGGTCTTCGAGGAACCCTGCCCGGCCGAGGCCCGGCGGCTGATCGTCGCCCACGCCGAGGACGTCGTCAACGCCCTCAAATGCACCCGCCCACGTCACATGCGCCGCAGGAACAGGCTCACCCGCTACCTTCTGCGTCGCCTGGCGGCCGGGGACGTGACCCGCGCACTGCCCGCCGGCCTGACCCGGCGTCAGCAGGCGTACTACCTCCAGGGCACCTTCTTCAACACCGCCGTCGTGCAGATGTCGGAGGCCACGGCCCACCTCCTGCTGGCCCTGGCCCGCCATCCGGACGTGCAGGAACGGGTGGCGGCCACCCCCGAGGACGACCGCTACCTGACCCACGTCATGAACGAGACCTTCCGGCTCTACCCGCTGTTCGGGGTGGCCCACCGGATCACCACGGCGGACATCGCCCTCGACGGCCTGCCCACGATCCCGGCGGGTTCCGTCCTGACCTTCAGCTACCCCGACTACCACGCCACCGGCTACGCCGACCCCGAACGCTTCGACCCCGGACGCTGGGCGGCGCTCTCCGCGAAGAACGCCCACCACATCCCCTTCGGCGTCGCCGGCAACCGGCCCTGCCCCGCCTGGCGCCTCGCACCCGTCGTCCTGCGTGCCGCGACCCGCGAGGTGCTGGCCCGGTACGCGCTCGACTCGCCCGTCGGCCACACCCGCTCCATCCCGCACCGCGCCCCCTGCCTGCTCCTGCCCCGGGACCGGCCGGTCCCGGACCCTCTGCGTCACGCCCTGCGCGCGGCACTGACCGTCCGCGACCGCGCCGAGGACGTCGGACGCAGCCTGCTGCAACTGCTCTTCGGCACCTGGATGGTGCTCGACGCCCGCCGCACCAGGCCCGCCGCGGCGTACTTCGCCCGGCACGACACCGAGGGCCGTCCGCTGGACGGCCCCCACGCCCGGCTCGGCCACGGGGCCACAGGCGGACAGGGCGCGGCCGCCTGCCCCTACACCGGCTGCGGCGCCTGACAGCGGCAACACCCCCCATACGTCTCCTCCCCAAGGAGTCACCGTTGTCGACCACCGAGATGGGCCCGGCGTTCTTCCTCGCCGTGGCCGTCATCCTCGTCGCGTGCCGCCCCGTCAGCCGGCTGCTGCGACCGCTCGGCCAGCCACCCGTCGTCGGCGAGATGGTCGCCGGCGTGGCCCTCGGCCCCTCCGTGCTCGGCCTCCTCGCGCCCGGCCTGGAGAAGGCCGTGTTCCCGGACGAGATCCGTCCCGTCCTGTACGTGGCGGGACAGGTCGGCCTGGTCGTGTTCATGTTCCTGTCCGGATACGAGTTCCGTACCGACCGGCTGCGGTCGGTGGGCCGTACCGCGGTGCCCGTCTCGGCGGCCGGCATCGTCGTGCCGCTCCTGCTGGGCACCGGACTGGCCTGGGCGGCGCACGACGCCGTGCACCTCTACCCGGACGGGATCGCGCCCTCGGTGGGCGCGCTGTTCGTCGGTGTCACCGTGGCGATCACCGCCTTCCCGATGATGGCCCGGATCATCACCGAACGGGGCCTGACGAAGACCCGCTTCGGTGCGGTCTCCCTCGCCGCGGGCGCGCTGGACGACGCCGTGGCGTGGGTCCTGCTGGCCGGGGTGCTCAGCATGGCGGGCGGCGGCGCGGACACCTTCCTGCGCGCGCTCATCGGCACGGCCGGGCTCGCCGTGTTCCTCGGGATCTTCCTCCGCGTGCGGCCCAGCGCTCTGCGACGGGCCCGGCGGCTGACCGAGGAACAGTTGCTCCTGGTCACCGTCCTGTTGCTGTTCCTCGCCGCCTGGTACACCGACCGCATCGGCCTGTACGCCGTGTTCGGCGCCTTCAGCCTCGGTGTCGCCTTCCCCCGGGACCCGGTGGTGACCCGCGCGGTGGAGGCCCTCGCCCCGGTGAGCCGGATCGTGTTCCTGCCCCTGTTCTTCGCATACTCCGGCCTCAACACGGACTTCACCCTGCTGTCCGACGGCAGGCTGCTGCTGTTCACGGCGGCCTGTGTGGCGGTGGCGGTCCTCAGCAAGTTCGGTGCCTGCTGGGCCACGGCGCGTCTGCTGGGCGAGCCGCAGGCCGTGGCCGTCCGCGTCGGCACGCTGATGAACGCCCGCGGTCTGATGCAGCTCATCGCCATCAACGTGGGTCTGTCCGCGGGCATCGCCTCCCCCGCGCTCTTCGGCGTCCTCGTGATCGTCGCCCTGGTCACCACGGTGATGACGGCCCCGCTGCTGGCGCTGCTGGACCGCCGCGACCGGAACGGGCAGCCCGAGGAGGCTCCCCTGGCCGGGGTGGCACCGGCCCCGAGAGAACCATGACCCCCCGGAGAAGGGCCGGGACATGCTGCGCGGTCTGCGAGCGAACCGAGCGTCCGGTGCCCGGAGGCCGACGAGGGGGGTCTAGGTGGACGCGGGCGAGTGGGGGGACCGTGCGCACCCGTATCGTCCGGCCCGACGGAGCGTCGGGGTCGCTGCCGGTGGTCTTCTGCGTCCGCGGCGCCGGCCGGCTCTTCGGCGACGAGAAGATCGCAGCGCCTCCAGGGCTTCTCCCCGCCGGCCGGCATCGCCCCGGGGGCCTGGGCCACCCTGCCGGCCGGCGCGTTGCAGGTCCTCGGGAAGGCCGGCGTCCGCTGAAGAACGGGAGACCGACGGCGCGGCCCTCGCCGACCGCGCCGCCACCATGACACCGGCCTTCCCCGACGAGACCGGGCCTGGGGGGGGGGGAAACCCACCAAGACCAGTCTTCAGACGGGACAGAGGCCCCATT
>NZ_JBVJOT010000028.1:86165-114822 GCF_055583025.1 Streptomyces sp. NPDC104831
CGTAAAGAGAAGCAGCCTCCCCCCCCCCCCTCCCCCCCCCCCCCCCCCCCCCCCCGCCCCCCCCCCCCCCCGCCCCCCCCCCCCCCTCCCCCTCCCCCCCCCCCCCCCACCCCCGGTCGCCGAATGGACCGGCGGCCCCGTGCCGCACGGCGCCGGTGGCCCCGTGCCGCACGGCGCCCTTCCGCCACGGACGACGGGCCCGGCGTACGGCGCCCCGGCGGATGCAAAGGCGCCGACGCGGTGACGCGCCTACGCGGCACCCCGGGCGGACAGCCAGGCGCGGTAGCGGCGCAGGGCCGTGCGCTGCCTCCTCCTCTCGGCTATCAGGGCGATGGCCGGGTGCGTGCCGGGGCGGGGCTTGCCGCCACGTGCCATGCGGCGCATCTGGTGGCGGACCTGCGCCATGCCGGCGAGGGAGGCGAGCGCCTTGTCGGACCAGGTCACGGCCCGCATCCCGCGGTCGGCTTCCCGCCCCTGACGCCAGCGGTCGGGCAGGTCCGGCGTCACGGCGAGGGCGGTGCCCATCCCGACGACCGCCACGCCGTTCGCGAGGACCCGCTCCGCGGTCTCGCGGCGGCTGATGCCACCGGTCAGCATCAGTGGCAGCGGGCTGCCCTCGACCAGCTCCTTGGCCAGATCCAGGAAGTACGCCTCACGTGCTTGCGTGCGCGAGTCGGTGCGGCGGCCGGTCATCGCCGGGCTCTCGTAGCTGCCGCCGGACAGCTCGACGAGGTCGACGCCGAGCGGTGCGAGCATCTCGATCACCTGCCGGGCGTCGTCGGCATCGAACCCGCCGCGCTGGAAGTCGGCGGAGTTGAGCTTCACCGCGACCGCGAAGGACGGCGAGACGGCGGCCCGGACGGCGCGGACGACGTCGAGCAGCATCCGGGCCCGGTTCTCCAGCGACCCGCCCCACCGGTCGGTGCGCCGGTTGACGAGCGGGGAGAGGAACTGCGACAGCAGGTAACCGTGGGCGGCGTGGATCTCGACGCCGTCGAAGCCGGCCTCTTCGGCCCGCCGGGCCGTGACCGCGTACCGGGTCACGGTGGCCTGGATCTGTCCGGGTGTCATGGCGACGGGGCGGCCGAAGCGGCCGCTGTGCCTGCCGAGGTTCACGCCGACATCGGAGGGGCCCCACACGACGCCGGGCATCTCGGCCCCGACCTGGCGGCCAGGGTGGTTGATCTGCATCCAGATCGCCCCGTCGCCGGCTTTGCCGGCCCTGGCCCACTCGGTGAACGGCTCCAGAGGGGAGCGTTCGTCGAGCACGACGCCGGCGGGCCCGGTCAGCGCCTCGGCGTGGACCATGACGTTGCCGGTGATCAGCAGTCCGGTGCCGCCGGCGGCCCAGTGCCGGTACAGCCCGAAGAGCTCCTGGTCCGGCAGCTGGCCGGCGCCGGCCATGTTCTCCTCCATGGCCGCCTTGGCGATCCGGTTGCGCAGTACCTGCCCGGAGCGCAGGGACAACGGCGAGAACAGCTCGCTGGTCATCCGGGTTCTCCTTCCACATGTCGATCACATACGATGTATGCGTCGTTTACATTAGACGCATGATGTAAGCAGCGTAAACTTTGGGGAGTGTGTTCCATGGCACAGGCAAGCGGCTCGTACCATCACGGTGATCTGCCCGCCGCCTGCCTGCGTGCGGCGCGGGAGCTGCTGGAGGAGGACGGCAGCGCGGGACTGTCCCTGCGGGCGGTGGCGCGGCGAGCGGGAGTTTCGCCGACGGCTCCCTACCGCCACTACGCGGACCGCGACGCGCTGGTCTCCGCCGTCGCCGCCGAGGGGTACCGCGAGCTGGCCGCGTACCTGGTCGCGGCGCACCCCTCGCCGGCGGCCCCGGACGAGCTCGCGACCGTCGCCGTCGCCTACGTGCGCTTCGCGCTGGAGCACCCGGCGCTGTTCCGGGTGATGTTCGCCGAGCCGTGCGATCCCACCAGCGAGGAGCGGGTCGAGGCGACCGAGGCCATCTCCCAGTACGTCCGCGGGATCGTGCGCGCCGCCTTCCCCGAGGCCGACGCGGACGCGCTGTCGACGACCGTGTGGGCCCTGGTCCACGGCCTGGCGTTCCTGCACCTGGACGGCAAGCTCGACGCCTCCAGCGCCGAGGTCGTCGACCGCCAGGTCCGTTCCGCCGTGCAGGCCCTGTTCGTCGTCTCCCCGGCCATGTCACGGAAGGCCCCGGAGAAGACGGGACCGGTGCAGGCGTAGAAGCCGCCACGGGCGAGACACCTCTCGAAGGCCGCGCGGAGTCGTGCGGAACGGGCGCGCACGCCCCTTACGATCCTGTCGCAGAGGCTACGACGCACAGGGGGCGGCACCGTGGATTCCGAACCGGCGGACTTCCGCCTGGAGGTGACCCGTTTCCACGCGGTGACGGAACCCGCCACGGGCAGGGTGACGGAGGCGAGTTGGCGCTGGGTCCTGGAGGCCGGCGGCCTCGTGATCCACGAGGCCGACGTCCGGCTCGACGGCTCCGCCTGGCAGTTCGACGCCTTTCGGGATCCGCAGGCGTACCTGCGCTGGAGGGCGGACCCGAGCCGGCGGCTGGAGCACGAGAGCGAACTCCTCGACGAGCTGGGCCGGTGGATCACCCGGTGCGCGCTCCAGGGGATCGGCGACATCCTGGCGGCCGACGGCCCTTGCGTGGTGCGCGTGAAGGTCCCCCACGAGGCCCGCTTCGTCGCGCAACTGCCCTGGGAGGCGGCGGTCGTCGACGGCCGGGCACTGCCGCTGCACCGCGTGGCCCTCGTCCGGGACCTCGCGGCGGCGCCCCTCACACCGACTCGGAGAGGGAAAGATGCGATCCGGCACGCCCTGCGGGTGCTGGCCCTGTTCAGCCTGCCCGACGACACCTCCGCGCTGAACCTCAGACGGGAACGCCTGCAACTCGCCCGCCTGCTCGACACCGTGGCCAAGACGAGCGACACCGCCATCGAACTGACCGTCCTCCAGTACGGCGTGACCCGTGAGCGACTGGCAACGTCCGCCGAGCACGGACGCGGCTGGGACGTCCTCGTGCTGTCCGGCCACGGCGGGGACGGCGCCTTCGTCCTGGAGAACACCGACGGCAGCCGTGACCCGATCAGTGGCGACGCCCTGGTGGAGCTGCTGGCCCCACTGCGCCGGCGGGTCAAATTCGTGCTCGCGGCGGCGTGTTCGTCGGCGGACAGCCTGACCGACGAACGGCTGGACGCACTCGGGATCGGTGCCGCCCACCGGTCGGCCGACCCGCCGCGGGCCGCCCGGCCACGGACCGCGCGGCCGCCTGCCGCCGCCCCGCACGTGGGTGTCCTCGCCGAGATCCTCGCCGAACGCCTCGACTGCGCGGTCCTCGGCATGCGCCACACGGTCACCGACGACTTCGTGACCCGCCTGAACGGCGCGGTCTTCAAGCTGATGGTGGAACAGGCGAATCCCCTCGGACGTGCGGTGGCGCTCGCCCTGCCCCGAGTGGTCGACACGCCGGCCACCGAGGCCAGCCCGCCCCTGTCCGCCAGTTCCCCCGCGCTGTTCGGCGGCACGGCCGTGGAACTCCTGCTCGAACCGCCGAAGGGCCCCGCCCTGATCTTCGACCGGAACGCGCTCAAGCTGGCGGGCTTTCCCGACCAGCCCGCACGGTTCGTCGGACGGGGTGCCCTGATGTCCGCGGCGAACCGCTGTCTGGCACCGGACAGCGGTGTGTCCGGCATCTTCCTCCAGGGCATGGCGGGCGTGGGCAAGACCGCGTGCGCCCTCGAACTCTGCTACGGCCAGGAGGACAACTTCCAGACGCTCGTCTGGTACCGGGCCCCCGAGGGGAGCGACGGAACCGCGCCCGACATCACCAGCTCCCTGGCCGACTTCGCCCGCGCCCTGCACCACCGGATCACCGATCTGCGCTTCGTCGAACTCCTCGACCGGCCGGACGAGCTGTCGGCGTTCCTGCCGGAGTTCACCCAGTTCTGCAAGGAACAGCGGGTGCTGGTCGTCCTCGACAACGTCGAGTCCCTGCTCGCCCCGTCGGGCCGGTGGCGCGACGCGAGATGGGGACTGGTGGTCGACGCCCTGACCCGGCACCGCGGGCTGTCCCGGCTGATCATGACCGGGCGGCACGCGCCCCGATCCCTCGGCCACGCCGTGTCCGTGTACCAGGTCGAGGCCCTGTCGCTGCGCGAGAGCGTCCTGCTCGCTCGGGAGATGCCACAGCTCAGGGCACTGCTGGACGGCGACCTGGACGGACTGCCCCCCAGCCGGTGCCAGACCCTCGCGGTGGGCGTCCTCACCTCGGCGCAGGGTCACCCCACCCTCGTCGAGCTGGCCGAGGGCGAGCTGTCCGACCCGGAGCGGCTCGCCGAGCGCCTCGCCGAAGTGGACCGCTCCTGGGAGGAACTGGGCATCGCCCCGCGGAGCTACCTCGACATCGGCGTCGCCACCCGCGCGGACGCCGCCGCCTATACGACCATCCTGACCGTGTGGGCCACGGGCGTGGCCGCCGCACTGCCCGGGACCGCCCGGTGCTTCTTCCACGTCCTGTGCTGTCTGGAGCCGGCGGACCGCAGACCCGCGCTGCTGGAGGAGATCGGGCCGCTGCTCCCCACGCCGCGGACCGGGGGTCCCGAAGCCGGGCACAGGTGGTGGGGGGACTGGTCCGAACTGGCCGAGAGCGGTCTCGTCACCGCCGACCGGGACGCCGGGGGAGAGGTCACCGCCCTGGTCGTGCACCCCGAAGTCGCCGAGGCCGGCCGGCGGAGCGCCGGGCACCTGCGCGAGACCGTGGACCGGCACCTCGCCGAGTACTGGACCGAGCGCGCGCGGGAGAGCCTGGCGACCGAACACCAAGCCGGATCCGGCCGGGTCCTGGAGACGGCCCGGGCCGCCCTGCCGTACCTGCTGCGCCGGGACCACTGGAGCCGGGCCGCCCTGCTGCTCGAACGCGTCCTGTTCCGCGACCCGTCGCCCAGGACGGCCGCCGCGTTGCTCCCCGCGCTGCGGGACATCGCCCGCCGCGCCGAGGGCGGCGACGACGAAACGGCCGCCAACCGGATCCTCGTCCGCGTACTGGAACGCGACGACCCGGAGGCAGCCCGGGACCACCTGGAACGGCTGCTGGAAGACGCCCTCGCCCGCGAGGACCACCTCGCGGCGACCGGGCTCACGGGCGACCTCGCCTGGCTCTGCTTCCGGCACGGGGACCGGGAAGGCGCCCTCGCCCTCCTCGACCGCAAGCCCGGCTACACGCGGCAGGCCGGCCTGGGCCCCTGGTCGGCGCTCGGCGACGAAGCGAAACGACTCCAGATCCTCCAGCGCGGGGACCCGCCCGAGGCGGTCCTCGGCGAGGTCCGGCGACTCCTGGACCGGATGGACTCCCTGCCGGCCCGCGGCGGCCTGCCGGAGAACGTGGACCCCTGGAACGTACGGGAGGCGGTGCTGGGAATCGGGTGCGCCGCTGCCGACGCCATGGGCGCCTGGGAACTGGAACTGACCCTGATCGACGAGGTGCTCGCCGCCCAGCGGGCCCGGCACGCCCCCGCCGCGGACACCGCGTCGACCCTCTTCAACCGGTACGGGCCACTGCAACGCCTGGGCAGGGTGGACGAGGCGCGCGACGTCCTCGTCACCTGCCGCGCCCTGTTCGCCCGCGAGCAGGACTGGGCGCAGCTGGCGCTGACCACCGGTGCGCTGGCCGACGTGGAGGCCGCGCGCGGACACCACGACACCGCCGCCGCGCTCATGGACGAGGCGCTGCGCGGTCTGTACGGCGCGGGCGACGCCCACGTCCACACCCTGCGGGTGGCCCACCACAACCTGGCGGTCTTCCTCGCCTCCGCGACGACGGGGACGGCCGAGGACCACCGGCGGATACTCACCCACGGTCTGACGTCGGTGCTGCTGGGCGCGCTCGTCGACGGGGTGGACCTTGAGGCCGCCACGGCATTGGTCCACCGGCTCGTACCGGTGCCCGCGTCACCGCCCGGCACGGTCGAGGAACTGTGCGGGGTCGTGGACGCCGAGCCCGGCATGCGGCTGGCCGGCGCCCTCACCCGTGTGGCCCGTCCCGAGGCGGTGCGGGCGGCGTGGGGCGCGGTCGTCGCGGCCTGGACCGGTGCGCGCGACGACTGAGGCGACGGCCCGTCCGGTACCGGGAGCGGCTCAGCGGGACCGGGCCGCCGCCCGTACCCGCGCGAGCAGGGGGTCCAGGGCGGACGGCTCGTCCGTGCCGGTGATCGCGCCCAGGACACGGCGCAGGTCCACTCCCGGAACCCGGCCCACCGACTCGGCCACCTCGTCCACACTGCCGGGAGCGGACCAACCGTCGTCCCGTCCGGCAGGGTCGTCCCCTCCGGGACCGTCGCCCCCCTCCGGGCCGCCGGGATCCGCACCGTCGTCGCCGGGCGGCCCTCCGGCGGCCTCGATCAGCTCCGCGGCCAGCAGGTGGGCGGCAGCGGCCCGCGGGTCGTCCTCGTGCGCCCGCAGCAGTAGCCCCATGTCACGGTGCGCCACGACGATGTCCGCCGCCAGGTCCGCGCGGTAGGCGTAGCGCAGCGCGTCCCGGGCGAGTCCGAGGGCGGTCGAGCCGTGGCCGCGCCGGTGCTCCACCCGCGCGAACGCGGTGAACGTCCATGCCAGCCCCGGGGCGAACAACTGCCGCTCGTACTCCGTCCGGCACTGCCGGAACACCTCGGCGGCCTGGTCGAGCTCGCCCAGGGACAGCAGGAGTTCCCCGGTGTTGTACAGGGTGTGGGTGCGTTCGAGGACCGGTGCGTCGCGCCGTGTCTCGCAGGCCGCGATGCGGTGGTTGAAGTCGAGCGCCTCCCGGAGCCTGCCGAGGCCGCGGGCGGCCAGCCGGCCCACGTCGAGCAGCATCTCCTCCACCGTCCACGGCTCCAGCCCTTCGGAGGCGTCCGGCTGCCGGGGCAGCGGGCCGGAGCGGGCCAGCAGGGCCCGGCTTCGCTCCAGCGCCTCGTCGAAGCGCTCCATGAGGGCCAGGATCTGGGCGTGCGCCGCCTCGATGCCGAGCCGCGTCCAGGGCCCGCGGTCCGTCCGCGCGATGTGCTCCACGGCACGTTCCGCCCACAGCAGCGCCTCGGCGAGCCGGCCCACGTTGCGGTGCCGGGCCCGCAGGTCACTGGCCAGGTTGGCGGCCCGCTCGTGGTCCCCGCGGCGTACGGCGTCGTCGAACAGCTCGGTCAGCCGCAGTTCGCCGGCCGCGGGGTCCACCCGCAGCAGCACCCTGGCGCGCGTGCGGGCGACGCGCGCGTCGCGGTCGGCGTCCCCGGCGTACGCGACCGCCTCCTCCACGAACGGCAGCAGGGCCAGCGCGGTGGGGCGTGTCAGATCACGGGCCAGCACCTGGCTCACGACGTCGACCAGGCGCTCCCAGTCGCCCAGCCGCAGCAGGTACGGACACGCGGAGCGGGCCGCGCGCAGCACGTCCGTGCCGGTGCGGCCGGTGTCCTCGTGGGCGAGTGCCTCGTCCAGCACGGCGCACCAGTGATCCGCGCAGATGCCCTCGACCCGGCGGACGAGAAAGGGGTCCACGGTGGTCCGGCCGGTGCCGGCCACGCTGGGATGCAGGTCCCAGCGCGGCTCTCCGTCGGCACCGGTACGGGCCGCCGCCAGTCCGCTGCGCACCAGCCCGGACACCGGGGCCGCGTCCGGCCCGGCGGGCCCGCTGCGGTCCAGCGCGTCCCACACCCTGGTCACGATCTCCCGGCTCCGGTCGGCTTCCTCCAGCACGCTCAGTACCTGGAACAACGTCTTCTCGGCCGGACCGAGTTCGCCGGCGATGCCCCGCGTCCAGGAGTCCAGGAGGAGGGCGTACTCCTCGGCCGCCGTGGCCTTTGCCGTGTCCTCGGTGCCGTCACCGTCCGCCGAGCGCGCCGCCTGACGGGTGCGTCGCGCGGTGTCCAGCAGGGGAGCGAGCCGATCGAGGTCCGTGGCCTGCGCGTCGGCGAGGACCAGCAGTTCGGGGTGGCCGTCGGTCGCGGTGAGGATCTCCGAGACGACCTGGCGCCCCCGCTCGGCCGGGACGTCGGGCGCCGTGCCCTCGAGCAGCCGCCCCAGCCGCGGGAGTTCGCGCGCCAGCAGAACGGCCTCGCGCCGGGTGAGCGCGTGCACGGGGGCGACCGAGACCGGGGCGGGCGTGGACGCCGGACGGACACGGCTGGTCAGTACGGTCCGCGACAGCCCCGTGTGCGAGGTGAGTGCCGTGAACACGGCCTCCCAGCGCTCGTCCCGCCAGGCCCCGCCGCTCGTCAGGAGGGCTTCCGCGTTGTCGATGACCAGCAGCACCCGCTGCCGTTCGAAGAACTCCGTGAGCAGGGGCAGCAGCCGCCGCAACTCCTCGCGGTCGGTGAGGGCCGGAGTCATGGACAGGCCCCGCAGCTTCTGCTCCAGGGCGACCGCCAGATCGGTCAGCGCGCTGTCGGCCACGTGGGCGCTGGGCGCGGCCGGGATGCCACCGGCCGGTTCGGCGCCTGCGACACGCAACCACACCAGTGCCTGGAAGTTGTCCTCCTGGGTGTACGCCAGTTCCACGGCGGCGGTGGTCTTCCCGGCCCCCGCCATGCCGTGCAGGACGATCCCGGACACCCCGCTGCGCGGTGCCAGCGCGGCGTTGGCCCGGCTCATCAGCGCCACCCGGCCCACGAAGCGCCGCGGTGCCTCCGGGAAGCCCGCCAGCTTCAGCTTCTCCGCGTCGTAGACGAGGGGGCCGCCGCGGGGCGCGCTGAGGCGCAGGCCCGTCGCGCTGCTCCCGAAGAGGGCCGGCGTCACCTCGGACAGGGCGGGGAAGGAGGCGGTCGGCCGGTCGGGCACGCATGCGGCCAGCGCCCTGGCCAACGCGGTCGCCAGCGGCTGGTCACGGACGAGGAGTGCCTCGTACAGCTTCCCGCCGAACGCGATGGCGAAGTCGTCGACGACCGGGAAGCGCATGCCGACCACCGCGCAGTCCAGCCGTCCGGCGAGCGAGGACGCGAGGTCGGACAGCGGGGCGGCCGGGTCGGCGGGGGTGCCGCGGCGGCGCAGCGCGGGCCCGAGACCGGATGCGTCGAAGGACTCGCGCGCCCGGTCGTCGGCGGACGAGCAGGACGACGCGGTGATCAGCTTGACCTGGCGGCGCAGCGGGGAGAGCAGGTCCACCAGCACGTGGTGGGGCACCTCGTCGGGGCTGCCGTCCTCGTGCTCCAGCGTCAGCACGGCACGGCCGCCGTGCGCGGAGACGTGGACGACGTCCCACCCCGGTCCCTCCTCCGCGATCTCGCGCAGCCGCTCGCGGGTGACGCCGTACTGGAGCACCCGCAGCTCGACGGCGCGACCGTGCACGGTACTCACCGTCTGCACGATCCGGGCCAGTTCGTGGCGCTCGCGCCGCAGGTCGAGCGCGGTCGTGGCGTCGGGGACGCTGAACAGCGCGAGGATCCGCAGGGTCGCCCCGACCGGGCGCTTCGACGGTCTGCGCGCGCCTCCTCCCGGCCCGGGCACGTCGTGGACGAAGACCACCCCGTTGCGCCGCAACGGGACACCGTCGATCACGGCCGCCTCCAACGGGCGCGCGGCGAGGGCCCGGGCCTCCGGCGGCAGGACCACGCGCACCGTGCACCCCGACGCGTCCTCGGCGAACCGGGCCAGCCGGACACCCACCTCCCCGAGCACGCGGACGCCGATCCACTCGCCCACCTCGCGCACCACGGCGGCCTCGCGTTCCGTCCGCCGTTCCGGGTCGACACGCCAGGCGAGGTAGCCGTAGAGATCCTCGAAGGCGTCGTACTGCCATTCCTCGCGCCGCAGCCGGACCTCGGCGTCCGCTTCGAACGTGCCTCCGGGGCCGGTCAGCACCCAGCGCCAGGACGGTCCGTCCGCGTCGTCGCGGAAGCCGTCCACCGTCAGCGTCAGATCCCCAGCCGACTCGTCCGTCGTCACGGCTCGCCCCCGCCCCTTGCCCGATCGTCCGGGCAAGCGTGCCACAACTCCCGACGGCCCGGACTTACTTGGCATAGTGGAGGCGAGCGGCCGTCGTGTCGCGGAACCTCGCCCGAGAGGACAGCGTGAACTCGTACGCATCACTGCGCGCCGTGAGCCGGATACTCGGCGAGGGTGCCGACGACCGCAGGGTCCTGGACACCCTCGTGGCAGGGGGTGTCGTCGCCGCCGCGGCGGAGCCCGGGCGACAGGCGCCCGGTCCCGGCGCCCTGCTCGGCCGGCTCCGCGCGGGACGGACCGGCGGGCACGCCGTGCTCGTCCCGTGGACGGATCCGACCGCTCTCTTCGAGCGTGACCCGGCGTCGGCGGACCGGCTCGCCGACGAGTGGGCCGAGGCCTGCGCCGGCACCGAGGGGGTGCGGCTGTCGGTGGCGGCGGCACCGGGCGCGTGCCACGACCTCGCCGCCCTGCTGCGGACCGGACGCCACGTGGCCGCCGTGAGCTCCGCCGCCCCGCCCACCCCGGCCTCGTGCCCGGGCTGGACCTGGCCGCTGCCCGTCGCCCTGCTCCCGGACGGCACCCCGGAGGAACGCACGGATCTCGCGCGGCGTCTGGCCGCGCGCAGCGCGCTGTGGCGGGAGTGCGTCGTCGAGACCGCGCCGGAGGGCCGATGGGCCCGTGCGGGCCTCGTGCTGTGCCGGGCGGACGCCCCCTCCCACCCGCCCGTCCGCTCCGTGACGGGGGCGACGGGAGCCGTGGTGATCGCCCTGCTGGAGCCGGGCCGGAGGCCCGCCGGCACCGAGACGCTGCTCGCCCGTATCGCGGCCCGCCACGGCACCACGAGCGCGGCCCTCGCGGACCCGGGGGGCGACGTCGTCGAGTGGCTGGTGGCCGTGCTCTCCGCCATGGCGCACGACGCGCCCCTGGACCTCGCGCTGGACTGGGCGGCCGCCGCGGTGGGCGCCCCCCGTGCGGCGCTGCGGGCCGACCCACGGCTGCTGGACACGACCCGGCTGAGCGCGGCGATCGCCCGGACCGGCATCGGTCCGCCGGGCGACCCCGGCACCGGCTGGGCGCGTTCCCTACCCGACCCGGGGACCCGCCCGGAGACGGCCGACGCCGAAGCCGGCCTGCGGCGGTGGTCCCGTCTGCTGCGCGAGGTCGGGCACGACCGGTACCGGCAGCCGCACCGCGTGGTGCGCACCGCGCTCGCGGAGGCGGCGGAGGCGGCGGGGGCGGCGGGGGCGCCGACCCGGCCGACGGTCCTGCGCCCCGGCACGGACTACCGGCTCACGGTGTGGGTCGGACGGCCCGGCAGGGCGGCGGCGGCCCAGGAGCCACTGCCCACGGCCTCGTTCGTACCGGACCGGATCCATCGGCTCCGGATCACGGTCGTACCACTGCACGGCTCGCCGCCGCCCCCGGCGGGCCAGTTCCAGGACGTGGACCTGCCGCCCACCGGACGCTCCGGGGAAGCCGTGTTCACGGTGACCTCCGGCGCGGCCGGCAGCCCCTTCCAGGTGCGGGTCACCGTCTTCCACCGCCAGCGCCCGCTCCAGAGCGGTGTACTCAGCGGCACGGTGGGTTCGGGGAACGCGCCCGTCTTCGAGCTCGACGCCGTGGTCCGCGCCGACACCGACGACCTCGCCGCCCGGGCACCGCACGACGCCGCCCTCACCCTCGGCACCGGCGCCGCGGGGGAACCCCTGCTCACCACCGTGATACCGGATGCCGTCGAGATCAGGGCCCCGGCCGACCTCGCCACCACGGTCAGCGCGCTGACGGCGGCCCTGCGCGACCCGGCCGACCACCCCGACAAGTACGGCGGATACCACAGCGCGGCCTACGAGGAACTGCTGATCAGCCTCGCCCAGAGCGGTCAGGCCCTCTTCCGCGGCCTGTTCGGCGAGCGGATCGGACTGGTGCCCCGGCGGAGCACCGAGGCACTGCGGCGTGCCGACAGCGTCTCGGTCCTCGCCGCCCGGCCGGGCGACCTCCTCCCGCTGGAACTCGTCTACGACAAGCCGCTGCGGGTGGGCGGGCCGCTCGGCCGTCCCGGTCGCCTCTGCGCCGACGCCCCGGCCCTCTCCGGTCCCCGGGACTGCGCGGCGCGCTGCCCCGGACACGGCGACGACAGCGTCGTGTGCCCCTTCGGGTTCTGGGGGGCGAGCAAGGTGATCGAACGGTACGTGCACGCCGACGAGTCCGCCGGGCTCGCCAAGGACTTCGCCCTCGCCGTCGGCCCGGCCGCCCGGCGCGGAACGATCGAAGTCGGCACGTCCCTGCTGACAGCCGCCTGTGACCGGGCCGACCGCAACACGGAGCGCGCCTGGTCCACCGCCGTCCGCCTGCTCGGCGCCGACTCCGCCCCCGTGGCGACCTGGCGCGAACTGGCCCACCGCACGCAACGCCTGCGGGACGGCGGGGAACCACCGGGTGTGCTCCTCCTCGTCGTCCACAGCGAGCGGGTTCCGGACGGTCCCGCGCGCGGGACGGTCTGCCTCGTGCTGGGCGAGGACGACCGGCTCTCCCTGCACGAGACCCTCGACCCGCTGCTCACCGGTCCCGCCGAACCGAATCCCCTGGTCCTGCTCCTCGGGTGCCGGACCGCCGACCACCGTACGCCGCTGCTCGGGGCTCAGCTGCGGATGCTGGAAGCCGGTGCGCCCGGAGTGGTCGGCACCCTCGCGCCCGTCCTCGCCCGGCACATCGTGCCGGTGGCGGTCGAGCTGATGGCGGAGATCGGACGCATGGCGGGCGAATCCGGCGCCGGACTGCCGCTGGGGGAGGCGCTCACCCGCGCCCGGCGCGCCTGCCTGCTCAAGGGCGAGGCGTGCGCCCTGGCCCTCGTGGGCTACGGGGACACGGACTGGGAGGTCCGCGCGACCGGCGCGGCCGGCACCGAGGGCGAGAGGACGCGCGGGTGATCCGGGTGGAGGCGCTGCCCGCGGCGGAAGGGGACTGCCTGTGGGTCGAGTGGACGCACGCCGGGCGTCCCCACCGCATGCTGATCGACGGCGGCAGCGGACGCCGCGCGCGCCTGCCCGGGGGACTCGCCGACCGGCTCGGCCGCCTGCCGGCCGACGACCGCCGGTTCGACCTGGTCGTGTGCACGCACATCGACACGGACCACATCGGCGGTCTGCTCGATCTCTTCTCCCGGCCTCCCGAGGGCTTCACCGCCGACGAGGTGTGGTTCAACTGCCGTGACCACATCGTCCCCGCCGACCTCCTCGGGCCGCGGCAGGGCGACCGGCTCGCCGCACTGCTGAACGCGCGGGGGGTCGCCTGGAACAGCCTCGCAGGCGGCCGGGCCGTGGCGGTGCCGGACGAGGGCACACCGCCTGTCTTCCACCTCCCCGGTCTCCGGCTCACCCTGCTCTCGCCCAACGAGGAGGGACTGAGGAAGCTGGGCGCCGCCTGGCCGGGACCGGCGCCCGAGGAGCCCGCGCCGGCCCAGCCCGATCTGCTCGGGGACCCGGACGACCCGCCCGGCTTCGACCCGCTCGACGACGAGGGTCCCGTGGGGATCCCCTGGCGGGAACTGGCCGACGACGCCGGCTACGAACGTGACACCCAACCCCCCAACGGGTCGAGCATCGCCTTCTGCGCCGAGGACACCACGGGCGCCCGGGTGCTGTTCGGCGCCGACGCCCACGCGGAGACACTGGCCGTGTCGCTGGGCCGGCTCGGCGCGGGCCGCCCCTACCGGGTCGACCTGTGCAAGGTCCCGCACCACGGCAGCGCCCACAACATCAGCGCCGCGCTCCTCGACGCCCTCGACTGCCGCCACTGGCTGATCTCGACCCACGGAGGCCGGACCCTGTCCCCCCGGTCCCAGGAGGCGCGCTACCGGTACGGGGAGGGAACGCACCCCAGCCTGCGCGCCATGGCCCGCCTGATCGAATCGGGAACACGGCCCACCTTCTGGTTCAACCACCGGGTGCCGAGCACCGAACGCTACGCCGACGCGTCCCTCGCGGCCGAACTCGGCTTCGACGCCGTCCACCCGGAACCGGGCGCGGAGGGCATCACGGTGCTGGTGGACGAGGGGCGGGTGAGGCGGGCCCCGTCCGCGTGACCTCCGGCCCCCGGCTTCCGTACGGCCCCTGGACCGGCGGGCGCGATCGGCCGCGGAGCGGGCCGTGTCCGAGCCGGGACACGGTCCCCGGGCGCATGACCGGCGCCCGGGGCGGGTATTCCTGCCGACGGGTGACGCGTGAGCACCCTCGGGTCGGCGCGCACACTCCGGGGGGGGGTGGCCATGGGGCACGGAACGCTGTTCGTCCTGTTCGACAAGTACAGCCGACGAGCCCGCCTCAGGCCGGTCCTGATCATGTTGCTGCCGCTGGCGCTGCCCTTCGCCGCGGGAGCGCCGTCCCTGCCCCGGGGCCGGTGGCTGTGGTCGCTGGTCCTGCTGAGCGGTCTGCCGATGCTCGCCGACCAGTTGGGCCGCAGCAGGGGCAAGCGCATCGAGGCCCGTCTCTTCCGGTCCTGGGGCGGGAAACCGACCGTGCAGCTGTTGCGCTGGCGCGGCCCCACCGACCGGCAGCGGCTGGGTTTCCTGCGGGCCCGGATCCAGGACATCGTCGGCACGTCCCTCCCGCTGCCCACCGAAGAGGAGGAACTGGCGGATCCGCGGCGGGCGGACGAGATCTACGACGCGGCGGCACTGGCGCTGAGAGTGCGGGCGCGCGGGCTGCCCGGCGCCGAACTCCTCCAGGAACAGAACTGCGAGTACGGCTTCCGGCGCAACACGCTCGGGCTGCGCCCGTACGCCCTCGCGATCGCGGTGGCGGCGTTGCTCGCGGTACTGGCCTGGGCCTTCGCCGCCCCCGGCGCCCTGGGGCGGCCCGGCACCCCGCTGCTCGTGGTGCTCGTGGTGATGGAGGCGCTGCTCGTGGCCTTCCAAACATTCCTGGTGCGGGACCGGTGGGTGGCGTCCGCGGCCTGGCTGTACGCCGAGCGGCTGATGGAGACCTCCGTCCTCACCGGACCGGACGGCCTGCCCGCCGGCCCCGCGCCCGGCACGGCGGCCGCCTGACACCACCGCGGACGCCGGGGCACGGGACAGCGGGCGGCCGGCACGATCCGGCTGTGGTCAGGTGCCCGTGCGGGTGTAGGTGAGGAACACCGCGCCGCTCCCGAGGACGGTGTGGTCCGCGAGCGTCCAGGCGCGCGGGTCGAAGGCGGCCTTGCGGGAGAACAGGGGGATCCCGTTGCCGATGGTCAGGGCGGCGACCTTGAGGACGAGCGTGTCGATCTCCGTGTACAGGGAGCCCGCGAGTTCGGCACCGCCCAGGAGCCAGATGTCCTTGCCGTCCTGCTGTTTGAGTTCGCGTACGGTCGCCACCGGGTCGTCGGCGACCAGTTCGACGGCGGGGTCCGGGCTCGCGGTCAGGGTTCGGGAGAACACCAGGTGACGCAGGTGGGGGTAGGCGTCGGTGAGGCCGGCCGCCAGCCCGATCTCGTAGCTGCGCCGTCCCTCCAGCACGGTGTCGAAGTGCGTGCCCTCCGCCGTGACGGACAGTGCCTGCCGGGCCTGGACGGGGAGCGTCTCCGGGTACTCGGCCACGAGGTGCCGTAGGTAGTCCTCCGGTATGGGCCAGAAGCCGTTGGGGCCGGTGGGGTCCTCGCCGTCCGGGCCCGCGATGAAGCCGTCGAGAGTGGTGGCGATGTAGTGGACGAGTCTGCGCATGCCGGGTCCCTTCCGTTGGTCGCGCTGTCGCGCCACGGCCCGGCACCACCGGGTGAGCGCCACAGGTGCGGGACCGCTGAGTGATCATGACACGCGCCCGGCCGGCGCCGGCACCGTGCCGCGGAACAGCGGAAGGCGACCGCGTGGGCCGGACCCCACGCCGAGGGAGTCGTCATGCCGGGCGCGCGCATCGTCCACCGGCCCGGGCAGGGGCCGGGGGAAGCGGTGCCCGGCACGGACCGTCCCGGGCGCCGGTCGCGCTCGTGCCGGTGAAGGCGACGGCGCGAACGCCGCGGCGTCCGCCGGTCGCGGCATCCCCGACCGGCGGGCGCGGCTCACGCGGGCGTCGCCGTCTCGGGGACCGTGGGCGCGGCCGTGCCGGTGTGCCGCGGGGTGTCCGTACGGCGCAGGGCCGCCAGGGCCAGCAGGCAGGAGACCAGCGCCGCCGCGCCGCAGATCGTGAAGCCCAGCGCGTACCCGTGGCCGAGCGCTCGCAGCGCGAGCGGCACGGCACCGCCCGGTGGGGTGGTGGCCGGGACGGAGTTGACGGCCAGCGGGCCGCCTTCCGCGGCGACCTCGGCGGCGGCCGCCTTCACCTGCGGACTCAGCGAGGAGTGGTGCAGGTCGGAGCTGAACAGCGAGCCCGCGCGGCTGAGGGCCACGGCGCCGATGACCGCCGGGCCCAGGGTGAACCCGAAGTCGCGCAGCAGGCTGGTGGAGGCGCTCGCCATGCCGGCGTAGTGCAGCGGGACCGTGTTCACGGCGGTCGCGGTGATCGAGGAGACGGTCAGCGCGAACCCGGCACCGACCAGTCCCAGGGGCAGTACCAGGGAGGTCAGCGCCCGGTCCGTCACCGGCAGGGTCGCGGCGAGGAAGTCGCCCGCGGCCATCAGCGCGAGGCCCGCGGTGAGGATCCAGCGCCCGCTGACCCGTTCCAGCAGCCGGGAGGTCAGCGGCGCCAGCACCAGGGTCAGACCGTTGAGCAGCAGGAAGGCCACGGAGGTGCGCAGGGGGCTCTGGTGCTGCACGGGCCCCAGCCGGATGCTGGTGGCGTAGGCGGTGCCGAGGAAGCTGAACATGCCGACGACCGCGACGACCGAGGCGACCGCGAAGGCCCGGTTGGCGAACAGGTCCAGCCGCAGCAGCGGGGAACGGGCGCGCCGCTCGGCGACGACGAAGAGCACGACGAACACCGCGGCGACCACGAACGCGACGACCACCGGGGTCGAGCCCCAGCCGTCCGCGGGCCCCTGGATGACCGCGTACAACAGCGCGAACAGGCCGATCCCGACGGTGAGCTGCCCTCCGAGGTCCAGCGAGCGGCCCTCGGGCGCCCGCGAGTCCCCGGCGCCCAGCAGGCTGACCACGGTGCTGGCCGCGGCGATCACGACGACCACCACGAACGCCGCCCGCCAGGAGTCGTGACTGCCCGTGACACCGCCGATGACGGGGGCGACGAACCCGCCGGTGGACAGGGCGGCCGCCCACACGGTGATGCCGCGCGCCCGGTCCCGGTGGCTGTGCGTGCCCGCCGCGATCATGGCGAGCGAGGTCGGGAAGAGCGCCGCCGCCCCGAGGCCGGAGACCACCTGCCCGACCCACAGCAGGTGGACGCCGTCGCTCACGGCGGAGACGGCCTCCCCCACGACGACCAGGACGGAGCCGCCCACGAGCAGCCGCTTGCGTCCGAACAGGTCGCCCAGGACGCCGAAGGTGAGTTCCAGCACGGTCACCGGCAGCAGGAACGCGTCGGATATCCAGGTCAGTTGGGAGCCGATCGGGTGCAGGTCCTCCTGGAAGAGGCCGTTGAGGGTGGCGGGTACGGCGAGGGCGATCTGGGCGAGGCAGACCGCGAGACAGCCGGCGACGAGGGTGCCGAGCGGCAGCCGGCCCGGCGCCGGGCCGGCGGGTCGCGAGGAGGAGAGGGGGTCGGTCAGCGGCATGGCGGGTCCATGGGTGGGAGGCCGGCGGCGGAGGGTGGAGGGGAGGGGAGGGGAGGGAAAGGCGCAGGTGTGTCAGCGGCCGACGACGAGGCGCGTGGGCCGGTAGCGGACGAACGCCGCTCCGTCGAGGTCGAGCGCCTGCGCGGCACGTTGCAGGGCCTGCGGCGCGGTGCCGCCGTCCCAGCGGCCCGAGACCACCCGGTGCTCCAGAGCGTGCACGCCCGCGACGATCTCGGCCGCGGTGAAGTTGCAGTGGCCCTGGCGGGCGACGTACGCCTGGCGCAGCAGGGCGCCGTCACCGGCGGCCCGTACTCGGGCGGCGAACGCGTTCTCCTGCTGCACGGGGACCAACTGGTCGGAGGTGGTGTGCAGGTTCAGCAGCGGCACGGCCAGGCCCTGCCCGGCGGTGGAGGTGCGCTGAAGGCGGCGCACCGCCTGCGGGTCGGCGTGCACCCGGGCGCCGCGGGTCAGGGCGGTGAGGTCGGCGCGCAGGTCCAGTCCCGCCGTCCGGTACAGCTCCCGGACCGTGTCGGCGTGTTCGGAGGCGCGCAGCAGGCCGGCGTAGTCCACGCCCGCGTTCCAGGAGGTGTTGCCGCCCGCCGACTGCTCGACGGAGTAGCGCGCGGGCCCGATGAACGACAGCACGCCCTGGGCGAACCAGGCGTACTGCTGGGCCTCCTGCCCCTCGGCGTCACCGGGCGCGGGCGGGTTCTGTCCCGGGGCCCAGTCGGGCAGGTTGAGGTACGCGGCGGCGAGCGCGATCCGCGCCCGGCCCGCGGGTGTGGCCTGGGCACGCTCCACGGCGGCGGTGAGCCGGGCCGCGGTCGCGGCGGCCGCGTCCTGGCTGGCGAAGTCCACCAGCTCCAGGTGCTCGTCCGGGGCGAGCAGGGAGGCGATGGTGTACTCGGCGTCCAGCTGGTAGTTGTCCAGGTCGACGCCGCCGGCGACCAGGCCGCACAGCCCGAGGGCACCGTCGATGCCGCCGTCCGCGTCCCGCGCGAGTCGGGCGTTGACCAGGCCGCCCATGGACTGCCCGACGGACAGGGTGCGGGCGGGGCGGCCCGCGGCGGCGGCGAACGCCTCCCGGGTGGCGAGCTGGTCGCGTTCTGCGCTCTCCAGCGCCCACCAGGGGCCGTTCGGGTCGTAGGAGGAGCCGGCCAGCGCGTAGCCCTCGGCCAGGAGGGCCTGGCCGGCGGCGGGGGAGGGCGCGTCCTGGGCGACGGTGGGACCGTAGCCGTGGCTGAACAGCAGCAGGGTGCCGTTCCAGCGGGCGGGCAGGTCGGCGATCCAGGTCGCGCCGTCCGGGAGGCGCCCGCTCAGGTGGCGCGTGGTGGCGGTGGCCGGTGCGGTGGCCGGCGGGATGTCGCTCCGCGCGGCGGCGGGGACCGCTGTGGCGAGGGCGAGTGCGGCGGCCAGCGCGGCCGCGCCGAGCGCGAACTTCGGCATGTGCGGGCTCATCTCTGTACGGCGGATGGGGCTGTACGGCGGATGGGGCGTGTCTGTGCGGAAGGTCTGTGCGAACGGAGGCGGCGTGTCTGTACGGGAAGGCGTACGAGGGGCGGGCGGGCGAACGTCCGCCGGAGGGCGTCTCGGGGGTGCTGTTCGGCGGGCTGTGCCGGCGGTGCTGGTGTCCAGGAGCCGCCGATGGGCAGGCGGACGGCGTGGCGGAAGGGGTCCGCGGAGCCTCGTGCCGGCGGCGTGCGCCGAATATAGGGCCGATTGCAGACGACGGTCAATGAAGTGACGAACGTTTGTGGCCCGGCCGTCCGGCAGCCCCGTGGCCGCGCCGGCGCGGTGGCCCGTGGGCGACGTCGGCGCGGCGGACCGGGGGTGGCGTCGGCGCGGCGGTCCGGGGCGCGCAGTGGCGTGGCCCCGCCCCGCTCAGTCCTGCCCGGCCGCCGGTTCCGCAGGGATGGTGTCCAGCACCGCGTCGGCCAGCTGCTTGGCCGGGGCGTCGTACCGGGCGGACAGGGTGCGGAAGACGTGCTCGGCGCGGATGGCGGGCCAGTCCGCGGGAAGGTGGTCCGCGGGCAGGCGCGGATCGGACCGGACGACCTGCAGCCAGTCGGTGTGCAGCAGGAGCTGCCGGGCCAGGTCGTCCGGGGCGGACGGCAGGGGGTCCGGGCGGTCCCACTGGTCGAGGAAGGCGTGGTAGCGCCCGGCGATGCCGGCCGTGTCGAAGGCCCGGTGCAGCAGTTGGGCGGCCTCGGTCGGTTCGGCCGCGTGTCCGCGCAGCACGTTGAGGTGGTCCTCCAGGCCGAGCCCGGCGACGACGGCGGGGACGTCCGGGTGGCCGGGCGCGATCCACAGGCCGTTCTGCAGCGGGCCGAAGCCGGCCCACACCAGACGCGAGCGCAGGTCGTGCCGCTGGCTGCGCCAGGCCTCGGGCAGCGAGAAGCCGACCAGGGTCCAGGTGCCGTCCCAGTCGCGGTTGACGGCACCCGCGCCCCAGACGCGGTCGTGACCGTCGCGCAGCACCTCGGTGGAGCGGGCGGTGAGTCCGAAGTACATCTTGCGACCGCGGCGGTGACGGGCCAGCAGGTCGCGTTTGACCATCCGGGTCAGTGTGGAGCGCACCGCGTCCTCCGAGACCCCGACGCGCGCGAACACGTCGATGACGCTGCCCGAGTAGACCGCGCTGCCGTGCTCCAGGACGTACAGGCCCAGGAAGCTCAGCATCAGCGTCTGCGGCCGCGCGGACGCCGCGGCCCCTTCCTCCTGGCCCGTCGAGGGCTTGGTCTGTGTCCCGGTCACGCGGCTCAGTGTAGGGGGCGGCGATAATATTCGGCACACCATTGACGGCGGTAATCAATGCGCCTAACGTCGGCCGGGTCGGCACCCCCGCAAGGCAAGGACTGCGCACATGGATCTTTCGAACAAGGTCGCCGTCGTCACCGGCGGCGGACGCGGCCTCGGATTCGCCTACGCCTCCGCCCTGGCCCGCGCCGGCGCGGCGGTGGTCGTCAACGACGTGGAGGCCGAGGCCGCCGGGCACGCGGTCGAGGAGATCACCGCGGCCGGCGGCCGGGCCGTGGCCGAGGTGGGCCCGGTGGGGACCAGCGAGGTCGCCGAGGCGCTGGTGGCCCGGGCCGTGGACGCCTTCGGCCGGCTGGACGTCATGGTCACCAACGCCGGCATCCTGCGCGACCGGGTGCTGTGGAAGATGTCCGACGACGACTTCGACGACGTGGTCCGCGTCCACCTGCGCGGCACCTTCACCTGCGTACGGGCCGCCGCCGTGCGGATGCGCGAACAGGGCGAGGGCGGCCGCGTCATCACGGCGTGCTCCCCGGCGGGGCAGCGCGGCAACTTCGGTCAGACGAACTACGCCGCCGCCAAGGCCGGAATCGCCGCGATGACCCGCACCTGGGCCATGGAACTGGCCCGGGCCGGCATCACCGCCAACGCCCTGGTCCCGGTCGCCGCCACCGGCATGACCCGCACCATCCCCGCCTTCGCCCCGTACATCGAGGCGTGGGAGGAGCGCGGCGAGCCGCTGCCGGACCGGCTGCGCAAGGCCGAGGGCTTCGGCACCCCGGAGGACGTCGCCGCCCTCGTGGTCTACCTCGCCTCCGACGCCGCGGCCTCGGTGACCGGCCAGTGCATCGGCATCGGCGGCGACAAGCTGTCCCTGTGGTCGCACCCGCAGGAGGTCGCCACCGCCTACCGGGACGGCGGCTGGAGCGCCGACGGCATCGCCGCGGCGTGGCCCGTCTCGGTCGGCCGTGAGCCGCAGACGTACGGCATCCCCGCCCCTCAGGCACCCGGCGCCTGAACCGCCCACCGTGCCACGGAAGGAGAGCCGACGATGACCTCCCCGAACCCCGACCGACTCGTCGCCATCGACGTGCACACGCACGCCGAGGTCTCCAAGGACGGCCACGGGGCGCTCAGCCCCGAGCTGTTCGGCGCCTCCGCGGAGTACTTCAAGGCCCACGGCCACCGCACGCCGACCATCGACGAGATGGCCGCGCACTACCGCGAACGCCGCATGGCCGCGGTGGTCTTCACCGTCGACGCCGAGCACGCCACCGGACACCCGCGGATCTCCAACGAGGAGGTCGCCGAGGGCTGCGCCGCCCACGCCGACGTCCTCATCCCGTTCGCCTCCGTCGACCCCCACAAGGGCCGGGCGGGGGTCCGCGAGGCCCGCCGCCTGGTCGAGGAACACGGCGTGCGGGGCTTCAAGTTCCACCCGAGCATCCAGGCGTTCGCCCCCGACGACCGCCTCGCCTACCCGCTGTACGAGGCCATCGAGGAACTCGGCGTGCCCGCCCTGTTCCACACCGGTCAGACCGGCATCGGCGCGGGCGTCCCCGGCGGGGGCGGCATCCGGCTGAAGTACTCCGACCCCATGCTGGTGGACGACGTCGCCGTGGACTTCCCCGAGCTGCGGATCATCCTCGCCCACCCGTCCTTCCCCTGGCAGGACGAGGCGCTGGCGGTGGCCACCCACAAGCCGTACGTGTACATCGACCTGTCCGGATGGTCGCCGAAGTACTTCCCGCCGCAGCTGGTGCGCTACGCCAACACCCTGCTCAAGGACAAGGTGCTCTTCGGCTCCGACTACCCGGTCATCACCCCCGACCGGTGGCTGTCGGACTTCGAGAAGCTCGACATCAGACCCGAGGTCCGCCCGAAGATCCTGAAGGACAACGCCGCCCGCCTGCTCGGCCTGACCACGGACTGAAACGGAGGCCGCCGTGCGCAACCGAGGCATCGGCTCCTGGCCCGCACGCCGAGCCCGCAAGACCCCCGGGCGGACCGCCGTGGTCCACGAGGACCGCGAGGTCACCTACCGGCACCTGCACGAGCGGGTGCTGCGTCTGGCCCACGCCCTGCGCGCCCTCGATGTGGCCCGCGGCGACCGGGTCGCCTACCTGGGGCCCAACCACCCGGCCTTCCTCGAGACACTGTTCGCCGCCGGATCCCTCGGCGCGGTGTTCGTCCCGCTCAACACCCGCCTGACCGCACCCGAACTGGCCTACCACCTCACCGACTCCGGCGCCGCCGTCCTCGTGTACGCCCCGGAACAGGCCGAGACCGCGGCCGCGGCCGCCGCCGACGCCGGCGTGCCCCACCGTATCGCCCTCGCGGGACCCGGCCGCGGCGCCCTCGGCTACGACGACCTGCTCGCCCTCGGCGGCACCGAACCGCTGGACGAGCCGGTGGCCCCCGACGACCCGTGCATGATCATGTACACCTCGGGGACCACCGGCCACCCCAAGGGCGCCGTCCTCTCGCACGCCAACATCGTCTGGAACAGCGTCAACGTCCTGGTCGACCTCGACCTGGCCGCCGACGAGGTCACCCTGGTGACCGCCCCCCTGTTCCACACCGCCGCGCTGAACATGACCTGCCTGCCCACCCTGCTCAAGGGCGGCCGGGTCGTCCTGCTCGGCGCCTTCGACCCCGACCGCGTCCTGCACCTGATCGAAAGCCACCGGGTGACCTGCATGTTCGGCGTGCCGACCATGTACGACGCGCTCGCCGCCCGGCCGCGCTGGCCCGAGGCCGACCTCTCCAGCCTGCGCAGCCTCAACTGCGGCGGCGCACCGGTCCCCGAACGCACCATCGCCACCTACCTCGCCCGCGGACTGGACTTCGCCCAGGGCTACGGCATGACCGAGGCGTCTCCCGGGGTCCTCTTCCTGGACCGGGAGCAGACCTTCGCCAAGGCGGGCTCGGCGGGGGTGCCGCACTTCTTCACCGACACCCGCGTGGTGCTGCCCGACGGCCGCGACGCCGCGCCGGGGGAGCGGGGGGAGATCCTGGTGTCCGGGCCCAACGTCATGACGGGCTACTGGAACCGGCCCGCCGAGACCGCCGCCGCGGTCACCGACGACGGCTGGCTGCGCACCGGAGACGTGGCCCGCACCGACGAGGACGGCTTCGCCTACATCGTCGACCGGGTCAAGGACATGTTCGTCTCCGGCGGGGAGAACGTCTACCCGGCGGAGGTCGAGAACGCAGTCCTCGGCCACCCCGCCGTCGAGGAGTGCGCCGTCATCGGTGTTCCCGACGCGTACTGGGGCGAGGTCGGCCGCGCCGTCGTCGTCCTCAAACCCGGAGCCCGCGCGGCGGAGGCGGACATTCTCGACCACCTGCGCGGCCGCCTGGCCAAGTACAAGATCCCCAAGTCCGTCGTCTTCACCGAGGCCCTGCCCCGCACCGCCTCCGGCAAGCTCGTCAAACCCGCCGTGCGCGCGGCCTTCGCCCCGGCCGCCACCGACGGCAGGCGCCCGTCCCCGCCCGACTGAAGCTCACACACCCACAGGCCCGCACACCCGCACCGCGAAGACGGAGAGGACCTCCCATGCCCACCACCGCCCACGGTCTCGACGAGCTGAAGTCCCTGGCCGGCACCGACCTCGGCCGCACCGACTGGCGGGAGATCACCCAGGACCGGGTGAACACCTTCGCCGACGCCACGGACGACCACCAGTGGATCCACACCGACCCCGAGCGCGCCAAGGCCGGCCCCTTCGGCGGACCCATCGCCCACGGCTACCTCACCCTGTCCCTGATCATCCCGCTCTTCAACGAGCTGCTGGCGATCGACGGCGTCTCCATGAGCGTCAACTACGGCCTGGAGAAGGTCAGGTTCCCCAGCCCCGTGCCCGTCGGCGCCAAGATCCGCCTGCACGGCGTCGTCGACTCCGTGGAGGACGTCAAGGGCGACGGGGTGCAGATGCGGCTCACCTTCACCGTCGAGGTCGAGGGCGCCGCCAAGCCCGCCTGCGTAGCCCAGGCCGTCTACCGGCACTACGCCTGACCGGTGGCGGGCTCGATGGTCCCACGGCCGGCTGGGCTACAGGTCGCGGCAGATCCCGCGAGCCCGGTCCAGATCCTTCTTCACGGTCGCGTCGAAGTCGAACACCCGGGCGTGGCGGTCCTGTGAACGGCGAATGGCCTGGGCGAGCTCCTTGTACTTCGCGTCGCCCGCCGCCGCCGACGCGGAGAGCGCCCCGGCTGCCGCGTAGCGATTGAAGGCGATCTCGCCGTCCGGACCCTTCTCCGTGTACTTCCGCGCGTCGAATCCGTCGAGTGCCTCGCACGCGGCACGCGCATCCGCTGCCGGGGTCCCACCGGCAGCGGGGGAGTCGGAGCCGGCGTTCATCGCCCATGCGGCGCCCGTCCCCGCGGCACCGAGCACGAGCCCGGCCACGAGGGAGAGCACCACGCTCCTCGTGCGAGTGCCGGACCGCTCGTGGGACGTCGGGGCGGGGGCGGGGGTGGCGGAAGGTCGCTGTGGTCGCATTCGGCCAAAGGTAGCGTGACCGCACACGACCCGGGCAGGGGGACCTGCCGCCGTGACACGCACACCGGTGCGGCGGAATACCGCGAAGGGCTTTCCCGGCGTACGCGCCCGGAAAGCCCTTCGAAAAAGGAGAAGCGGTCAGTGCTTGAAGGCGTCCTTGGTCTTCTCCTTGGCCTCGCGAGCGTCTCCCGTGCTCTTTTCAGCCTGTCCCTCGGCGGCCATGCGGTCGTTCCCCAGGGCGCTTCCCGCGGCTTCCTTGGCCTTGCCCTTCGCCTGCTCGGTCTTCGCCTTGGCCTTTTCGTTGGCAGTCATGGAACAAGCCTCCAGGTGCTGTGACTCATCGTTGCCGTGTTCCCCGCGTGCCCTGGCTTCTCCTGAACAAACGCTCTCGATGACTCAGGGCAGGGGGAGTCCCTGCACCGACTGCGCGAGTTGCCCCACCGCGGTCACGAGCGGCGCGACCGGCTGGACGAATGCGTTGAGGCGGTCCAGGGCCCGGCGCAGGACCGTGGGCTGCGGTTCCGGCTCGTCCAGTTCCTCCCGCAGGCGGCGCAACTCCCTGGCGGTGGCCTCCGGGTCGGCGAGCAGCGCCCGGTGATCCCGCAGCAACCCTTCGACCTGCGCGAGGAGTTCCGCCGTCCTGCCGGCCTGCGCGGCGTCCGGCGGCGGGAAGGAGACCGCGCCGGAGATCGCCTGGGCGCCTTGTCCCACCGCCTGGTTGCCCACGTAGTGGGTGCCGCCGTTGACGACGAGCCCGTGGTTGACGGGAGGCTCCTGCCGCCCGTGGTCCTCACGCATGACGGGACCTCCTACTCGCCGGGAACGCCGGCGGCGCCGGGGGCGGACGCGCCGGCCTGCTTCGGGAAGTTCTGGGTGGCGGTCGCGCCCGCGCCGATCGCCTGGTTGCCGATGATGCTCGTGCCGCCCTGCTGGATGAGGCCCTGGTTGAGGATGGTCTGCTGCTGGGCGCGGAAGTCGGTGGTGTCGTAGCCGGAGGAGTCGAGGAACTCGCGGACGGCGGCGAAGGTGTGCCGCTCGACCAGGGAGGTGATCCGCTGTGCGTCCAGGACCTGGAAGTAGTTGTGGTAGTCGGGGCTGAGTGCCAGTTCCCGGACGCTGACGCGGGCACCGTAGTCGTAGAGCGGGTCCTGCTCGATGGCGGTCAGCTCGTCGGACATCCGCTTGAGGTGGCGGACCTCGAAGCGGGCGTGGCGCAGCGCGCGGAAGGGCGCGGACACCAGGGCCGGGCCGGTGTGGTGCACGGCGTTCACCAGCAGGCCGCGTTTGGCGGCGGCCGAGAGGGGGCCGTCGAGGCGGTCCACGACGTGGTAGGCGGCACGCACGGGGCCGACGACGTGGTGGTCGATGTGGAGGTGGAGCGTCCTGCCCACGGTCGCCAGGTGCAGGAAGGTGCTCGGCACCACGTCACCGCCCCACATGGGCACGTGGACCGCGAGGCAGTGGCGGACCGTGCCGGTCGGCCGGAGCATGATCTCCTCGACGGTCTCCGCGGGCAGCCGGGTGACCGGGGCCAGTGCCGTGGTGCTGGTGAACCGGTCGTCGGCGCCGAGGGTGGTGCCGTTCACGAAGACCCGGTCCTCGACCGTGAGGGAGGAGAGGGCTTCCTCTTCCGCCGTGGGGACCGCGCCGTCGGCGCCCGGCGCCGCGACCGACCGGAACCGTTCGCGGAGGTGCCCGACGATGTCGGCGGTCGTGAACGGCCGTGGCGCGGTGGTGCGCGCCCGGAGGCCGACGGTGTCCTCGGCGGGCAGCAGCGGCACCGCGAGGGACCACTGCGAGCTGGTCGCCGTGTAGCCGACGAAGGGGGCGTATCCGCTGTACACGGTGACGTTGCCGTCCCGTGCCTCCTTGACGGCCGCCATCCGGTCGGCGACCCACTGAGGCCGGTGCGCCGCGTCGGCGGGCTGCCCGGTGAAGGTCTTCCGGGTCAGGGTGGTGCGCAGCAGCCGGTCGACGTCGAGGTCGTGCCGGACGACCGTGACGTAGGCGAAGGCCGCGGCGCCGAGCGAGGCGAGCACGGCCGGTACACCGGCCAGATAGGTGCCCAGCAGCCACGCCCAGAAGCCGTCGGCCGGCAGGGCGGAGAAGGCGATCGCGCAGGTGAGGGCGAGGAGGGCGACCACGCCGGCCGTGATCCCCAGACGCAGCAGCGCCCCGCCCTCGGGCTGGTGCCGGCCGCGGGTCGCAAGGCTCGGCCGGCCGCCGGTCTGCCGGACGGCGGCCAGGATCACCGTGACGCCGACGAGCCACACGGGCGCGAGCAGCGCGACGACCCCGAAGGCCGCCGTCAGGCGCAGGTCGCGTCCGAGCCGGAGGTCTTGGGCCGCCAGGCAGTGCCGCGCCACCGCCTCCAGGTCGACGCCGGGGGAGGGGGCCACGGCGCCGGCCTCGTCCGCCAGCACGTCCTCCAGCACCCGGTCGGCGAAGTGTTCATCCACGTAGGCCGCGGCGCACAGGTACCGGGTGACGTCCCCCGGTTCGCGGCCGACCGGCATGTTGAGCGGTGCGGTCGTCACGAATGGTCTCCCTTCCGCGTGGTGCCGTCGCCCCGGCCGGGTGCCGGCGCGCCTCGGAGCGGTTCCGCGTGGCGGCCCGGCGAACAGGAGCGCGAGCAGCACGCCGAGCGCGAGGCCGAAGATCAGGGAGCTGCGCGCCAGACCCACGGCGAGCGTGCCGACCGGTGGCAGCGGTGCGTCGTCGACGAGGGCCAGGAGCAGGCCCAGCCCGGCGAAGCCGGCGAGCAGCGTGGTCAGCACGCCCACCGTGAGGCAGCCGGCCCATCCGGGTCCGCCGCGGGCCGAGAGCCACGAGACGAAGAGCACCAGGGTCGCCAGCAGTACCAGGACGCTCAGGTCGTTCGCGACCAGCCCCTCCGTGCCGGCGTACCGGTCGGCGGAGACGTCCCACCCCGGGGTCAAGGCGGCCTGCGTCACCCAGCGCAACAGGTCGGTCTCGGATCGTTCGATGTAGAACTTCCGTGTGTAGAAGTCCAGGAGCGGCCGCTGAACCCAGGGACTGCCGGCGACGACGACGATGAGGATCAGTAGTGCGAGGCGTCGGCGCGGGCCGGCCTTCCGGTCGGGCGCGAGCCGCCGGACGATCGACATCTGGGGTCCCCCTCCCCGTTGCCGCGGATCGGTGGCCGCACTCTATGGCATGGCCCCGTCTCCGCAACCACGAACGGGGAAGCTCCTACCGGAATGGGAAAGGGGAGTGGCGGGAGGGGCAGGAGTCCGCGCGCGTGCCGCTCGGGTCCGTGGCCGAGACGGGCGCTGCGCCGGGGCGACCAGGCGGGCCGCCTCGGAGACCGCGGTCACATTCGACGGTCCCGGACGGTGACCCTTCGCGAAGGACCGGACGCGTGGTGTGTACGGCCCGGTGAAGGACCCCACATGACGCACGTCACCTACGACCTCGCACCGTAGCGCCTCTGACCCGGTTCACCCCTTCCCGCACCCCCTCTGACCTGCGGAGTGAGGCCCACGTCACACACTTAGCACTCCTCATGAATCCGGCCACCACTAGTAAAAGGGGTCATTGCGGGCATCTTCCGGGGCTGCTTATCTGGACGACGTCGCCAGGCGCCACGAGCCCGCAGCGGGCCGCGGCGCCGACGCATACCGGGCCACCCCGTGGCCCACCGCATGCGGGCGACCCCCCTATCCCCGACGCAAGAGGTACTCCGTGACCGTCTCCATCATCCGCCGCATCGCCTCCCCGAAGAAGGCCCTCACCGCCGCCGCCCTGGCCGCCGCCACCGCCGGCATGGCACTCACCGCCGCCCCGGCTCACGCCGCCCCGGCCCAGGCCTCCTCCGCCCAGGCGATCGCG
>NZ_JBVJOT010000029.1:0-111453 GCF_055583025.1 Streptomyces sp. NPDC104831
CTGCCACCCGTGTGATTTTTTTTTCTTTTTTCTTTCGCCGTCCTGTTTTTTTTGGTCCCCTTTGGGCCCCCTCGGATCGTTTCTTGGTCGGTGCCCCCCCCCCCCCCCCCCCCCAGGCCCACGGCGCGCCGCCGGGCAGGGAGGAAGCAGGTGGACCGGCGGGGCGGGGCGCCGGCCTCGTGGGCGCGGTGATGCGGGCGCGGGGCAGTGCGGCGGGCTGAGCGACCGGCACCGGCCGGCGCGGTCCGGGCCGCCGTACACGGCGCCTTGGCCGCCCCGCCCCCGCGCGCCCGGCGCTCCTTCGCCGCCTTGCCGCGCCCCGCGGTCCTCGTGCCGCCGCGCGGGCCGAGTCGGCCCGGGAGCCCGAGGGCCCCGAATCGGCGGCCCGTGCCGTGGGGGCACGGGCGCCTGCCGGTCACAGGGGGGTGGCCGCGCGCAGGATCAGGACCAGAGTGACGGCCGAGTTCGCCGACGACATGGCCGAGGCCAGCGCCCCGGCGGCGGCGCCCCAGGCGGCCAGGCCGACCGTGGTGAACGCCGACGGCCAGGTGCGGGCCGCGGGGGCGGGCGCCAGCAGCGCGGCCACCCGGCGCGGCACGGGCCCGGTCGCGGCGAGCGCCGCCAGCGTGGGCGCCGGGGTGGGCGGGGACAGCAGGGCCGCCTTGCCGATGGCCCGGGCGACCGTGCGCCGGTCGCCCACCGCGCGGGCCGCCTCCTCGTCCGCCCACCGCTCGGCCGTGTAGACGACGGCGGTGCGCAGCGGGCGCAGGAACGGGTTGGCGCGGGCGGCCAGGTGCACGGCGAGCAGGTGACGGTGGTGGCGGGCGGTCAGATGGGCGCGTTCGTGCGCGAACAGGGCGCGCCGCTCGGCCGGGGCGAGCCCGGCCAGCAGGGCCGTGCTGACGACGATCCGGCCCCGGCCGCCGGGCAGCGCGTACGCGTACGGCGTGCTGTCGGGCAGCACCGCCACCGTGGAGCCCGGCACCCCGGCGAGGGCCCGGCGGGCGCGGCGGGTGACCCGGCGGTGCCGGCGCAGGGTGCGGGCGCAGGCGACGGCGACCGCGGCGAGCGCCGGTATCGCGGCCCGCCCGGCCACCTCGTCGTGCGGGACGGCGGCCCGCACCTCGGGGTCGGACCAGCCGTCGGGCAGCGGGTTTCCGGGCAGTTGCGCGGTGCCGACCACCATGAGCAGGGCCAGACACAGAGTGCTGCACACGGCCATGACGACGGCGACCGCGGTCAGCAGCCGGGTGGCGGTGCGCGGGTGCAGCCGGGTCTCGGCGAGCCGGGCGACCGGCCAGGCGGACAGCGGCAGCACCAGCGGCAGGAAGACGAAGACCCCCATGACGCTCAGTCCTCCGGGCCGCCGGCGTCCGGGGCGGGGGTGTCGAGCAGGGCCCGCAGCACCTGTTCGTCGCCGGGCGGCAGGGCGGTGACGAAGCTGGCCAGGACCGCCTCGCGGTCGCGTTCGCCGTCCAGCAGGCGGCGCATGCGCAGGGCGGCCAGCCGGGCGACGTCGGCCGTCGGCGTCCACAGGAAGGACCGGCCGTGCCGTTCGCGGGAGACGACGTCCTTGGCGAGCAGCCGGGTCAGGATGGTGACGACGGTGGTGTAGGCGAGGTCGCCGCCGAGGCGCTGCTGCACCCAGGCGGCGCTGACCGGCCCGTCCGCCTCGCGCAGCGCGCCGAGCACCTGCCCTTCCAGCTCGCCCTGGCCGCGCCGCCGGGCCCGGCCGTCCTGCCCCGTCATCCCCGGTTCCCTCCCCCGTCTCCCGCTGCTCGCTCACCGACCCCTCCCACGCTACTTCACACCACCGACAGCGCCGTGACCGCACGGTGCGCGCGCCGACGCCCCGGGGGTGCCGCCGGGGGCGGGGCCGGGCGTGGCATGCTGACGCGATGGCACCCCGAGATGACACACCGCTCGCCGAGCGGGTCGAGGAACTCCTCGCCGCCGGTGGTCCCTTGCCCATCGTCGCGGCCGGCCGGCCGGTGCTGCGGCGCGGCACCGAGCCGTACGACGGTCAGCTCGGCCCCGCGCTGCTGGACCGGTTCGTCGAGGCGCTGCGCGCCACCATGCGCGCGGCCCCCGGGGTGGGTCTGGCCGCCCCGCAGGTCGGCATCCCGCTGCGGATCGCGGTCATCGAGGACCCCGCGCCGGTGCCGCCGGAGGTGGCGGCGGCCCGGGGCCGGGTCCCGCAGCCGTTCCGGGTGCTGGTCAACCCGGTGTACGAGCCGGTCGGCACCGCCCGGGCCGCGTTCTTCGAGGGCTGCCTGAGCGTGCCGGGCTGGCAGGCGGTGGTGGCCCGGCACGCCGAGGTGCGGCTGCGCGGCGAGGACGAGCGCGGCCGCCCGCTGGACGAGGTGTTCACCGGCTGGCCGGCCCGGATCGTCCAGCACGAGACGGACCACCTCGACGGCACCCTGTACCTGGACCGCGCGGAGCCGCGCTCCCTGTCGACCAACGAGGCGGTGGCGGCCCTGTGGCCCCACCCGACCCCGCGCCCGGCGGCCGAGGCCCTGGGCTTCCGGCTGCCGTAGCGCGGCGGTCAGTTGTCCCGGTACGCCTCCAGCAGGCGCAGCCATACCTCGCTCAGGGTGGGGTAGGACGGGACCGCGTGCCACAGGCGGCCGACCGGGACGCGGCCGGTGACCGCGACGGTGGCCGAGTGGATCAGTTCGCCGACGCCGGGGCCGACGAAGGTCACTCCGCGCAGGATCTCCTCCTCCAGGTCGACGACCATGCGGGCGCGGCCCTTGTAGCCCTCGCCGTAGAGGCCGGCGCCCGCCACGGAGGAGAACTCGACGTCCACCGCCCGCACCCGGTGGCCCGCCTGTTCGGCCTCGGCGAGGGAGAGTCCGACGGCGGCGGCCTCGGGGTCGGTGAAGACGACCTGGGGGACGGCGTGGTGGTCGGCCGTCGCGGCGTGGGCGCCCCAGGGCTCCTCCAGGAGGGTGTCCCCGGCGGCGCGGGCGGCGATGGCGGCGCCGGCGATGCGGGCCTGGTACTTGCCCTGGTGGGTGAGGAGCGCGCGGTGGTTGACGTCGCCGACCGCGTACAGCCAGTCGGTGCCGGTGACGCGGAGGCTGTCGTCGGTGTCCAGCCAGGAGCCGGGTTCCAGGCCGACGGTCTCCAGGCCGAGGTCGTCGGTGCGCGGGGCGCGTCCGGTGGCGAAGAGGATCTCGTCGGCCTCGATCCGGTCGCCGGCGGAGGTGACCGCCACGACCGTGCCGTTCTCGCGGCGGACGGACTCCACGGAGGTGCCGGTGCGGATGTCGGCGCCCGCCCCGGTGAGGGCCTCGGCGACCAGTTCCCCGGCGAACGGCTCCATGCGGCCCAGCAGGCCCTTGCCGCGGACCAGCACGGTGACCCGGGAGCCGAGGGCCTGCCAGGCGGTGGCCATCTCGGCGGCGACGACCCCGCCGCCGACCACGATGAGCCGTCCGGGGGCCGCCTTGGCGCTGGTGGCCTCGCGGCTGGTCCAGGGCCGGACCTCGGCGAGGCCGGGAAGGTCGGGCAGCTGGGCGCGGGTCCCGGTGGCGACGGCGACGGCGTGCCGGGCGGTGAGCGTGGTCCGGGTGCCGTCCGGGCCGCTGACGGTGACCGTGCGCGGACCGGTGAGCCGGCCGTGGCCGCGGTACAGGTCGGCGCCGGTGCCCGCCAGCCAGGAGACCTGGCCGTCGTCCTGCCAGTGGGAGGTGTACTCGTCCCGGCGGGCCAGTACGGCCGGGGTGTCGAGGGGGCCGCGCACGGCCTCGGCGAGGCCGGGCAGGCGGCGCGCGTCGGCCTGGGCGATGACCGGCCTGAGCAGGGCCTTGCTGGGCATGCAGGCCCAGTAGGAGCATTCGCCGCCGAGCAGTTCGCTCTCCACGACGGCGGTGGTCAGGCCGGCCGCCCGGGTCCGGTCGGCGATGTTCTCCCCCACCGGACCGGCCCCGATCACCACGACGTCGTACACGTTGGATTCCGTTTCCGTCATGGGGTCAGTCTGGTGGGTGGTGTGCGCCGCGGCCACATGGGTACGCGCGCGGAACACCGGCGTGCGCGGGTGGAATAGGCGGCCCGGCGGCCGTGTTTGCGCCGTCGGCACACCCCACACCAGGAAGAGGGAATCACGCCATGACCACCACCGTGGAACTGACCAAGGAGAACTTCGACGAGACGGTCTCCGGGAACGAGTTCGTTCTGATCGACTTCTGGGCGTCCTGGTGCGGGCCGTGCCGGCAGTTCGCGCCCGTGTACGAGAAGGCGGCCGAGGAGAACCCGGACCTGGTGTTCGGCAAGGTGGACACCGAGGCGCAGCCGGAGCTGGCCGCGGCCTTCGGCATCTCGTCCATCCCGACGCTGATGATCGTCCGTGACCAGGTCGCGGTCTACGCCGAGCCGGGCGCCCTGCCGGCACCGGCGCTGGCCGGCCTGATCGGGCAGGCCCGCGCGCTGGACATGGACGAGGTCCGCAAGAGCATCGCCGCCCAGCAGGGGCAGGCCCAGCAGTAGGACGCCCCCGGTGCGGGCGCGGGTCAGGTGGACTCGCGCCGCACCACCCGGGCCCCCAGCACGGTGTGGGTTCCGGGTTCGCCGCCGGGGTCGCGGACCGCGCGGTCGACCAGCGCGGCGAGGGCGCGCCCCGAGGGCAGGTCGATGTGCACGGTGCTGAGCCGGGGCCGCAGCAGCCGGCCGAGCATCAGGTCGTCGGCGCCGATCACGGCGACGTCCTCGGGGATGCGTACGCCGTCGTCCTGGAGGGCGCGCATCAGCAGCATGGCGTACTCGTCGTTGTAGGCGAAGACCGCGTCCAGGCCCGACGCGGGCCAGCGGGCGGCGAGTCGGGCCGCGGCCTCCTCGGTGTAGGCGAGCGGCAGCTCGGTGACGGTGGCGCCGGTGCCGCGCAGCGCCTTGCGGACGCCGGCCAGCCGGGGCCGCGCGTAGGTGTCGAGTCCGGGTTCCGCGGGCATCACGACGCCGATCCGGCGCCGGCCCCGGGCGTACAGGTGGGCGCCCGCGCAGTGGCCGACGGCGTCGTGGTCCATGAGGACGGCGTGGGCCCCCTCGACGCGGACGGGACCGAGCGTGACCACGGCGCGGGCACCGGCCCGCTTGAGGACGGCGACGCCCTGCGGGCCGAGTCCGGCGCCGGGCACGAGGACGGCGACGGGGCGTAACTCGGCCCAGGCGCGGGCGGCTTCGTCGCCCTGGAGGCCGACGCTGCCGTACTGGACGACGGTGTAGTCGAGCCGGCCGAGCGCCCACTGGAGTTCGTCGAGGAACCCGCCGTAGAGGGGGCCCACCGGGATCACCGGGGCGGGCATCAGGACCGTACGGCTGTGTCCGGCGCGCAGGCTGCGGGCGGCGGCGTGGGGGACGTACCCCAGCTCGCGCGCGGCCTCGCGCACGCGCCGGCGGGTCTCCTCGCTGATGCGTACGGCGTCGGCGTTGTTGAGGACGTAGGAGACCGTCGCGCGGGAGACTCCGGCCAGGCGGGCGACATCGGCGCTCGTGGGCGTGTTCGGTATCTGCACCATGACAGACCGCATCTTGGCAGAGGGGCCGGGGCCGGGGCCGGGCGGGGCGAGGTGGTTCACCCTTCGACGAATCCCTTCGGGCGAACGCGTTCGGAACGAACTTGTTCGCGACGAACATGTTCGTTACGGTTGCGCCATGACCGCTGCCCCCCGCTCCCGCCGAGAACGCCCCGCCAAGCCCGCCCTGACCCGGGAGGGCATCGTCGCCGCGGCCGTCGCGATCCTGCGCGCCGAAGGGCTGCGCAAGGTGACGATGCGCCGGCTCGCGCAGGAGCTCGACACCGGCCCCGCCTCGCTCTACGTGTACGTCCGCAGTACCGACGAACTGCACGCGGCCGTCCTGGACGAGCTGCTCGGCACGGTCGGCCCGGCGCCGGCCGAGGGCGGCTGGCGGGAGCGGCTGGAGCGGGTGCTCACCCGCTACACCGCGATGCTGCTGGAGCACCCCTCCCTGGCCCGGTCGGCGCTGACCGCCCGGCCCAGCGGTCCGCACTATCTGCGCCTGATCGAGACGCTGCTCGGGCTGCTGCGGGAGGGCGGAGTGCCCCGCGCGCAGGCCGCCTGGGGCGTGGACCTGCTGCTCCAGCACGCCACCGCGACCGCCGCCGAGCACGCCGGCGAGGAGTCGCCGGCCGCCTGGGAGGCGGCGGCCCGGGCCCTGCGCGAGGCGCCCGCCGCCACCCATCCGCACATCGCCGCCGACGCCGGGGCGCTGCTGTCCGGCACGCCCGGGGCCCGCTTGTCGTGGGCCTTCCGGACCCTGATCACCGGCATCGAACGGACCACCGTACCGACCGAAGGCCAGGAGGCCCCATGACCACCGCGCACCTCCCCCACCACCCCGTCGCCGTCGTCGGCGCGGGTCTCGGCGGGCTCGCCCTCGCCCGTGTGCTGCATGTGCACGGCATCGAGGCCGCGCTGTTCGACCTGGACGCGTCGGCGGACGCCCGGGCACAGGGCGGCATGCTCGACATCCACGACGACTCCGGGCAGGAGGCGCTGCGGGCGGCCGGGCTGCACGAGCGGTTCCTGACCCTCGTCCACCCCGGCGGCCAGGCCATGCGGGTCCTCGGGCAGGACGGTGCCGTCCGGTTCGCGGCGCCCGACGACGGCAGCGGCGGCCGTCCCGAGACGGACCGGGGCGACCTGCGCGAACTGCTGCTCGGCTCGCTGCCCGCGGGCACGATCCGGTGGGGCGCCAAGGTCGTCGGCGCCCGTCCGCTGGGCGGGGGACGGCACCGGGTGACGCTCGCGGACGGCTCCGAGTTCACCACCGGGGTGCTGGTCGGCGCGGACGGCGCCTGGTCCCGGGTGCGGGAACTGGTCTCCGCCGCCCGCCCCGCGTACACGGGCGTGTCGTTCGTCGAGGCGGATCTGCGGGACGCCGATCGGCGCCACCCGGTGAGCGCGGAGGTGGTCGGCGGCGGCATGCTCTTCGCGCTCGGCCCGGGCCGCGGCTTCCTCGCGCACCGCGAGCCCGACGGCAGCCTGCACGTGTACACCGCCGTCGTCGCGCCCGAGGACTGGCTGGACGGCATCGACTTCGCCGACACCGGGGCGGCTAAGACGGCCGTGCTGAAGGAGTTCGACGGCTGGGACGAGCGGCTGCGGGCGCTGGTCCGGGACGCGGACGGGCCGCTGGTGCCCCGCCGGATCCACGCGCTGCCGGTGGGCCACCGCTGGGACCGGGTGCCCGGGGTGACGCTGCTCGGGGACGCCGCCCACCTGATGTCCCCGTTCGCGGGCGAGGGCGCCAACCTGGCCCTGCTCGACGGCGCCGAGCTGGGCCTCGCGCTGGCCGCCCACCCCGGGGACACGGAGGCCGCCCTCGCCGCGTACGAGGCCCGGATGTTCCCGCGCGCCGAGGCGTCGGCGGCGGAATCCGCGCGCGCCCAGGAGATGCTGTTCGCCGCGGACGCCCCACGGGAACTGGTGGAGATGTTCACCGCCGAGGAGGACTGACCGGACACCCGTTCGCCTGCTCTGCGGGGCCCGGTTTCCTACGACGGCCGGCTCGACCGCTCCGGGCCGGACCGGAATCGTACGGAGGCGAAGCGAATCCGTACCGGGCCGGGCCGGTGGCTGTGGGTCCGCGCGGCCCGCTCCCCTCCCGCCCCGGGTCAGCTCGGCGGGTCCGTGCGGGTCACCCGGGCGACCAGGTCGAGCCAGGCGGTCTCCAGCCGCTCCATGGGCATCCCGCACTGCCGGGTGAGGTGGTGGATCAGCGCGGGGTCCAGGGAGGCCAGCAGGGTGTGGGCGAGCAGGTCGCAGTCGGCGTCGGGGAGGATCTGCCGGAGCAGCACCGTGATGTGCGCGCGCAGTGCCGCGGCGGCGGGGTGGGAGAAGCGGCGGGTCGGCTCGGACTGGGCGGCCAGTTGCAGTTCGAGCTGTTCGGCCGAGCGGTACAGCACGGCGACGCCGAACGCCCGCAGCCGGTCCAGGGGCGGCGCGCCGGGGCCCAGCGGCGGGGGCCCGCCCATGAAGTCGGCCTGGAGCTGCCGGGCGGAGTGGTCGAGGAGGGCCATCAGCAGTCCGGTGCGGTCGCCGAACCGGCGGAAGACGGTGCCCTTGCCCACGTCGGCCGCCGCGGCGACCGCCTCCATGGTGACGCCGGCCACCCCGTGCTCGGCGATCAGCCGGGCGGCGGCCTCCAGCAGCCGGGCCCGGTTGCGGGCCGCGTCGGCGCGCAGGCACGGCTCGTCGGGATCCGCGCCGACCTCCAGCAGCGAGGGGGTTTCGGAGGGCTCCTGAGGCTTCGGGAAGGGCGGCAGAGCGCTGGACATGACGCCAGCGTAAAGCATCGGGAAGAAAACTGGACCGCGGTCCGCTTAAGGTGGTACACACTTAAACGGACTTTGGTCCGGATCGTGACAGCGATGTTTCAGCCCCTTGGAGTTCCCATGTCTGTTCGTATCCTCGCGCTGGTCGGCAGCCTCCGTGCCGGTTCGCACAACCGCCAGCTCGCCGAGGCGGCCGTGAAGCTCGCGCCGGAGGGCGCCGAGGTCGAGCTCTTCGAGGGCCTGGCCGACGTCCCGTTCTACAACGAGGACATCGACGTGGAGGGCAGCGTGCCGGCCGCCGCCGCGAAGCTGCGCGAGGCCGCGGCGGCCGCCGACGCCTTCCTGCTGTTCTCCCCCGAGTACAACGGCACCATCCCGGCCGTGCTGAAGAACGCCATCGACTGGCTGTCCCGCCCCTACGGCGCCGGCGCCTTCGGCGGCAAGCCCGTCGCCGTGATCGGCACCGCCTTCGGCCAGTACGGCGGCGTGTGGGCCCAGGACGACACCCGCAAGGCCGTGGGCATCGCCGGCGGCAAGGTGATCGAGGACATCAAGCTGTCCATCCCGGGCTCCCTCACCCGCTTCGCCGAGACCCACCCGTCCGACGACGCCGAGGTCGCCGCCCAGCTCACCGAGGTCGTGGCCCGCCTGCACGGCAACGTGGGCGCCGCCGCCTGACCCGCACCACCCCTGGGGGCCGAAGCCGCACCGGCTTCGGCCCCTGCCCTTGCCCCGGCCGCCCGGACACCGGACGGGAGCGACGCTCTCACACGGAGGCCGCCGGCTCCCTGACGGACGCGCGTCGCACCGGCGGACGGCCGAAGGACACCATCACGCGTCAGGACCCCGCGAGGGTCACGCCCAGGACGATCAGGGTGGCGGTCTTCAGGATTTCCAGCGCCACGTACCACAGGTGGCCGCGGGATCGGGGCAGTTCCTCGCCCGCGAGCACCCGGTCGGACCTGCGGTTGAGGACGGGGCGGACGACGGCCAGCTGCACGGCGAGGAGTGCCGTCACCGACGTGGCCGGCGCGATGATCGCGGCCGGGGCGCCGCCCACGGCCACCGCGATGACCACGACGACGGCCAGGACCGCCTCCACGGTGTTCAGCGCCCGGAACACCAGCCGGCCGATGCCCAGCCCGAGGGGGGTCGTCACCCCCGGGGCGCGGAACTTCAGCGGCGCCTCCAGGAAGGAGATCGCCAGCACCATCCCGAGCCAGACGAAGGTGACCGCGCCGGCGAGGGCGGCAGAGGTGGCGTTCATGGGGGTGCGGGCCTTTCTCCGCCGGGGCGGCGGGTTCTCCTCGGGGACCTGAGCGGGGCCCGCGCGAGGGCCTGCGCGAAGGATTGCCCGGTCGGCGGACGGGTTCTGCGCGTGCGCGGGTCCGCCACGGCCGGCCCCGGGCCGCCGGGCCTCCCGATGGGGGGGCGACAACGCGGCCGCGTGATCGCCCGGTTCAGGCGGCCGGTGTGCCGGCCAGATGCGCGACGCACGCGTCCGGTTCCGCGAACGGCTCCAGCGCGGTGGCCGTCAGCGGCGCGCCCATGCGGGCCAACGCGCCCTGCATCAGGCCCAGGTGGAGCGAGCACACCAAGCCGCCCTGTTCCTCCGCGAGTTCCAGGAAGGGGCAGTGCCGCAGCCGGATCCGCCGAGGGGGCCGGCCGGGCCCGCCGCCTTCCGGCCGCGGGGCGAAGCCCAGGTCGTCCAGCAGGGCGAGCAGCCCGGCCGCCGACCGTTCGGGGGTCGGGGTCTCGTCCGGCGCGGGCGGGTCCGCGAGGTAGCGGCCCCAGGTCCGGCCCGTCTCCCGGGCCTCGGCGCGCGCCTCGGCGGGGTCCGCCGTGGTCCAGCGGCTGAGCAGCATGCGGGCCAGCAGCCGGTAGTCGCGCGGGCCACCGCGGTCCATGCCGGGGCGGGCGGCGTAGACGGTACGCGGCCGGCCGGGCCCGGAGGGCTCCTCGGTACGGCGTTCGACCAGGCCGTCGGCCACCAGGGCGTCCAGGTGGAACCGGACGGTGTTGGCGTGCACCCCCATGCGCTCGGCGGCCTGCGCGACGCCGAGCGGCGCGGGCGCGGCGCGCAGGACGTCCAGCAGCGCTCGGCGGCGCGGGCTCTCGCGCGTGCTCACGTCCGGACACCCCTCTCGCCCGCGGTCGGTTTTCACGGATCCTACATGTATGAATTGTAGGGTGGCCGGGAGTGAGTGCGGGGGAATGCGAGACCGAGGGGAACACCAGATGACATCGCCGTCCGCGGCCGACACCGGCGCGGCCGCCCGCCCGGCGACCGGGCCGCGCGTCCTGAGCGAGACGCGCGCGCTGGCCGAGGCGCCTCCGGTGCCCGCCGGGGTGCTGTGGAAACTGGCCGAGAGCGGGCGCCAGCTCGACGCGAACGTGGTCCGGCTGGCCCCGGGCGGCCGGGTCCCGCCGCACACCGAGACGCAGTTGGACGTGCTGGTCCTGGTCGTCGCCGGGGACGGCGTGCTCGGCGACGGCACCCCGGACGCGGGGCAGCCGCTGACCGAGGGTTCCCTGGCCTGGCTGCCGCACGGCGCCGCGCGCGGCATCACCGCCGGCCCGGCCGGGCTGACGTACCTGACCGTGCACGGCCGGCGCCCCGGCATGCGGATCGGCGCCCGCCCCGACGCCGTGCCCGCCCGGCTCCCCGACGTTGCACCGGCGTGACGCCCGGGGCGCAGGCGGGTCGCCCGGGCGCCGGGGTGCCCGCGTGAGCACCTTCGCCGACGACGGCGCGGCCGCCGGGGCCCGCACGCCACCACCGAGGCCGACCCGCACGAGGTGGGCCGGGTGCGCACCGCGTACTCCCCGGCGCACGACGGCGACCCCGACCCCGGGGAGGCCGTGCGGACGTGGGCGCCGTTCGAGGAGAACGACGGCCGGGGCAAGGACCGTCCGGTACCGGTCGTGGCCCGGGAGGCGGCGGGCACCCACCTCGCGGTACGGCTGTCGGGCAAGCGGCACGACGGCGACCGGGACCGGGTGCCGATCGGCGGCGGACCGTGGGACCGGCCGGGCCGCGACTCCCGGGTGGCCGTGGACCGGGTGCTGCGGCTGCACGGACGGGGCATCCGCCGGGAGGCCTGCGCGCTGGACCGGACCCGTTTCGACCCGGTCCGGAGGCGGCTGCGCGAGCGTTACGGCTGGACCTGACGCCGGACCGCACCACGGATGCCGGCCCGCGCCCCAGGCGCCGGACCGGGCCACCGCGCCTCACCGGTCCACGGAACCGCCGTTCACCCCCGCGCCCCCGGGAAACGCCCGTTCGAACGCCTCCCGCACCACCGCGCCCGGTGTCCGGTCCAGCACGCCGAACACCACGTGTTCGAACGAACGCGCGAACCGGCCGCCGGGCCCCAGGGCCGCCCGGAAGGCGCCCGCGACCTCGGCCGGATCGTTCCGGAAGACGCCGCAGCCCCAGGCGCCGAGCACCAGCCGCCGGTAGCCGTGGGCCGCGGCCGTCTCCAGCACGCGTCCGGCCCGGGCCGCGAGGACACCGGGCAGTCCGGCGGCCCGCTCCGGCGCCGTACGCCGGACGACGCCCGCGTTGGGCGCGGCGGCCGTCAGGAACCCGACGAGGTACGGCTCGGCGAGCAGCCGGCCCCGGTCGTCGCGGAAGACGGGGACGCCCGGCGAGTGGATCACCCGGTCGGTGTAGAACGGGTCGCGGTCGGCGCGGTGGTGGTCGTGGAAGCCGCGCGCCGTCAGCAGGCAGGTGTACAGCGCGGAGGCGCGGCACAGGGCCTCTTCCTGGGCCTGCGCGCCGTTGAGGTAGCCGCCGCCCGGGTTGCGGGCCGAGGCGAAGTTCAGTACGGCGACGGGGGCGCCGGCCAGCCGGCGGGCCGCCTCCAGGCTGCTCTCCCCGGTGACCTCGTACCGCGTGCCGCCCGCCGGGGCCGGCACCGCGGGCACCGGCACGGGTGCGGGGCCGAACATCCGGGTGCCCGCCCGCGCGGCCTCGACCGCCTCCGCGACCGTCACCTCCCGGCCGTCCGGCGCCCGGTACCGGCCCGCGGCCACGATCCGTTCCGTCTCCGCGGCGATCCCGCGCAGCCGCGCGCTCACGGCGCCACCCCCGTGGGCGCCACGGCCGCGCGCCGCACGGTCTCCCCCGTCGTGCTCATGCACGCATCCTGGGCGATGCTGGGGAGGCGGCGCAACGGAATTGGCGGCACGCCCGAGAAGGCCGGTCCGGCGCTCTTGTGCGCGTCCGCCGAAGGGTCTTGGCTGGGATGTGCTGGTTCGGCCCGCTCCACGGGCCGATGGCATGCTGGAACCTCAGGAGGATCCCGACATGTCCGATATACAGAGCGACGGTGGCGACTGTACGGAGCACCGCACCGCCGTCACCGAGGCCGAGGTGGAGGCCCTGGTCCGGGGCATCTGCTTCAAGACCGGACCGCCTCGCGCACTCGGTGTCGAGCTGGAATGGCTCGTCCACTCGCTGGAGCTGCCACAGCTCCCGGTCCCACCCGAACGACTCGAAGCGGCCTACGCCGCGGTGCGGAAACTGCCCCTGGCCTCGGCGCTCACCGTCGAGCCCGGCGGCCAACTGGAGCTCAGCTCGCCGCCCGCCGCCTCCCTGATGGAGTGCGTGGACACCGTTTCCGCCGATCTGGACGCCGTACGGGCCGTCCTGGCCGACGAGGGCCTCGGGCTCGCCGGCATCGGCCACGACCCCCGGCACCCGCCCCGCAGGATCCTGCGCCAACCCCGCTACGACGCCATGGAAGCCTGCCTGGACCGCACCGGTCCGGCCGGCCGGCACATGATGTGCGCCTCCGCCTCCGTCCAGGTGTGCGTGGACGCCGGGCAGGAGGAGCCGGGCCCGCTGGGGCACGCCCGGCGCTGGTGGCTGGCGCACCAGTTGGGAGCGGTCCTGGTGGCCGCGTTCGCCAACTCCCCGCTGGTCGGCCGGCGGCGCACCGGCTGGCGGTCCGCCCGTCAGCTGATGTGGATGGGGATAGGTCCCGGCCGGGCCGGCGCTCCCCCGCTGGACGGCGAGCCGCGGGCCGCCTGGGCCCGGCACGTCCTGGACTCGCCGGTGATGTGCGTGCGCCGGGACAGCGGCCCCTGGGAGGTTCCCGAGCAGCTCACGTTCCGGGAGTGGACGCGGTCCGGGGCGCCCCGGCCGCCCACCCGGGCGGACCTCGACTACCACCTGACCACCCTGTTCCCGCCGGTCAGGCCGCGCGGCCACCTGGAGCTGCGGATGATCGACGCGCAGCCCGGCGAGGACGGCTGGATCGTGCCGCTCGCGGTGACGGCGGCGCTGTTCGACGATCCGCAGGCCGCCGAGAGCGCCTACCGGACCGTGAAGCCGCTCGCCGAACGGGCCCTGGACCGGCCCGCCCCGCACAATCCGCTGTGGGCCGACGCGGCCCGGCACGCCCTCGCCGACCCGGAGCTGCGCGAGGCCGCCGACGCCTGCTTCGCGGCGGCCCTGGAGGCCCTGCCCCGGCTCGGCGCCACGACGCGGGTCGTCGACGCGGTGGCCGCCTTCCGGGACCGCCACGTGGCCCGGGGCCGCTGCCCGGCCGACGACCTGCTGGACGAAACCCCACCCGGAGGCACCCGTGCCCACGGGAGGAAGGACAGCCGCACATGACCGCCCCGGAGACCGGCACCCCGACCACCGAGACGGACACCGAGGCCCTGCGCGAGCGGGCGCTGGACTGCCTCACCACCGCCCGTGACCGCACCACCCTGCTGACCACCTGCGTCGACGAACCGGACCTCACCGCCCAGCACTCCCCGCTGATGTCCCCGCTGGTGTGGGATCTGGCGCACATCGGCAACCAGGAGGAGGTGTGGCTGCTGCGGACGGTCGGCGGCCGCGAGGCCGTACGGCCGGAGATAGACAGCCTCTACGACGCCTTCGAGCATCCCCGCGCCGAGCGCCCCTCGCTGCCGCTGCTGCCGCCCGCCGAGGCGCGCCGGTACGCGGCCGAGGTGCGCGGCCGGGCGCTGGACCTGCTGGCGGGGGCGGACTTCCACGGCAGCCGGCTGACCGAGGCCGGCTTCGCCTTCGGCATGATCGCCCAGCACGAACAGCAGCACGACGAGACCATGCTGATCACCCATCAGCTCAGGAAGGGCCCCCGGGCCCTCACCGCGCCGGACCCGCGGCCGGTGCCGCCGTTCACCGGCCCGGCCGAAGTCCTCGTGCCCGGCGGGCCGTTCACCATGGGCACCTCCGACGAGCCCTGGGCGCTGGACAACGAACGCCCGGCGCACCCCCGGGAGGTGGCGCCGTTCTGGATCGACACCGTCCCGGTGACGAACGCGGCCTACCAGGCGTTCATCGAGGACGGCGGGTACGCCACCGAGCGGTGGTGGACCCCGCGGGGCTGGGCACACATCCGGCGGCACGGCATCACCGCCCCGCTGTTCTGGCGGCGGGACGGCGACCGGTGGCTGCGGCACCGGTTCGGCGTCACCGAGCCGGTACCGCCGGACGAACCGGTGCTGCACGTGTGCTGGTACGAGGCGGACGCCTACGCCCGCTGGGCCGGACGCCGGCTGCCGACCGAGCCGGAGTGGGAGAAGGCGGCCCGCTTCGACCCGGTCACCGGCCGCTCCCGGCGCTACCCGTGGGGCGACGCCGATCCCGCGCCCGAACACGCCAACCTCGGCCAGCGGCACCTGCGGCCCGCCCCCGCCGGCAGCTACCCGGCCGGACAGTCGCCGCTGGGCGTGCGGCAGCTGATCGGCGACGTGTGGGAGTGGACGGCGAGCGACTTCCTGCCGTACCCGGGGTTCCGGGCGTTCCCGTACAAGGAGTACTCGGAGGTGTTCTTCGGCTCCGACCACAAGGTGCTGCGCGGCGGCTCGTTCGCCGTGGACCCGGTGGCCTGCCGGGGCACGTTCCGCAACTGGGACCTCCCCGTCCGCCGGCAGATCTTCTCCGGGTTCCGCACCGCCCGTTCGGAGGTGGGCTGATGTGCCGTCACCTCGCCTACCTGGGCGCCGAGGAGCCGCTCGGCCGGCTCCTCGTGGAGCCCCCGCACGGCCTGTACCGGCAGTCGTGGGCACCGCGCCGGCAGCGGTACGGGACGGTCAACGCCGACGGGTTCGGCGTCGGCTGGTACGCGCCCGGGGATCCGGCGCCGGCCCGCTACCGGCGGTCCGGGCCGATCTGGGCCGACCTGTCCTTCGCCGACCTGGCCCGGGTGGTGCGCTCGGGCGCCGTCCTCGCGGCGGTCCGGGACGCGACCCTGGCGGGGGCGGACGCCGAGGCCGCGGCGGCTCCGTTCGCGGCCGGGCGGTGGCTGTTCAGCCACAACGGGCTGATCGCGGGCTGGCCGGACGCGGCGGCACCGCTGGTGTCCGCGCTGCCCCCGGTCGAACTGCTGTCGCTCCAGGCCCGCACCGACTCGGCGTTCGTCTGGGCCCTGGTCCTGCACCGGCTGCGCTCCGGCCGGGCACCGGAGGAGGCGCTGGGGGAAACGGTGCGCGAACTGGCCCGGGCCGCCCCGGCCTCCCGGCTCAACCTGCTGCTGACCGACGGGGACACGATCACCGCCACCGCCTGGGGCGACTCGCTCTGGTACCGCGCGGAGCCCGGCCGGAGCACGGTCGTCGCCTCCGAGCCGTACGACGACGATCCGCTCTGGCGGGAGGTCCCCGACCGCACCGTGCTCACCGCGAGCCGCACCGGCGTGCTGCTCGCCCCGCTGGAGGAACCGGCGGCCGTACCCCCGAAGGAGCCCTGCCGTTGAGCCCCTTGCACATCACCCGCACCCTTCCCGAGGACGCCACCGAGGCCGCGCTGCGCGCCGACGTCCTGCGCGGCCTCACCGACACCCCCAAGTGGCTGCCGCCCAAGTGGTTCTACGACGCCCGCGGCAGCGAGCTGTTCGAGCGGATCACCGAGCTGCCCGAGTACTACCCCACGCGGGCCGAGCGGGAGATCCTCAGCACCCGGTCCGGGGAGATCGCGGCCGCGAGCGGCGCCCGCACCCTGGTCGAACTGGGCTCGGGCTCCTCGGAGAAGACCCGCCACCTGATCGACGCGCTGCCCGCGCTCGCCGCGTACGTGCCGGTCGACGTCAGCGAGAGCGCGCTCACCCGGGCCGGGCGGGCGCTCGTCGAGGAGCGTCCGGGGCTGGACGTGCACGCGCTGATCGCCGACTTCACCGCCCCGCTGGCCCTGCCCGCGACCCCCGGACCCCGGCTGGTGGCCTTCCTCGGCGGCACGATCGGCAATCTGCTGCCCGCCGAACGCGCCCGGTTCCTCACCCGAGTGCGGGCGCTGCTCGCCCCGGGCGACGGACTGCTGCTCGGCACGGACCTGGTCAAGGACGAGCGGGTACTGGTCCGGGCGTACGACGACGCGGCCGGCGTGACGGCCGCGTTCAACCGGAACGTGCTGGCCGTGATCGACCGTGAGCTGGGCGCCGACTTCGATCCGGAGGCGTTCGACCACGTGGCCCGGTGGGACGCCGAGCGGGAGTGGATCGAGATGCGGCTGCGCTCCCGCACCGCCCAGACCGTGAAGGTGCCCGCGCTGAGTCTCGCCGTGGACTTCGCGGCGGGCGAGGAACTGCGCACCGAGGTGTCGGCCAAGTTCCGCAAGGAGGGGGTGACCGCCGAACTGGCCGCGGCGGGCCTGGAGCTGACCCGGTGGTGGACGGACGCGCCGGGCCGCTTCGCGCTGTCGCTGAGCGTGGCGCGGTGAGCGGGGCGGCTCAGCCCACGTCCGGGACGAGCGCCTCGGTGATCTTCCGGGAGGCGCGGCGGGCCTCGGTCGCCGGGTCGGCGCCCTGGAGCACCCGGGTCATGTACGTCTTGATCGGGTTGTCGGCCTCGACGTCCGCCCACTGAGGGGTGGTGGGGGTCGCCCGGCCGTGCGCCGCGCCCGCGGCCATGGCGGCGACCCCCTCCGCTCCGGTGACCTCGCCGGCCAGCGTGGTCTTGTTGGGCACGTAGTTCATGGCGCGGGCCAGTTCGGTGTCCCACTTGGCGCCGGTGAGCGCCCCGACGACGGTGGTCGCGGCGAACTGGTCGTCGGTGTTGCGCGGGACCACGAGGTCGGAGCCGCCGGTGAAGACGGTGCCGGGCCGGCCGGCGGTGCGGCCGGGCACGGGGAAGAAGCCGATCTTGTCCTTGAGTCCGGGGTTCTGCCGGACGATCGACTGGGCGAGCCCGGGCAGGGCGATGATCTGCGCGACCTGGCCGTCGGCGAACACGCCGGCGTGCGGCGGGTGTTCCTCGTCGGCGTCCGCGGGACCCCGGCCGAGCGCCTGGAGCCGCCGGTAGAAGTCCATGCCGCGCAGCGCGGCCGGGCTGTCCAGGGTGCCCCGCCACTCGTGGTCCTTCTCCTCGGCGAGTTCGCCGCCCTCGTCCCAGACGAACCCGGCGAGCGTGTACCAGTCCTGGCCCGCGAGGTAGATGCCCTGGTTCCCGCCCCCGTTCAGCTTCTCGGTGGCGGCGAGCCATTCCTCGCGCGTCCGCGGCGGGCGGGCGATGCCGGCCTGCCGGAACAGGTCCTTGCGGTAGATGACGACCCGGTTGGCCGCGTACCAGGGGATGCCGTACTGCTTGTTGCCGTCCTTGCCGGGCTCGGCGAGACCGGGCAGCCACTTGTCCTTGCCCCAGTCCCGCATCGACTCCAGGGTGAGGTCCGCCAGCCGGCCGCCGTCGGCGTACAGCGGCACCTGGGTGTTGCCGACCTCGATGACGTCCGGGCCGTCGCCGGAGGGTGCCTTGAGCGCGCCGCGGACCTTCTCGACGATGCCGGTCCACTCCTGGATGCGGATGTCGAGGCGCAGGTCGTCGTGGGTGCGCTCGAAGTCCTCGGTGAACCGCCGCAGGAACTCCTTGGAGGCGCTGTCCTTCATCAGCCACACGGTGACGGTCGTCCGCTCCTCGTCGCCGCCGGGGAGCATCCCGCAGGCGCTGACGAGGGAGCCGGTGATACAGAGGAGGGCGAGCAGACGACGTCTCACGAGGGGTCCTGTTCTGTCTGGCGAGGGTCCTGGGACAGGTGTGGGGGCCCGACGTGGGGGGCGGAGCGCGGTGGCTCGTACGGGTGTGACGGATTTTGGTATGGACCAATCGACAGGTCAAGCGGTACCGCGTGATAGCCCGGGACGCCGTGCGCGGACCGCGCGGATAGTGCACGGTGGAGTACGGCGTGACACGTAAGGAGCACCCGCATGACGAACCACACCTACCGGGTCACCGAGATCGTCGGCACCTCGCACGAGGGCGTCGACCAGGCCATCCGCAACGGCATCGCCCGCGCCGACCAGACGCTGCGCAATCTGGACTGGTTCGAGGTGACCCAGGTCCGCGGCCAGATCGAGAACGGCCGGATCGAGCATTACCAGGTGGGCCTGAAGGTCGGCTTCCGCATCGAGGACGGCGCCTGAGCCGCCCCGGCGCGCGTCAGGTGCGGCCCTCCCGCTCCTGTGCCTCCTCAAGCGCGGCCGACTTCCGCGCCCAGCGCGCCCGTACGACGGCGAAACCGGCGCGTTCGGCGTCGTCGCAGACCAGCTCGTCGTCGTCCACGAGCACCCGGACCTCGCGGCCCCGGGCGAGCCGGCGCAGGATCCCCAGCTTGGTGAGCCGGGCCGGCCTGCGATCGGCGTCGTCCCGCATGAACACCCGGCCCTCGGGCAGTCCGTGGGCCGCGAGCCACTCCAGGGTGTCCCGGCGGTACCGCTCGGGGCGGCCGGTCAGATAGACGACCTCGCAGGCACGGGCGCTCTCCGCGGCCAGCGCCACGCCCTCGGCGAGCGGCGGGTCCGCGGGCGCCGCGGCGAAGAACGCGGCCCAGTTCCGCCGCCGGCCCTCCAGGAAGTGCTGGCGGTGGGCGGTGTCGGCCAGCGTGTTGTCGAGGTCGAACACGGCGATCGGCGGCCCGCTGCGGTCGGTCACACCGGCCACCCTAGTCAGTCCCCGGCGCCCGGCAACCTGCCCGCACGGCCGGGGCCCGGGGAACGGACCGGGCCTCCGGCCGTCCGGGCGGCCTCGTGCGCGGGGCCTCGGCCCCGGCCCCCGCCCGGCCACCGCACCGCGCCGCGCCGGCCCTGCCGACGGCCTCCGGGCGGGGCACCGCGCCGCCGGCCGCGTGCCCACCCGTACGGCGGCCGGGGCGGGCCGGGAATCCCGTGCGCGTCCGCGCGTTGAACCCCGTGTGAGCAGCACAGTGATCAGCCGGACCCGGTTCTCCGTCCTCGACCGCTCCCGCACCCGTCAGGGCCGCCCGCCGGCCGAGGCACTGCGGGACACCGTCGCGCTGGCCCGGGAGGCGGAGGCGCTCGGCTACCACCGGTTCTGGGTGTCCGAGCACCACGGGGTGCCGGGCGTCGCCGGGTCCGCGCCCACCGTGCTCGCCGCCGCCGTCGCCGCGGCCACCCGCACCATCCGGGTGGGCACCGGCGGGGTCATGCTGCCCAACCACCGGCCCCTGGTCGTCGCCGAGCAGTTCGGGGTGCTGGAGGCGCTGTTCCCGGGGCGGATCGACATGGGGCTCGGCCGCTCCGTGGGGTTCACGGACGGGGTGCGCAAGGCGCTCGGCCGGGACAAGGGCGACGCCGAGGACTTCGCGGCACAGCTCGCCGAACTGCTCGGCTGGTTCACCGGCGGCTCGCCGACCGGGGTGCGGGCCCGTCCCGCGGAAGGCCTGGCCGTGCCGCCGTTCGTGCTGGCCCTCGGCGAGGGCGCGCGCGTCGCGGCCCGCGCGGGCCTGCCCATGGTCATCGGCGATCTGCGGGGCCGGGAGAAGATGCTGCGCGGCATCGACCAGTACCGCTCCCTGTTCCGCCCCTCGCGCTGGGCGGCCGAGCCGTACGTCGTGATCTCCGGGACGGTGGCGGTGGCCGGCACCGAGGCCGAGGCGCGCCGGCTGCTGGTCCCCGAGGCCTGGTCGCTGGCCCACTCCCGCACCCACGGCACCTTCCCGCCGCTCGCCCCCGCCGAGTCGGTCCGGGCGCGCACGATGACGGCGAGGGAACGGGACCTCTACGAGTCGGCGCTCACCGGTCACCTCGCCGGCACCCCGGAGCAGGTCGCGCGGGAGCTGGAGGCGGTGCTGGCGGAGACGGGCGCCCAGGAGGTGCTCGTCACCACCAGCACCTACGACCGCACGGCCCTGCTGGACTCCTACCGGCGGCTCGCCGCGCTGTTCGCGCCCGGCCGGTGAAGACCGTCCCGAGATGCGGTTCCGGCGCGGGCCGGTGACCCTGGGAGGGCAAGCCTGTCAGCGACGAGGAGGGCTGCCATGTCCTTCATGGACAAGATCAAGGGCATGCTCAAGGGCCACGAGAGCACGGCCGACAAGGGCATCGACAAGGGCGGCGACTATCTCGACCAGCGCACCGGGAACAAGTACCGGTCACAGGTCGACACCGGTCAGGACAAGCTGAGGGACGAGTTCGGCACCCGGCCGCAGGACCCGGGCAACCCCCCGCGGTAGTGGCGCACGGGGGCGGATAGAGTTCCCCCGATGCACACCCCCCACGACCCCTTCGTCCGCGTCCGCGGCGCCCGCGAGCACAACCTCAAGAGCGTGGACGTGGACATCCCCCGGGACGTACTGGCCGTGTTCACCGGGGTCTCCGGCTCGGGGAAGTCCTCCCTGGCGTTCGGCACCGTCTACGCCGAGGCCCAGCGGCGGTACTTCGAGTCGGTCGCGCCGTACGCGCGCCGGCTGATCCACCAGGTCGGGGCCCCGAAAGTCGGCGAGATCACCGGGCTGCCCCCGGCGGTCTCGCTCCAGCAGCGCCGCTCCTCCCCCACCTCGCGATCCTCGGTGGGCACGGTCACCAACCTCTCCAACTCACTGCGGATGCTGTTCTCCCGGGCCGGCCGCTATCCGCCCGGCGCCGAGCGGCTCGACTCGGACGCCTTCTCGCCGAACACGGCGGCCGGCGCCTGTCCCCGCTGCCACGGCCTCGGGCAGGTGCACGGGACGACCGAGGAACTGCTGGTCCCGGACCCCTCGCTGTCCATCCGCGAGGGGGCGATCGCGGCGTGGCCGGGCGCCTGGCAGGGCAAGAACCTGCGGGACATCCTGGACACGCTCGGCTACGACGTGGACCGGCCCTGGCGGGAGCTGCCCGCCGAGCAGCGCGACTGGATCCTGTTCACCGACGAGCAGCCGGTGGTCACCGTCCACCCGGTGCGGGACGCCGACCGCATCCAGCGGCCCTACCAGGGCACCTACACGAGCGCCCGCCGGTATGTGCTGAAGACGTTCTCCGACACCAAGTCGGCCACCCTGCGGGCGAAGGCCGAGCGGTTCCTGACCAGCACCCCGTGCCCGGCCTGCGGCGGCAGCCGGCTGCGGCCCGAGGCGCTCGCCGTGACCTACGACGGCCGGACCATCGCCGAGCTGGCGGCGCTGCCGCTGACCGACCTCGCGAACCTGCCCGACGGCCGCGACGAGACGGCGAGGGTCCTCACGGCCGACCTGAAGTCCCGGATCGCGCCGGTGGTCGAACTGGGCCTCGGCTACCTCGGCCTGGACCGGGCCGCGCCCACGCTCTCCGCGGGCGAGCTGCAACGGCTGCGGCTGGCCACCCAGCTGCGGTCCGGGCTGTTCGGCGTGGTGTACGTGCTGGACGAGCCGTCCGCCGGGCTGCACCCGGCGGACACCGAGGCGCTGCTCACCGTCCTGGACCGGCTGAAGGCGGCCGGGAACTCGGTGTTCGTGGTGGAACACCACCTGGACGTGGTGCGCGGCGCCGACTGGGTGGTGGACGTGGGCCCCGGCGCGGGCGAGCACGGCGGGCGGGTGCTGTACAGCGGGCCGCCGGCCGAGCTGGCGTCGGTGGCGGGGTCGGCGACGGCCGCCTACCTCTTCGACGAGGCGCCCGGTCCGGCGCGCGAGGTCCGCGAGCCGCGCGGCTGGCTGACGGTGGGCCCGGTGACCCGGCACAACCTGCGCGCGGTGACGGCCCGGTTCCCGCTCGGCGCGTTCACCGCAGTCACCGGTGTCTCCGGCTCCGGGAAGTCCACGCTCGTCGGGGAGTTGACGCAGGAGCTGCCGGGGGTGGGGCGGCTGGTCCGGGTCGACCAGAAGCCCATCGGGCGCACCCCGCGCTCCAACCTGGCGACGTACACGGGCCTGTTCGACGTCGTCCGGAAGGTGTTCGCCGGCACCGAGGAGGCGCGGGCGCGCGGGTACGGCGTCGGGCGGTTCTCCTTCAACGTGCCCGGCGGGCGCTGCGAGACCTGCCAGGGCGAGGGGTTCGTCAGCGTGGAGCTGCTGTTCCTGCCGAGCACCTACGCGCCCTGCCCGGACTGCGCCGGCGCCCGTTACCGCCCCGAGACGCTCCAGGTGACCTACCGCGGCCGGAACATCGCCGAGGTGCTGGACCTGACCGTGGAGGCCGCGGCGGAGTTCTTCGCGGACGTTCCGGGTGCCGCCCGGAGCCTGGGCACCCTGCTGGACGTGGGCCTCGGCTATCTGCGGCTCGGGCAGCCGGCGACCGAGCTGTCCGGCGGGGAGGCGCAGCGGATCAAGCTGGCGAGCGAACTCCAGCGGGGGCGCCGGGGCCACACCCTGTACCTGCTGGACGAGCCGACGACCGGGCTGCACCCGGCCGACGTGGAGGTGCTGACGGACCGGCTGCACGGGCTGGTCGACGCCGGGCACACGGTCGTCGTGGTGGAGCACGACATGACGGTGGTCGCGGGCGCCGACTGGGTGATCGACCTCGGCCCGGGCGGCGGCGACCGGGGCGGCCGCGTGGTGGCGGAAGGCCCGCCGGACCGGGTGTCCCGGGCCGGGGACAGCGCGACCGCGCCCTATCTGGCGCGGGTCATGCCCTGAGCCCGTTGCCGCCACGGGTCGCCCCGCCGTCAGGCTCCGAGTGCCGCACGGCCCGCCCGAGTGCCGGGGCCGGGCGGGCGTGCCCGGGCGGCGGCGACCAGGGCCGCGTGGGTCCAGGCGGGCTCGGGTGCGGCCGGCTGGGCCGCGCGGGCCAGGGTACGGCGGTCGGGGTGGGTGCCCGGCGGGATCAGCGGCCGTATCTCCACCTCGGCGACCAGGCCGCGGGTCCGGGCCACCCGCCACAGCGAGGCCGCCAGGGTGTCCTCGCCGACGAAGGCCGCCGCGGTGCCGGGGCCGCCGTCGTGCCGCCGGTAGCGCAGGCCGACCGGCTGGACGGGCACGCCCGCGTCGAGGGCGGCCTGGAAGGCGGCGCGGCGGAAGCGGCCCTGGGCGCGCCCGCACCAGGTGCTGCCCTCGGGGAAGACAGTCACCGTCCCGCCCGCGCGCAGCGTGCCGGCGATCCGGGCCACCGTGCCGGGCAGCGCGCGCAACCGGTCGCGTTCGATGAACAGGGCCCCGCCGCGCGCGACGAGCGCGCCCGCCACGGGCCAGCGCCGGACCTCGGCCTTGGCGAGCATCCTGGCCGGGCGTACGGCGGCGAGCAGCGGGACGTCCAGCCAGGAGACGTGGTTGGCGACCAGGAGCAGTCCGCCGTCCGGCGGGGCGGCGCCGGTGATCCGGACCCGCACCCCCGCGGCCCGCACGATCAGCCGGCACCACCGCCGGATCCACTCGGCGGGGATCCTCTCCCCGAAGGGGGACAGCGCGATCCCGGCCAGTACCAGGACCGCGACGGCGGTCAGCCGCAGCACGGCCCGGGGTGCGGGCACGGGCGCCCGGGCGGGCTGGACGCAGGCGCCCGGGGTGCACGGCGCGGTGGGCAGCCAGCCGCTCATCAGGCCAGGACGAGGGAGAGGAAGTGCCGCAGGTAGCGGGGGTCGACCCGGTGCATCGGCAGCAGGACGTAGAGGTCGGCGACGCCGAAGTCGGGGTCGTGCGCGGGTTCGCCGCACACCCAGGCGCCGAGCCGGAGGTAGCCGCGCAGCAGGGCGGGCAGCTCGGTGCGGGCGGCCGGGGCGCCGGCGGGCGCGGTCCACGGCAGCAGCGGCCGGACCCGGAACTCCGCGGGCGCCAGGTGGCGTTCGCGCACCCGCTGCCAGGTGCCGGTGGCGAGGGCGCCGCCGTCGGCGAGCGGCAGGGAGCAGCAGCCCGCCAGCCACGCGTGGCCCCGGTCGGTCATGTAGCGGGCTATGCCGGCCCAGATCAGGCCGATGACGGCGCCGTCGCGGTGGTCCGGGTGGACGCAGGAGCGGCCGACCTCGACCAGCTGCGGCCGGATCGCGTCGAGCGCGGCGAGGTCGAACTCGCCCTCGGAGTACAGCCGGCCGGCGACGGCGGCCCGCTCGGGCGGCAGCAGCCGGTAGGTGCCGACGACCTGCCCGGTGCTCTCCTCGCGCACGAGGAGGTGGTCGCAGTAGGAGTCGAAGGCGTCGATGTCGTACCCCGGTTCCGGGGTGGCCAGCAGTGCTCCCATCTCCCCGGCGAAGACGTCGTGCCGCAGCCGCTGCGCGGCACGCACGTCGGACTCGTCGCGGGCGAGGGTGACGGTGTAGCGGGCGGGTGCCGCGGGCTGCGGGGGACGGTCGAGGGTGGGAACGCCGGTCATGGCTACTCCTGGGCACGGGCCGGGTCGGCAGGGGCGGCGGGCCCGTGCGTGCGGCCCGCCGTTCCTGTTCTTCCGAGACCGGTTGGCGCGCGTGTGACCGGTGCCGGGAGCGCGGATGTGGGGGTGGTGAACGCCTTGGTCGGCCGTCCGCGGCGGGCGGGGCCGAAAACACCAGACGGGGCCGGGGGAGCACCTCCCCGGCCCCGCCCGCCCGCCTCTGATCGGCGAACGTCCTCGGGTGGCGGCTACCTCTTGCCGGCCTTGCGGGTGGCCCGCAGCCACTCCTTGTTCATGCCGGTGATGGACATCAGCGGGATGCCCTTGGGGCAGGCCGTGGCGCACTCGCCGGTGAGCGTGCACCCGCCGAAGCCCTCGGCGTCCATCTGGGCCACCATGTCCAGCACCCGCGTCTCCCGCTCGGGCGCGCCCTGGGGCAGCACGTTGAGGTGGTTGACCTTGGCGGAGGTGAAGAGCATCGCCGCGCCGTTGGGGCACGCGGCCACGCACGCCCCGCAGCCGATGCACTCGGCGTGCTCGAACGCGAAGTCGGCGTCGGCCTTGGGCACCGGGGTGGCGTGGGCCTCCGGCGCGGAGCCGGTGGGGGCGGTGATGTAGCCGCCGGCCTGGATGATCCGGTCGAACGCCGAGCGGTCCACCACCAGGTCCTTGATCACCGGGAACGCGGACGCCCGCCACGGCTCGATGTCGATCGTGTCGCCGTCCTCGAAGGACCGCATGTGCAGCTGGCAGGTGGTGGTGCGCTCCGGCCCGTGCGCGTCGCCGTTGATGACGAGGCTGCACGCGCCGCAGATGCCCTCGCGGCAGTCGTGGTCGAAGGCGACGGGTTCCTCGCCGGACAGGATGAGCTGTTCGTTGAGGACGTCCAGCATCTCCAGGAAGGACATGTCGGGCGAGATGTCGTCCACCTCGTAGGTGGACATCGCTCCTTCGGCGCCGGCGTTCTTCTGCCGCCAGACGCGCAGGGTGAGCTTCATGCGTAGCTCCGCTGGGTGGGGTGGACGTACTCGAAGACCAGGTCTTCCCTGTGCAGGACGGGAGCCTCGCCGGTGCCGGTGAACTCCCATGCGGCGGCGTAGGAGAACTCCTCGTCCCTGCGGGCGGCCTCGCCGTCGGAGGTCTGGGACTCCTCGCGGAAGTGGCCGCCGCAGGACTCGGCGCGGTGCAGCGCGTCGAGGCACATCAGCTCGGCGAGTTCCAGGTAGTCGACGATGCGGTTGGCCTTCTCCAGCGACTGGTTGAACTCCTCGCCGGTGCCGGGCACCTTGATCCGCCGCCAGAACTCCTCGCGGATCTGCGGGATGCGCTCCAGGGCCTTGCGCAGCCCCGCTTCGGTGCGGGCCATGCCGCAGAACTCCCACATCAGCTCGCCGAGTTCGCGGTGGAAGGAGTCCGGGGTGCGGTCGCCGTCCACGGCCAGCAGCAGGTTGATCCGGTCCTCGGTCTCGGCCAGCACCTCCTGGACGACCGGGTGCGCGTCGGTGACCGGGTCCTGGTGGGGGTTGCGGGCGAGGTAGTCGTTGATGGTGGCCGGCAGCACGAAGTAGCCGTCGGCCAGGCCCTGCATCAGGGCGGAGGCGCCGAGCCGGTTGGCGCCGTGGTCGGAGAAGTTGGCCTCGCCGATCGCGAACAGGCCGGGGATGGTGGTCTGCAGGTCGTAGTCGACCCACAGGCCGCCCATCGTGTAGTGCACGGCCGGGTAGATGCGCATCGGCACCTCGTACGGATCCTCGTCGGTGATCCGCTGGTACATGTCGAAGAGGTTGCCGTACTTGGCCTCGACGGCCTTGCGCCCCATGCGCTTGATGGCGTCGGCGAAGTCCAGGTAGACGCCCTGGCCGCCGGGGCCGACCCCCCTGCCCTCGTCGCAGACGTTCTTCGCGGCGCGGGAGGCGATGTCCCGGGGCACCAGGTTGCCGAAGGAGGGGTAGATGCGTTCCAGGTAGTAGTCGCGCTCGTCCTCGGGGATCCGGTGCGGCGGCCGGGTGTCGCCCTTGGCCTTGGGCACCCAGATCCGGCCGTCGTTGCGCAGCGACTCGCTCATCAGGGTCAGCTTGGACTGGTGGTCGCCGGTGCGCGGGATGCAGGTGGGGTGGATCTGGGTGAAGCAGGGGTTGGCGAAGTAGGCGCCGCGCCGGTGCGCCCGCCAGATCGCGGTCGCGTTGGAGTTCATGGCGTTCGTCGACAGGTAGAAGACGTTGCCGTAGCCGCCGGAGGCGAGGACGACGGCGTCCGCGAAGTACGTGCCGGTCTTTCCGGTGACCAGGTCCCGGGCGACGATGCCGCGGGCCCGTCCGCCGACGACGATCAGGTCCAGCATCTCGGTGCGCGGGTGCAGCTCCACGTTCCCGGCGGCGATCTGCCGGGACAGCGCCTGGTAGGCGCCGAGCAGGAGCTGCTGGCCGGTCTGGCCGCGGGCGTAGAAGGTGCGGGAGACCTGGACGCCGCCGAAGGAGCGGGTGTCGAGCAGGCCGCCGTACTCGCGGGCGAACGGCACGCCCTGGGCCACGCACTGGTCGATGATCTCCACGGAGATCTGCGCGAGGCGGTGCACGTTGGACTCGCGGGCGCGGAAGTCGCCGCCCTTGACGGTGTCGTAGAACAGCCGGTGGACGGAGTCGCCGTCGTTGCGGTAGTTCTTCGCCGCGTTGATGCCGCCTTGCGCGGCGATGGAGTGGGCGCGGCGCGGGGAGTCCTGGTAGCAGAACTGGACGACGTGGTAGCCCTGTTCGGCGAGGGTGGCGCCGGCGGAGCCGCCCGCGAGGCCGGTGCCCACCACGATGACCGTGTGCTTGCGCCGGTTGGCCGGGTTGACCAGCTTGGCCTCGAACCGGCGCTTGTCCCAGCGCTCGTGGATCGGGCCGGACGGGGCCTTGGTGTCGGCGACCGGCGCACCGGTCGCGTAGTCGGTGTAGGTCATGGTCAGCTCACCACTCCGGTCATGACGCCCACGGGTACGGCGATGAAGCCGGCCGTGAGCAGCAGCGCGAGGACGTTGGCGACGGTCTTCAGGGCGCGGTCGCGGGCGCGGCTGCCGACGCCGAGGGTCTGGGCGGCGCTCCAGAAGCCGTGCCGGATGTGCAGGCCGAGCGCGAGCATCGCGACGATGTAGACGACGTTGCCGTACCAGGTGGAGAAGGTGTCCACGACGTTCTGGTACGGGTGTCCCTCCTGGAAGCCGCCGGGGTGCACGGTGCCGGTGGTCAGGTCGAGGATGTGCCAGACGATGAACAGCCCGAGGATGACACCGCCCCAGCGCATGGTGCGCGTCGCGTAGCTCGCCCGCGGCTTGGCGTGGACGTAGCGGGTGGGCCGGGCCTTGAGGTCGCGGCGGCTGAGCTGGTAGGCGGAGGTGGCGTGGGCGGCCACGGCGACGATCAGGACGACCCGGATCAGCCAGAGCGTCCACTCGTAGTGCATGAACGGCTCGCCGACGGTGCGCAGCCAGTGCGCGTAGTGGTCGAACTCGTCGGGCCCGAAGAAGATCTTCAGGTTGCCGATGACGTGGGCGACCAGGTACAGCAGCATGATCACGCCGCTGACGGCCATGACCGTCTTCTTGCCGACGGAGCTGTCCCACACGGTACGCGCCATGGACGGCCGTCGGTCCGTCCGCGTTGCCAGAGCCATGGGACAGCACGCTAGGGCCGAAGGTCCCGATCGGTCCAAGACATGGTGCAGCTTGTTTCCATAGCTTGAGGCTATTGTTCCTGGATGCAGTTCCAACAGCTCCAGTACTTCGTGGCCGTCGCCGAGACCCGGCACTTCACCCGGGCCGCCGAGCGGGTGCACGTGGCCCAGCCGTCGCTGTCGCAGCAGATCAAGGCGCTGGAGCGGGAGCTGGGCGCGGATCTGTTCCTGCGTGCCCGGGGCAACATCACGCTCACCGACGCGGGCGAGGCGCTGCTGCCGCTGGCCCGGCGGATCCTGGCCGACGCGGACACCGCCCGGCACGAGGTGCAGGAGCTGGTGCAGCTGCGGCGGGGGCGGGTGCGGCTGGGGGCGACGCCGAGCCTGTGCACCGGACTGCTGCCGGACGTGCTGCGCGCCTTCCACGACCGGTATCCCGGCATCCGGCTGCTGATCGAGGAGGGCGGCTCGCACGACCTGGTGCGGGAGCTGGCGCGCGGGGCGCTCGACCTGGCGCTGGTCGTACTGCCGCTGCCGACGCCGGCGCCCGCGCTGACCACGGTGGAGCTGCTGCGCGAGGACCTGGTGGTGGTGTCCTCGCCCGAGGCACCCGCGCCCGGCCGGGGCGGGCGGGTGATCCGCATCGCCGACCTGGCGGGTGAGCGGCTGGTGATGTTCCGGCACGGCTACGACCTGCGGGAGCTGACCGTGGCCGCGTGCCGGGCCGAGGGCTTCGAGCCGGACTTCGCGGTGGAGGGCGGCGAGATGGACGCGGTGCTGGGCTTCGTCCGGGCCGGGCTGGGGGTGGCGGTGGTGCCGCGCATGGTCGCCACCCGGGCCGGGCGCGGGCTGCGGGTGACCCCGCTGGCCCGGCCCGGTCTGCACCGTACGATCGCGCTCGCCCACCGCAGCGACGTGGCCCCGCCGCGGGCGGCGCAGGAGCTGCAGCGGATGCTGCTGGAACGCTGAGCCCCGGCTCAGCCGAGGACGGCGGGCCTGAGCACCTCCTCGCACCACTGGCGGAAGCCGGTCGGCGCGCTGTCGGGGGTGACGGGCACGCCGGCGCCGTAGAAGTCCTGGCGGGTGAGGGCGCGCATCATGTCGGCCAGGCCCCGGGCCGCGTCCTCGCTCGCGCCGTACCGCAGGAGCGCGGCCCGCTGGTCGTCGGCGTCGATCCGGCGGAAGCGGACCGGCCGGTCCAGCACCTCGGACACCACCCGCGCCATGCCCTCGGGCGTGAGGTCGTCGGGGCCGGCCAGCGGTACGTCGGCCTGGCCGGTCCAGGAGCCGTCCAGCAGCAGCCGCGCGGCCGTGGCGCCGATGTCCCGGGTGGCGCAGGTGCGCAGCACCCGGTCGCCGGGCACCGCCATGGTCAGCTCACCGCCGTCGCGCAGGGCGGCGGCCTGGGCGAGCAGGTTCTCCATCAGGTACGGCGGGCACAGCGCGCGGTGGTGGACGCCGGTGGCCCGGATCTCGTCGTCGGCGGCCAGCGCGGCGGAGATCTGCCCGGCCCGCTCGGCGACCCCGCGGCCCAGGGTGGAGACGGCGACGACCCGCTCGACGCCCCGCGCCGCGACCGCGTCGGCCAGCGGCCGGGCGAAGGCGCGGAAGTGGCCCTCGACGCTGTCGGCGGCGAGTGACGGCGGCACCAGCCAGAACACCCGGTCGACGCCCGCGCACGCCTCGGCCATGACCTCGGGATCGGCGTGCGAGCCAGGGACGGCCTCCACGCGGTCGCGTACCCGCGGGGCGAGCCGGGCGGGGTCGCGGACGACGACGCGCACCGGCCCCGCCGCGTCGCCGGCGGCGAGCAGCGAGGCGAGGACCTGGCCGCCGATCCGGCCGGTCGGGGTGGTCACGAGGATCATGAGGGGCTCCGGAGGGGTCTGCGCGAGCGGGAGGAGGACGTGCCCGAGCCTGCCCGCGGCCCTCCGGGAACTGAAGGTCCGGCCGGCTCAGGGTTGTTACCCTCAGGGCAATACCGAGCGGAGGGGGTGCGGGTGGATTCCCGCCTGCTGCACTACTTCGTCGCCGTGGCCGAGGAACTGAACTTCGCCCGCGCCGCCGAGCGGCTGGGCATCTCCCCGCCGCCGCTGTCCCGCGCGGTCCGCCGGCTGGAGGCCGAGCTGGGCGTGCCGCTGTTCGACCGGACCACGCACCACGTCGCGCTGACCGAGGCGGGTGAGGTGCTGCTGCCCGAGGCGCGGTTCGCGCTGGACGCCCTCCAGGCGGCCGGGCGGCGGGCGCGGCGCGCGGCCGGGCCGGACCGGAAGCTGGTCCTGGCGGTGAAGGCCGACGGTGACGCGGGCCTGCTGGAGCCCCTCCTGGAGCACTACGCCGCCCGGCCGGGCGCGTTGCCGGTGACGGTCCGCCTGTGCGCGTGGCGGGAACAGCCCCGGCTGCTGCGGCGCGGGGAGGCCGACGTGGCGCTGCTGCACGAGCCGTTCGACCGCACCGGGCTGGACAGCGAGCCCCTGCTCGCCGAGGACCGGGTCGCCGCCCTCGGCTCGGCCCACCCCCTGGCCGCCCGGGACGGGGTCACCCTCGGCGACCTGGGGCTGCGGCCCGGGGAGCTGCACCGGTTCCTCGAGGAGACCCGGAGCGCGGGCCGGGACCTCGCCCAACTGCTCACGCTGATCGCGCTGGGCGACGCGGTGGCCGTGCTGCCGGCCTCCGTCGCCGGCCGCTATCCGCGTCCCGGGGTCGTCTACCGGCCGGTCGCGGACGCGCCGCCCTCGGTGCTGGCGATCGCCTGGCCGCAGCAGTCCCGCTCCCTGGCTGCGGCGGCGCTGGTGCGGTCGGCCACGAGCGTGGCCGCGGGAACGCGCGGCGCGGGGACCGGCGTGCCGGTCCCCGCGGATACGGCCGCCGGGCCCCTCCCGGCCGCGGGCGGCCGGCGGGCCGACGCGGCGGACGGCGGCGATCCGGCCGCCCGGCCACTCCCGGGCGCCCACGCGTAGCCGGCCGCGCGGCGGGACCACGGCAGCGCGCCCCCTCGCGGGCACGAGACCGCCGCCTCCCGGCGCGCCGGAGACGGCACGGGACGGGACGGTGTGACGGTCACCGGGACCGGCGCCACCGGGCCGCTCCCGGCCACGCGCGGCGAGCGGAGGGCGGGCGCGGTCGGGCGGCCCCCGCCGTCGACGCGCCCGGCTCGCGCGGGAGGTCTTTGTGCCGGGCGGGTGCGCCGCGCGCGGCGGAGGACCGGCGGCCCACGGGAATCCCCTCGCCGCTCAGCCCGTCGCGTCCACCAGGGCGAGGTCGTGGAGCCGCTCCGGTGGGCCCGGGCGGGCGTAGTACCAGCCCTGGGCCGTGTCGCAGCCGAGGATGCGCAGTTGCTCGGCCTGGGCGCCGGTCTCCACGCCCTCGACCGTGACCGCCAGGTCGAGGCTGTGGGCGAGGGAGACGATGCCCTCCACGATCTTCAGGTCGACGGGGTCGGCGGGGAACCGCTGCATGCCCTGGGTGAAGGAGCGGTCGAGCTTGAGGATGCTGACCGGCAGCCGGCGCAGGTTGGCGAGGTTGGAGTAGCCGGTGCCGAAGTCGTCCAGGGCGATGTCGACGCCCATCTCGGCGAGCCGGCGCAGGGGTTTGAGGAGGTCGTCGTCGGCGCCGATGAGCGCGGACTCGGTGACCTCCAGGCACAGCGCGTCCGGGGTGACCCCCGCGCGTTCGAGGATCTCCACGGTGTCCTGCACCAGCCCCGGGTGCCCGAGCTGGCAGGGCGAGAGGTTGACGTTGATGCGCAGCGGTCCGGCGCCGGCCGGCCCGCCGTGCCGTTCCCGCCAGGCACGGGCCTGCCGGATGGACTCCTCCAGCACCCAGCGGCCGAGCGGCACGATCAGGCCGGTGTGCTCGGCGAGCGGGATGAACCGGTCCGGGCCGAGGACCCCGTGCTGCGGGTGCAGCCAGCGCACCAGGGCCTCGGCGCCGCGCACGCTGCCGTCGCCGAGGTGCACCAGGGGCTGGTACTCGATGAAGAACTCGCCGCGCTCCAGGGCGGTCGGCAGCGCCGTGGTCAGGCCGTGCCGGGTGATGGCGCGGGCGTCGGCCTCGGGGTCGGCCAGCTCCGCGCGGTTGCCGCCCGCCGACTTCGCCCGGTACATGGTGATGTCGGCGCTGCGCAGCACCTCGGCGGCGGTACGCTCGCCGGCCGGGCCCTCCACGATGCCGAGGCTGCCGCGGACCAGCAGGTCACGCCCGTCGACGCTGATGGGGGTCACGAGCGCGTTCATGATGCGCTCGGCGAGTTCGTCGACCCCGCGCTCGGTGCCGGGGCCGGTGGTCAGGGCCACGAACTCGTCGCCGCCGAGCCGGGCCACCATCTCCCCGGGCGCGGTCGCGCAGGACTGGAGCCGGTCGGCGACCTCCACCAGCAGCCGGTCGCCGGCCGCGTGGCCCAGGCTGTCGTTGACGGTCTTGAAGCCGTCCAGGTCCAGGTAGCACAGGCCGAAGCGCTGGCCCTCGCCCGCGTTCAGGGCCTTCTCCAGCCGCTCGAAGAACAGGGTGCGGTTGGGCAGGCCGGTCAGGGCGTCGTGGGTGGCCTCGTAGCGCAGCCGCAGGTTGAGCAGCCGGCGCTCGGTGGTGTCCTCCATCAGGGCCAGCTGATACTGCGGGCGTCCGTCGGCGTCGCGCAGCAGCGAGACCGTCAGGTTGGTCCACAGGACCGTTCCGTCAGGCCGGTTGAACGCCTTCTCCACGTGGTAGTGCTCGCGCTCGCCGCGGACCAGCTCCTCGTACAGCCGCCGGATCTGCGGGGCGTCCTCGGGATGCACCCAGTCCTGGACGCGCCGGCCGCGCAGGGTCTGCTCGGACAGGCCGAACATGCGCAGCAGCGCCTCGTTGACCTGGAGGACGTGGCCGTCGAGGTCGGCGATGCCGATCCCTATGGCGGCGCCCTCGAAGACCGCGCGGAACCGGGCCTCGCTCGCGTGCAGCGCCTGGGCGACCACGCCCTGGGCCCGCAACGCGGCCTGGGCGATGGCCTCCTGCTCGGCACGGGTGCGCACGCGCAGCGCCTGCGCGTAGCCGGCGGCCATCGCGTGCTGCAACTTCGAGGACCGCAGCCGCAGTTCGTCCTGGGGGCCGTCCTCGCCGCAGTACAGGACCAGATAGGCGTCCACGCAGTCCAGGGTGCGGGCCAGCGCCTCGGGGTCGGTGCAGTGCGCGCCGACCAGGGCGGCGCCGACCGCCTTCGCCGCGTCCGCGTCGAAGTTGCGGGCGCGCAGCAACTCGCTCAACCGGCGGGCGAGCGGGAGGAGTTCCTCCGCGAACTCGGCGCGGGTCAGCGAGGTCGAGGTCACCGGGTAGACGGCCCGGCTCCAGATGGTCGTGAGCCGGCGCAGTCTGTCCTCCGGCCCGTCCGGTTCCGCGCTCACGCCGGACGCCCCACGCCGGCGAACCCGGAGAAGGCATACGGATCCTCGTCCTCCGGCGCCGAATCCGGGCGCCAGTGCGGCATCTGCACCAGTCCGGGTTCCACCATGTCGTACCCCTCGAAGAACCGCGCGATCTCCTCGCGCGAGCGCATGATCAGCGGGTTGCGAATGTCCTTGTATACGTCCACCGCGCCCTCGGCCCGCTCGGCGGGCAGCGGGATTCCCTCGTACGAGGCATGGGTGAGGATCAGCAGGCTGCCGGGCGCGAGCGCCGCGCACAGCTCGGCCACCGCGCCGTACGGGTCGTCCGCGTCGTCCACGAAGTGCAGTATGGCAACGAGCAGCAGCGCCACCGGACGCTTCAGGTCGATGAGCCCCGCCAGCCGGGGGCTGGACAGGATCTCCCGGGGCTTGCGGAGGTCGGCGGCGATCACGTCCGCGTCGTCGTTGTCCGCGAGCACCGCCTCGCTGTGCGCGACGGCCACCGGATCGTGGTCGACGTAGACCACCCGGGCGCCCGGCACGGCGGCCTGGGCCACCTCGTGGACGTTGCCGAACGTGGGGATGCCGGAACCGATGTCGAGGAACTGGGTGATGCCCTCGCCGGCCGCGAACCGCACCGCGCGGCGCATGAACGCCCGGTTGGCCTGCATGACCTTCGGCAGACCCGGCATGAACTCCATCGCCCGGCGCGCCGCCTCCCGGTCCACCTCGAAGTTGTGCGAACCGCCCAGGTAGTAGTCGTAGATCCGCGAGACGCTCGGCACCGAGATGTCGATGCTGCGTGGGGCCCAGGCAGGACGCTCCATGTATGTCTCCAAAGCGTGGACAGGTGTAGGCGATCCGGTGTTCGAGCTGAGGCTACTGATCGCCCGCCAAAGGAGCGACCCGAAACGGAAATTGACCATCCGTTCCCGGTCACTGCCTGCGGCAAGTGCCCGCACGACCCCGGTGCGTGACGGCGCGGGCCCCTACCGCTCCCGCCCGCACGAGGACCCGCCCCCTCCGCTCGGTGCGGAGGGGGCGGATCCTCGGCCGCGCGCCGGGCCGGGGCGGGGCACGCGACCCCGGGGAGGCGGCCTACGCGCCCGGCGCGCCGACCGGCTTGCCGTCGGGCGAGACGGCGTACCAGGTGCCGCCCACGCCCTGGCCGTTGGTGTCCCCCGGAGCCCTGTCCCCGGAGAAGGTGTAGACCGGCCAGCAGTCGACCGTCATCTGCCGGGTGCCGTCGGGGCGGGTGAAGGACATGAGGCCCTTCCTCCGCACACCGTCGGTGTCGGCGGCGGCGACCGGCGCGACGGCCGGCCACTTCTCCAGGCAGGCTCCGGTGCAGTTCGAGACGGACTTGGGCCAGGCCCTGTCCTTCATGAAGCGGTAGACCGTCCTGCCGTCGCGGTCGACGACGACCCTGCCCAGGCCCGGGGCCTCGCGGACGGACAGGCCGGGCGGATCGGACTGCTCGGCCTTCCTGCCGGTCGGGGCGAGCGCGAACCAAGTGCCTCCCACGCCCTGCCCGTTGACGTCACCGGCGTTGACGTCCTTGGCGTAGCGGTAGGCGGGACGGCCGCCGATGGTGAGCTGCCTGGAGCCGTCGGCGCGGGTGACCTCGCCGAGCAGCGTCCTGTCGATCCCGGCGCCGGCGGTGGCGTCGTCGGCGGGGACCGGAGGCCACGTGGTGGCGCAGTCGCCGGCGCAGTTGCTCTTCGGCGGGTCGGCCGTGTCCTTGTCGAACCGGTAGAGGGTGAGGCCGGAGCCGTCGGTCAGCACCTTGCCCAGCTCGGGGTTGCTCGCCACTGTCAGCCTGCCGGCCGGGGTGCCCGGAGCCGCGGAACCCTGGTCGCCGTCGGCGCCGTAGCCGTTGCCCGCGCCGATCGCGGTGCCGCCGCCCCGGTCGCCGCCGTCGCCCGCGACGACCGTCGCCCCGGCGTCGCGGGCCGCCGACGCGGGAGTGGTGGTGCCGTCCTGACCGCACGCCGTCGTCAGCACCAGTACCGCGGCGGCCGTGGCCACCAGTGAGGCGGTCCGCCAGGAGGTCTTCATCGTCAGCTCCCCATCGTCACCTGGATACCGCGGCGCCTGCCGCGCCGCCGCACGGCCATGGGTACGGAACAAGGGGGCCGCCGCGTTCAACACCGGCCGTGCGTTCTTTCCGGGAGCGGCGGGGACCCGGCGAAGGCGGGCCGCGGGAGGCCCGTTCTGCATATGCCGCCCTTTCGCGCGGCAAACCTTGGACCGCTCGATCTCCCTCTTTCGGAGCAATCTCGGGCCACTGTGGGGTAATACGGTCGCCCACGCCCCATGATCTGCGTCGTGCATGGACCCCGAGTGACCCGCCGCGCGCCCGCCGCACGGGTGTTGGCCCTGCTGACGCTGACCTGGGCCCTGGTGGGCTGGCCGGCCGGCAGCGCGTCGGCCGACGCCTGCGCGTACGCCTCGACGGGCCCGGACGGCACGGTCGCGGTGGCCCACGCCGGCGGCCACCACCGGCCCGGTGGCCACCACCGGCCCCATCCGCCCGGCGGTCACCACTGGCCCGACCCGCCCTGCCCGAAGCCCCCGCCTCCGCCCCCGTGCCCGCCCGAACCGACACCCACGCCCACGCCCACTCCCCCGCCGAAGCCCACACCGCCCCCCGAGCCGACACCCCCGCCGTCGCCGACCCCGCCGAGACCGGCTCCCAGCCCCACGCCCACCCACACACCGGCCCCGGCACCCGCGCCCCGGCCACCCGCCCGGCCCGCCCCGGCACCCCCGGCCCCGCGCCCGGCACCCACCCCGGCCCGAACCGCCGCGCCCGCACCGGTACCGCCGCCGAAACCCACGCCCGAGCCGACCCCGCGGCCCTCCGCGACCCCCGTGAGCTACCCGGTGTACCACCCGCACACCGTCCGCCGCCCGGCGCGCCGCCACACCACTCCCGTCACCTACGTCCTGCTCATCACCATCCCCGCGATCGTGGCCGTCGCCGCCCTGCGCCCGCGCTGACGCACCGGCCCCTCACCCCTGGAGGCACCAGTTGTCGGATTGGCTTGTTCTCGTCCTCGCGATGGCGGGGGCCTTCGCCGTCGTGGTCGTCATCACGCTGGTGCGGCAGCGGACGGCGTCCGAGGACGAGGACCCCAGTGAGACCCCCGACGTCATCGAGTACATGACGATGTGGATCGGCGTCATCTACGCCATCGTCCTCGGCCTGGCCATCGCCGGCGTGTGGGAGGCCCGCAGCTCCGCGCAGGACCACGTGCAGGCGGAGGCGCAGGCGCTGCACGAGATCTCGGAGCGGGTGCGCGTCTACCCGCCGGACGTCCGCGACCGCGTCCGCGAGGACGTGAACGCCTACGCCGGGTACGTCGTCCACACCGAGTGGCACCGGATGGCGGGCGAGCAGCGGGTCACGGAACGCGGTGCCGACCTGCTGGGCCGGGTCCGGGCGGACGTCACCGACTACCGTCCGCGCGACGACTTCGAGGCGCAGGCCTACCAGCCGCTGCTGGACCAGATGGCCGCCGCCGACCAGGCCCGCAACGCGCGCGCCGACTCCACCGGGGCCACCATGCCGCCGGTGGTGTGGTGGGGGCTGATCACCGGCGGGCTGATCACCATCGGCATGGTGTTCGCCCTCCAGATCCGGCGCACCGGGCGGGAGTTGGTCCTCGCCGCGCTGTTCTCGGCCACCATCGCCTTCATGCTGTTCCTCATCTGGGACTTCGACGCGCCGTACAGCCGGGGCATCGCGGTGACCCCGGAACCGTTCGTCACCATGTTCCCGGGCATCACCGGTTAGCTTCCGGCCACACCCACGCCCACCGGCCCGGCCGCCGGAGCCCCTCACCGGAGCCCGGCCACCGGAGCGCTCGTCCGAGCCCGGCCGCGACAGGCCCGCGCCCCCGCTTCCGGCGCGGAACGCGGAACCGGGGCGTGGGCCGGCCGTGGCGCGGGTGCCCGGCGGCGGAGAGGTCGCGGGGCACCGGCGGCTCAGGCCCCCTTCTCGTGCCGGCGGCGCAGCCAGAAGGCGCCCCCGCCCACCAGGGCCGCGGTGACCAGACCGCCGCCGATCGCCATGTCGGTGGGTGTCGCGCCGACGGCCCGGCTGCCGCCGAGGCCGCCGTTGACCCCGCCGAGCACGGTGAAGGCGTCCCGGCGGGTCAGGGTGCGGCCGTCGCAGCGGACGGTGACGCTGTACCGGCCGCGGCGGGCGTCGCGGTCGACGATGGCGACGCCCCGCGCCGTGTCGTCGCGGAACGACTCCAGCCGGATGGTGCCGAAGGCGTCGGAACTCGCCGTACCGCCCCGGCAGCCGTTGACGATGACGGTGAGGCGGCCCCCGGCCGGCAGCACATCGGGGGTGACGAAGATGTCGTGCGCGTCGCCGAAGCCCTCGTCCCGGCCCTCGCCGCCGTTCCCGTGTCCGAAGTCGCCGCCCCGGTTGCCGAAGTCCTCGCCCCCGCGGCCGTTGCCCCCGCCCTCCCCGCCCCGGCCGTTGCCGAAGCCCTCGCCACCGCGGCCGTTCCCCTCGCCACCGCGGCCGTTGCCCTCGCCGCCGCGCCCGTTGCCTTCCCCGCCCCGGCCGTTGCCCTCGCCCCCGCGCCCGTTGCCCTCGCCGCCCCGGCCGTTGCCCTCACCCCCGCGGCCGTTCCCGTTCCCGTTGCCGTTGCCGTTGCCGTTGAAGTTGCCGTTCCCGTTCCCGTTGCCGTTCCCGTTGAAGTGGCCGTTTCCGTTGCCGTTCCCGTTCCCGTTGAAGTGGCCGTTTCCGTTGGCGTTGCCGTTCCCCGGGAAGACGCCGTTCCCGCTGAAGGTGCCGATGTTGCCGGTGCCGGGGACGATGACAGTGGTGTCGGTGCCGCTCGGCCCGCCCCCGTTTCCCATGCCGTCCGCGACGGCCACGGGGACGGCGAGCCCGAGGACGGCGACCGTGGTGCACGCCGCCGTCAGGGCACGTTGGTTGCGCATGTGATCCTCCGCGGGAGGTCACCGGGTCCCGTCCCCGGTGGATCGGCGAGAAGCACCTCCCGGGACGACACTCGGGCGCGCGGAACACGCCCGCATGTCGAGAATGGTCCGTCCTGGTGAGCCGACACACCGGCGTATCACCACACAATCGGATATTGCCGCAGGTCACGGACCGTCAGAAAATATCTGGGAACGGCAACTCGGATGGCGCACCGGGCGCGCGGCCGGCCACCCGTTCGCCGATCGCCCCGTCGCCCGCCGCCCGTGCGGGACTTAGCGTTTTCCCATGTGCGATGGACGTGGCGGGACCGCGTCGAGAGGGGATGGCGAATGTCTGCGTCCAAGCTGGCCCTGCTTGCCGAGGAGGAGGAGCGGCGGAGGAGGCGCGCCCCGTGGGGGGTGATAGCGCTGGTGCTGCTGACCGGCCTGGCCCTCATCCGCAACGGCTCCGGGGAGTTCGACGTCGGCCCGCCGCAGCCCGCCTCGGCGGCGGCCCCGGACGCCCGCGCCACCCTCGGCACCCTCGCGCCCGCACCCACCGCGCTGCCGTTCTCGCCCGTGCGGCGGGTGCGGATCCCGGCGATCCGGGTGGACGCCCCCGTCATCCAGGTCGGCCTGGACGCGGACGGCTGGGTCGCCGCGCCGCCGCCGGAGAACCCGGGCCAGGCCGGCTGGTTCACCGGCGCCGTGTCCCCGGGCGAGAAAGGCACCGCGGTCATCGTCGGCCACGTCGACAACGAGCAGGGGCCCGCCGTGTTCTACGGCCTCGGGGCGCTGAAGAAGGGCAACCAGGTCGAGGTCGCGCGCCAGGACGGGAAGACCGCCGTGTTCGAGATCTACGGCGTCGAGGTCTTCGCCAAGAACGACTTCCCCGGCGACCGGGTCTACGGCTCCAAGGGCACCCCGGAGCTGCGGGTCATCACCTGCGGGGGCGGTTTCTCGAAGCAGAACGGCTACGAGGGCAACGTCGTCGTCTTCGCCCGTCTGGCCGCGGTCGTCTGAACCGCCCCGCCGGGGCCCTCACACCCGGCGGCCCGGCACGGTGAGCCGGTAGCCGGAGTCGAGCAGACGGGGCAGCCATTCGCGGATCGCGCGGACGGTCTGCGAGCGGTCGCCCCCGGCGTCGTGGGAGAGCACCACGACGCCGGGGGCGGCGCCGCTCTCCACCCGGTCGACGATGGTGTCGGTGCCGGGCTCCATCCAGTCGGTGGTGTCCACGGTCCAGGCCATCGGCTCCATGCCCATCTCGGCGCCCAGTTGGAAGGCGGCCCGGTTCCAGGCGCCGTAGGGCGCGCGGAACCACTGGGGGCGCTCGCCGTAGGTGTCCTCGATGACCTCGCTGGTGCGCTCCATCTCGGAGCGGATCTCCTTGCGGCCGAGGGACGTCAGCAGCGGGTGGGTCCAGGTGTGGTTGCCGACGACATGGCCCTCGTCGGCCATCCGGGCCAGCAGTTCCCGGTTGTCCACGACGCACTCCCCGCAGACGAAGAACATCGCCCGGACGTGGTACCGGGCGAGGGTGTCGAGGATGTGCGGGGTGTAGTCGGGGTGGGGCCCGTCGTCGAAGGTCAGCACCATGCGCCGGTCCTGCCCGGAGATCCGCAGGATGGGCTCCTTGCGCACCTTGAGCTTGCGGGGCGGGGTGCGCGGTGGCCCGTATCCGGTGAGCGGCTGGAGCCGGAAGGCGGAGGGCCCCAGGGCCGGACGGGCCTGGGGCCCGGGGGCGGGGGCCACGGCGGCCCGGACGGTCTCCTCGCCGTCACCCGCCAGCACGGCACCCGCCGTGCCCGCCGAACCGAGCGCGGCGACACCGGCGAGGAGCATCCGGCGCCGCGTGAACAACTGATCCTTCTGCATGACTCATCAGTCGCCCGGCCGGACGCCGCCGCACCGCAACACCGTCGGTGCGGCGGCGGTAATGCACCCGGACAGCGGATCCGGCGGGCGCTTCCCCGGCGGCCTTCCCGCCATGTCCACGACCGGCCCCGCCATCGGCGGGCGGGCCCCGGCCTGGGTGGGAACCGGGGATTCCGCTAGCCTCGGGGCGTGACGGAACAGCACGAACAGCCTTCGCACACGTTCGAGCGGGGCACGGACGGCCCGAAGGTCGTCCTCGTCGGGGTGGACGGCTCGGACTCCTCGCTGCGCGCCGCCGCGTACGCCGGCGGTCTGGCCCGGCGCCAGCACGCGCTGCTGGCCGTGGTGTACGTGCAGCCGGTGCTCGCGGCGGGCGCGGCGCTCGGGGCGCCGGTGGCGGAGGCGACCGACGAGATCGCCGAGGACCTGATCGGGCAGATCCGGGAGGCGGCCGAGCGGGTCAAGGGGATATTCGAGGTGCGCTGGGAGTTCCACACCTTCCGCGGCGACCCCTACAGCGGGCTGGTGCGGGCGGCGGACGAACTGAAGGCGGACGCGGTGGTGGTGGGCGCGTCGGAGCAGGCCGGCCACCGGATCATCGGCTCGGTGGCGATCCGGCTGGTGAAGGCGGGCCGCTGGCCGGTGACGGTGGTGCCGTAAGGCCGTCGCGGCCACGCTCCCGGCCGCACCGGCGGCACCGGCGGCAGCGCGCGAAGGGATCACGGCGCCTCCTGGCCGGACCGTGCGTGGCGTCTTCCCTGGGCGGCGGCGCTGAGACATCATGATCCGCCGTCAGGCGTTGCCGTCGGCGAAGAGGTGAGGCGCATGGGCAGGCTCCGCGCGGGTGAGGGGATCCTCCGCCGCAAACCCATCGAGCACATCGAGGAGACCGAGGTCGGCGAGGGCACCCGGCTGGAGAGGTCGCTGGGGCTCTGGCAGCTCACCGCGATCGGGGTGGGCGGCATCATCGGCGCGGGCGTGTTCACGCTGGCCGGCACGGTGGCCAACGGCACCGCCGGCCCCGCGGTGCTGGTGTCGTTCCTGATCGCCGGTGTGGCGAGCGCGTGTGCGGCGCTGTCGTACGCCGAGTTCGCCGGGATGATCCCGAAGGCGGGCTCGGCCTACACCTACGGGTACGCGGTGCTCGGCGAGTTCGCGGGCTGGTTCATCGGCTGGGACCTGCTGCTGGAGTACACGGCGATCGTGTCCGTGGTGGCCATCGGCATCTCCGGTTACTTCGGGTTCCTGGTCGGGGAGCTGGGCGCCGATCTGCCGCGGTGGATGCTGGGCGCGCCCGGCACCGGCAGCGGGCACCGGGTCGACCTGTTCGCGGCCGTGCTGTGCCTGCTCATCGCCTGGCTGCTGACCCTGGGCATCCGCAGCGCGGCCCGGTTCGAGACGTTCGTGGTCGCCCTGAAGGTGCTGGTGGTGCTGCTGGTGATCGGGGTGGGCGTGTTCCACATCAACACCGGGAACTACCACCCGTTCTTCCCCTACGGCGTCGGCGGGGCGTTCACGGGCGCGGCGACGGTGTTCTTCGCGGTGTTCGGCTACGACGCGATGTCGACGGCGGCCGAGGAGTCGAAGGACGCCCAGCGGCACATGCCGAAGGCGATCATCTACTCGCTGGTGATCTCGATGGTGCTGTACGTGGCGGCCTGCCTGGTGCTGACGGGCATGCAGAACTACAAGGAGATCGACAAGGAGAGCGGCTTCTCCACCGCGTTCAAGTCGGTGGGGCTCGGGGCGCTGGCGGACGTGATCGCGGTCGGGGCGATCATCGGCATCCTCACGGTGATGTTCACCTTCATGCTGGGCGTGACCCGGGTGTGGTATTCGATGTCCCGGGACGGGCTGCTGCCCACGTGGTTCGCCAAGACCCACCCGACGCGGCACGTGCCGACCCGGGTGACCTGGATCGTCGGGGTGGCGTCCGCGCTCATCGCCGGTTTCGTCCCGATCGGCGAGGCGGCCGAGCTGACCAACATCGGCATCCTGCTGGCGTTCGTGGTGGTGTGCGCGGCGGTGATCGTGCTGCGCTACCGGCAGCCGGAGCTGCCGCGCACCTTCCGGACACCGGGCATGCCGGTCGTGCCCGCGCTCGGGGTGCTCTTCTCCGTCTGGCTGATCACGTTCCTGCAGTGGCAGACCTGGCTGCGGTTCGCGGTGTGGTTCGCGCTCGGCTGTGTCATCTACTTCGCCTACTCCTACCGGCGTTCGGTGCTGGCCCGCGGGCGGAGCGGCGGCTGATCACTCCGCCATGACCAGGCCGTCCCGGGCGGCCCCGCGGCCGAGGACCACGTCCCTGATCCGGTCGCGGGCGCCCTCCAGCTCGGCGCCCTGGGCGATGGCCCGGCCGAGGTCGAGCACCCGGCCGGCGTCGAGGTCGTAGAGCTGGGGGACGAACTCGGCCTTCACCACCCGCCAGGGTCCGCCCGGCCGGTCCGGCGGGGCGAAGGTGAAGCGGCCGAGGGTGGACTCGTTGCCGCGCGGGTCCGGGGCGCCTTGCCCGTCGTGGCGCGGGCCGGCGATCTGGTCGCCCAGTCCGTAGACCACCCAGGTGCCGTTGACCTTCTCGTACGCCTGCGGGACGTGGGGACAGGTGCCGAGGATCAGGTCGATGTCGGGGTGGCCGTCCGTGGCCGAGGCGGTCAGCCGCCCGGCGAGGGTGAGCTGGACCGGGTCGGGTCCGTCCTGCCCCTCGGTGCCCCAGTCCAGGGAGACCACGACCACGTCGGCGCCGCCCCGCCGGGCGGCGCGGGCGTCGGCGACGATCCGGTCGGCGTCGATCAGGCCGACCGCCCAGGGCCGGCCGGCGGGCGGCGGCTGGCCGGTGGCGGCGGCGTAGGCGAGGTGGGCGACCCGGGCGCCGCCCGCCCGGTACAGCATGACCGAGCGGGCCTCGGTCTCGCTGCGGGCGGTCCCGGCGTGCCGCAGCCCGGCCCGGTCCAGGGCGTCCAGGGTGCGCCGCACACCGTCGGCGCCGTCGTCCAGCGCGTGGGCGGAGGCGGTGGAACAGCCGTCGTAGCCGGTGGCGGCGAGGTCCTCGGCCAGTCGCGGCGGGGCGGTCGGCGGGGGCCCGCCGGCGGGGTCGTAGCCGGTGGCGAGGTGACACAGCGCCAGATCGGCGCCCGAGACGACCGGTTGGACGCCGGAGAGCATGGGGCGGAAGTCGTGGCCGTCGCCGCCGGCGTCGTAGGCGGCCCGTTCGACGACGGTGGCGTGCGGCAGGATGCTCCCGGAGGCAACGAGGGTGAAGGGCCCGGCCGCGGCGGGCGCCGGGGACGCCGGGGGTCCCGCGGGTCCCGGCGCGCCGGATTCCTCGTGCTGATTCCGGCAGGCCGCCCCCGCCGCGAGGACGGCGGTCAGGACCAGCGCCACCTGCTTTCTGCGTCCGATCATCAACTCACCCCAGGGTCGTCGTCCGTGCAGACGAAGCCGTGACGGGCATATGGGTATGAAGCTGATGCGTCGGATAAACAGTCCGGGTGGCGTCATTAGCCCGTCCGGTGTCCCGGTGTACCGCCCGGCCGACCGTTCGCCGACGCGATCGACCGTCCGTCGCACGACCCGGTCCGCCCCCTGTCCGCCGGGCACGGCCTGCGCTGGCATACGGCCATGACGGCCGGAACCTCACTCACCCACGGGACGACGACCGCCGAGCACGAGCTGGCCGCGCTCCAGCGCGAGCACGGCGGTCCGCTGTTCGCCCTGCTGCTCAGGCTGTGCGACGGAGACCGCCAGCGCGCCGAGGACCTCGTCCAGGAGACGCTGGTGCGCGCCTGGCAGCACCCGGAGGCCCTGCACGCCGACGACTTCGACTCGGTACGGCCCTGGCTGCTGACCGTGGCCCGGCGGCTCGCGATCGACGCCCGGCGGGCGCGGCGGGCCCGGCCGCCCGAGACCGGCGACGAGGTGCCGGAGAACGCCCGGGTGACCGCCGACCACGCCGAGCGGGCCGCGGCGATGCTCGACGTGCGGGAGGCTGTGAAGACACTCACTCCCGCCCACCGTGACGTGCTCGTACTCGTGTATTTCCGCGGGGCCAGTGTGGCGGAAGCGGCCGAGGCCCTGGGGATTCCACAGGGTACCGTGAAGTCCCGCGCGTACTACGCGCTGCGTGCCCTGCGCCGGGTCCTGCCGGGTTACGCGGCCGACCTGCGGTGAAACCGCAAGGACGGTCAAGTCTCGGTAAAGCGCCTTGCCGCGGCCCGCGTTCGGGCATGGGCTGTCCTCATCCGCGTTCCGGACGGGGGTCCGGCCCCGACGGCCCGGGCGACGCGCACGCACCGGAGGAAGGGCAGGAAGGGATGCTGCACGGAGGTCACGAGAGCACGGGCGGCGCCGACGGCGGCGGGCTGACCGTCCCGATGGCCTGGCTGTACGCCGAGTACATCGCCGACGAGCTGCTGCGCACCGGCGATCTGATGCCGCCGGCGTCCTTCGAGTACCGGGCCGGCCGGGACGCGCTCGCGCTGACCGTCTTCCTGTCCGACACCGACGGGGAGCTGTCCGGCATCCGGGTGATCTCCCAGCTGGAGAACTGGCTGGCGCTGACCGCCCACGACCGGCCGTGGCAGGACTGGGTGCGGGCGCGCATGGCCGAGCGGGCCGAACGGGCGGCCGCATCCGACGCGCCCTGCCCGGACCTGGCGCTCGCCGCCGACGCCTGGCGCTGGCTGGAGGAGACCGAACTGCTGGCGCCGGACCTGGACGCGGTGCCGGGCGGCGGCCCGGTGGTCGGGGAGGACGACGGCCCGAAGGTGTGGACCCCGGCGTGGCGGCTGGGCCTGCCGCTCGGGCACCTGGCGATCCACCTCTTCTGAACCCTTCACGCCGCGCACCGGTCCGCGGCCGGGCGGCTCCGCGTCCCCCGGTCACGATCGCGTGCGTGCCGTGAGTGATCCGGTGGTCCGCTGCGTACGGGTGGGGGCACGGGGCAGCCCCGCCCGCACCCGACGGCACGAGGATTCGGCATGAGGTCCCTGGAACGGCATCGCGACGCCGGCGCGTACGCGCTCGGCGTGCTGGACGAGGCGGCGGCGTTCCGCTTCGAGGACCACCTCGTGGAGTGTCCCCGGTGCGCGGCCCACGTGACGGGGTTCGGGCCCGTCACCCGGCAGCTGATGCTGTACCGGCGGGCGACCCCGCCTCTCGTGCCCCCTCTGGCGCGGCCCGGCGCCCGGCTGCTGGAGCGGCTGCTCGGCGAGCTGGCGCACCGGCGCCGGACGCGCCGCCGGCGGCTGCTGTACGGGCTGGCCGCCTCGGTGGTGCTGGCCGTGGCCGGTCCGGGGATCGTGGCGTTCGCCGGGCGCCCGGGGCCGCCGGACGCGGGGGCCGGCCGGGTCGCCGAGGCGGCCGACCCGCGCACCGGGGTGTGGGCGCGGGTCACCGCGGCGGACGAGGAGTGGGGCAGCGCGCTGCGTGTCGAGGCCGGGGACGGCGCCGGGCCGCGGACCCGCCGGCTGGTCGTGGTCGGCCGCGACGGCACCGAACGGATCGCCGCCGGCTGGACCGCCCCGCGCGCGGGCACCCGGCCCACCACCGCGCTCGGCGCCACGGCGCTGCGTGCGGACCGGATCGCCCGGTACGAGATCCGGACGGCGGACGGACGACTGCTGCTCACGCTCGCGGCGCGCTGACGGCCCACCCCGGGCGGCACCGGTCCCGGGCCCGCCACCGGCACGCGGCCCCGCCCCGCCGCCCTCACTTCAGCAGGCGGGAGAGCCTGCGGTCGGCCAGTGGTCTGCCGCCCGTCTGGCAGGTCGGGCAGTACTGGAGCGAGGAATCGCTGAAGGACACCTCGCGGATGGTGTCGCCGCACACCGGGCAGGGTTCGCCGGTGCGGCCGTGGACGCGCAGACCGCCCTTCTTCTCCGCCTTCAGCCGGCCCGCCGCCACGCCCCGGGCACGCTCGACCGCCTCGCCGAGCGTGCCGCGCAGCGCCTGGTACAGCCGGTGGGTCTCCTCCGGGGTGAGGGAGGCCGCGAGCTTGAACGGGGACATCCGCGCGGCGTGCAGGATCTCGTCGCTGTAGGCGTTGCCGACGCCCGCGATCAGCGACTGGTCGCGCAGCGCGCCCTTCAGCTGCCGCCGTTCGCCGCCGAGCAGGGCGGCGAGGCGGTCCTCGGTGAAGTCCCGGGCGAGCGGGTCCGGGCCGAGGCGGGCGACGCCGGGCACCTCGGCCGGGTCGCGCACGACGTACACGGCGAGGCGCTTCTGTGTGCCGGCCTCGGTCAGGTCGAAGCCCTCCCCGGTCTCCAGCGCGACCCGCAGCGCCAGCGGGCCCTTGCCGGGCCTCGGCGGGCCGTCCGGCAGCCGGTCCCGCCACTGGAGCCAGCCCGCGCGGGCCAGGTGGACGACCAGGTGGAGTCCGCCGCCGGTCTCGATGTCCAGGAACTTGCCGGACCGGCGCACGGCCGTCACCTCGGCGCCCTCGACGGCGCCGGGCGGAGGGTCGTAGGTCTTCAGGACGCTGACGGCGACCGGCAGCACCCGCACCACCCGGCGGCCGGTCAGGTGCTCGGTCAGGAAGTCCGTCAGCGCTTCCACCTCGGGCAGTTCGGGCATACGTCCAGGGTGCCAGCCGGCGCCGGGGACGCCACGCGGCGGCCGGACGCGGCCCTACGGCAGCCGGAACTCGCACCACACCGCCTTGCCCGAGCCGCGCGCCGTCACGCCCCAGGCGTCGGCGAGCCGGTCGACCAGGAGCAGACCCCGGCCGAAGGCCCCGTTCCCGACCGCGTCCCGGCGGCGCGGCAGGACGCTGGAGCAGTCCTCGACCTCGATGCGCAGCCGGCGCTCGGAGCCCTCCAGCACCCGCAGGGTGACGATCGCCGAGCCCTCGGTGTGCAGCAGGGCGTTGGTGATCAGCTCGTCGGCCACCAGCTCGATGTCGTCGGCCCGCGCGCGGGCGCCGCGGGCGCGGACGGCGGCGCGGATCATGTGCCGGGCCCGGGCGAGGGCCTCCGGGTCGCCGGGGGCCACGTGCCGGCGGAGCCGGCCGCCGGGCCGGGCCGCCTGCCGGGTGTGGCGGCGCAGCAGGAGCAGCGCCACGTCGTCGTCGCCGCCGTGCTCCTCGGCCGCCCGGATCAGCCGGTCGGCGAGGGCCGCCACCTCGGCGGGCCCCTCGCGCACGAGCGTCACGAGCGCGGACATGCCCTCGTCCAGGTCGGTGCCGGGCAGTTCCACCAGTCCGTCGGTGCACAGCAGCAGTGTGCTGCCGGGGTCGAGTTCGAGGGTGGCGACGGGGTACTCCAGCCGGCCGAACTCGGCGGACAGGCCGAGCGGCAGCCCGCCCTCGACGGACAGCCGGGTGCAGCGGCCGTCGCGGTGGCGGACCAGCGGGTCGATGTGACCGGCGCGGACCATCTGGACGACTCCGGTGGCCAGGTCGGCCTCGGCGTACAGGCAGGTGGCGAACCGGTCGGTGTCGAGTTCGTGCAGGAAGACGGAGGCGCGGGCCATCACGGTGGCCGGGGTGTGGCCCTCGGCGGCGTAGGCGCGCAGCACGATCCGCAGCTGGCCCATGACGGCGGCGGCGTGCGTGTCGTGTCCCTGGACGTCGCCGATGACCGCGCCGACCCGCCCGCCCCCGGAAGGGGTGCCCCCGGGCAGCGGGATCAGGTCGTACCAGTCGCCGCCGATGTCCCGGCCGAGGGCGGCCGCGCGGTAGCGCACGGCGACGTCCGCGCCGCACACGCTGGGGATGGAGCGGGGCAGCATGGCCTGCTGGAGGCCCTGGGCGAGGTCCTTCTCCTGCTCGTAGAGCATGGCCCGCATCAGGCTCTGCGCGATGCTGCTGCCGAGCGCGACCAGGACGGCGCGCTCCTCTGCGGAGAAGCCGCGCCGGTCGTCGTAGAGCAGGCCCATGGCGCCGATCGGGCGGGCCTGGGCGATCAGCGGGAGGTAGGCGGCCGAGGTGATGCGCAGGCCGGCCAGGTGCGGCCACAGGACGGGGTAGTGCGCGGCGAACTCCTCCGGTGACTCGATGAACCGGGGGCTGAGGGAGCGGACGACCTCGCTCATCGGATACGGCTCGTCGATCCGGGTGACGCGGGTGCCGGGGACGAAGCTGCCCGCGGGACCCTCGGCCACCAGTCTGATCCGGCCCGCCTCCACCAGGCCCATCACCAGGCTGGTCGCGCCCAGGTGCCGGACGCCGTGGGTGTCCTTGAGCACGTCGATGACGTCCTGGACGGTGCGGGCGTGCGCGAGGGCGGCGGAGATGACCTGGACGACGCCGGTCTGCTGCCGGAACGCCTGGTCCTGGGCCGCCCGCAGGCTGCGCGCCGTGCTGTCGGCGAGTTCCTCGGTGGCGTCGCGGAGGATGCCGACGACGCGGTGCGGGCGGCCGGAGTCGTCGCGGCGGATGCGGCCCCGGGTGTGCGTCCAGCGCATGGTGCCGTCGCGGCGGCGGATGCGGAAGTAGGCGCTGTAGTGGTCGCTGCCGTCCTTGATCGCCCGGGCGACCGTCGCGTCGAGCCGGGCCGCCTCCGGCGGGGGCACCCGGAGGGCGTTCAGGGTCTCCAGGCGCCCGTCGTACTCCCCGGGCGGCAGGTCGAACACCTCGAGGGCCTGGGCGTCCAGGCGGAACAGACCGGCGTCCAGGTCCCAGTCGAAGCCGCCCATGCCGTTGAGCGCGAGGACCGGGTCCGGCTGCACGGGCCGGTCCTCCGGGAGTGACAGGGCGCTCGCACCCCGATCGGCCATGGGGCCACCTTGCCAGGATCCGGCCGATTCTTCGACTCGCCCGGGGCCCGCGGACGGCGCGGGGCGGGTCACCGCCGGGCGGGCCGGCCCGGGACCGCGGGCGCGCCCGGCGTGCTGGGACGCCCCGCTCAGTCCCGGGGCCACGGGCACCCCCGGCGAGCTTGGGCCCCCAGGCCGCCGGGCGGTCCGGTGCCACGGGCACACCCGACGCACTTGGCCCCGCCCAGGCCGCCGAGCGATCCCGAGCCCTGGCCACACACGACGGATGCGGGACGATCCGAGGCCACAGGCACACCCGGCGAGCTTGGGCCTACCCAGGCCGCCGGGCGGTCCCGAGCCCTGGCCACACCCAGCGGATCCGGGGACCTCGCCCGGACAGCGGGACGATCCGGGGCCACGGGCACGCCCACCGAGCTTGGGCCCACCCAGGCCGCCAGGCGGTCCCGAGCCCTGGCCACGCCCGACGGGCTCGGGGGCCCGCTCAGGTGGCCGGGTGGTCCGGGGCCACGGGTGCGTTCGGCGGGTGTGTGGGCGTGGGGTCGGGGTCCGCGCGGGTGGTCGGGGCCGGGGACGGGCCGGTCGTCGCTCCGGCGGGCGGCGGGACGACGCGGTCGTGCCGGACGTCGTGGCCGACCCGGCGCCGGGTCCAGGTGCGGTGCCCGGCGTCGACGAGCGTGAGACTGGTGACGGCCCGGGGCGCCGGGCTGACCACGATCACCTTGTTCGGCCGGTAGCCGGACCAGGGTGTGCCCCGGGCACTGGCCCCGCCGTGGGTCGGCGCGGGCGGGGCGAGCGGGTTGCCGCAGGCGCAGCGCACCCGGGGCATGCCCCGGTCGTCCACTAGGACGGCGGTGCCGGCCTGGAGCACGGCCTGGTAGTCGTCCGCCCTGCGGGTCCGGTAGGCGTGGTTGGTGACCCGGGTGTCGGAGCCGAGCACGACGGGGGTCAGACCGCGCAGGTAGGCGGGCAGCGCCGCCCGTCCGACCCCGACGACGCCGGCGAAGGCGTCGGCCCTGGCCGGGTCCGCCGTGAGATAGCGGATGTGCCGCTCGACGTCGCAGTGGGCGACGCGCGGGGTGCCCCGGTACAGGCCGGGGGTCGAGCCGGACACGGTGCGGGCCGCGCGCAGGGGCGCCGCCAGCTCCCCGGCGGAGATCGTGGCGCCGGTCCGGGGGGACTCGCTGACGGGACCGGTGGCCGCGGAGTCGGTGAAGGGACCGGGCCCCCGGTCCGCGACGCCCTGCAGGAAGACGAGATCGCCCACCCGGGTCTGCTTGACGCCGGTGCCCGCGCAACCGGCCACGAGCAGCGCGGCCCAGAGCACGCAGGCCGCGACCAGGGTTCGGGTGGGGATCCGCACCGCACACTCCACATCACTATGGGTGATTACGCCCTATTGTTGGCATCGCACGGGTTTGGCTGGCAACTCGGGGAACGCCGCGCCGGAAGCGGCGACGGCACAGCCGTACGGAAGGGCGCGCACAGCCGTGGAGTGGTTCACCGCACCCGACTACTGGCTGAGCCGGCTGGTCCTCCAGCGGGCCCTGGCCGCCGTGTACCTGGTCGCGTTCCTGTCGGCGGCCCTGCAGTTCCGCGCCCTGCTGGGCGAGCGCGGCATGCTGCCGGTCCCCCGCTTCACGGCCCGGGTGCCCTTCCGCCGCGCCCCGAGCCTGTTCCAGCTGCACTACTCCGACCGCTTCTTCGCCGGCTGCGCCTGGGCGGGCTGCGCGGTGTCGGCGGCGCTGCTGGCCGGGGCGGACGCGTGCCTGCCGCTGTGGGCGGGGATCGTGCTGTGGCTGGTGCCGTGGGCGCTGTACCTGTCGATCGTGAACGTGGGCCAGACGTGGTACGCGTTCGGGTGGGAGTCGCTGCTGCTGGAGACCGGCTTCCTGGCCGCGTTCCTCGGCAACGGCGAGGTGGCGCCGCCGGTGGTCGTGCTGTTCCTGCTGCGCTGGATCCTGTTCCGGGTGGAGTTCGGCGCCGGGCTGATCAAGCTGCGCGGCGACGCCTGCTGGCGGAAGCTGACCTGTCTGGACTACCACCACGAGACCCAGCCGATGCCGGGCCCGCTGAGCTGGTTCTTCCACCATCTGCCGAGGCCGCTGCACCGGGTGGAGGTGGCCGCCAACCACGTCACCCAGCTGGTGGTGCCGTTCCTGCTGTTCGCCCCGCAGCCGTTCGCGTCGGCCGCCGCCGCCCTGATGATCGTCACCCAGCTGTGGCTGGTGCTCTCCGGGAACTTCTCCTGGCTGAACTGGATCACCATCGTGCTGGCCCTGTCCGCGCTGCGGCTGCCGGCGACGGCGCGCCCGGGCACAGCGGCGCCGCTGTGGTACGAGGTGCTGGTGCTCGCGGTCGGCGCGCTGCTGCTCTTCCTGAGCCACCGCCCCGTGCTGAACATGATCTCCCGCCGCCAGGTGATGAACCGGTCCTTCGACCCGCTGCACCTGGTCAACACCTACGGCGCGTTCGGCAGCGTCAGCCGGGTCCGCTACGAGGTGGTGGTCGAGGGCACCCTGGACGATCCCCCGCGCGCGGACTCGGACTGGCGGGAGTACGCCTTCAAGGGCAAGCCCGGCGATCCGGGGCGCTGGCCGCGCCAGTTCGCCCCCTACCACCTGCGCCTGGACTGGCTGATGTGGTTCGCCGCGCTGTCGCCGGCTTACGCCGGGGAGTGGTTCGGCGCCCTGGTGGAACGCCTGCTGGAGAACGACCGGGACACCCTGAGGCTGCTGCGCCGCTCCCCGTTCCCGCCGGGCACCCCGCCCCGCCATGTGCGGGCCCGGCTGTTCCGCTACCGGTACACCAGCCCGCGGGAACTGCGGGAGACGGGGGCGTGCTGGGAGCGGACGTTCGTACGGGAGTACCTGCCGCCGACGCGGCTGGCGGGGCCGGCTCAGAGGGCGTAGACACGCGTCGCGGTGGACTCGGACAGTGCCGTGCGCCCCGCCTCGGCGAGGTGGGAGGTCGGTTCCCGCGCGGTGTGCAGCACCTGCGCGCAGGAGGCGGCCGGGGTGCGCACCGGCCAGTCGGAGCCGGACATCGGCCCACCGGGGCCGAAGGCGTCCGGCGCGATGTCCGCGTAGGGGCGCGGGGCACCGGCCGTCCGGGCGCCGGGGGCGGCCTCGGTGCACGTGGGCGGGGTGGAGGAGTGGCTGCGGGGGCGGGTCGGGGGCGCTGAGCGGTGAGACCTCGTCCCGGCCGGGGCCCGGCGCGGCCCGGCGAGCCGGCGCCGGGCCCCGCGGTGGGCGGCTCCCCGCGGGTTCAGGGGCGGACGAACCTGAGGGTGACGAGTTCGAACGGGCGCAGGCGCACGGTGATCCGCTCGCCCTCGCGTGCGCCGGGCCGGCCCTCGGACAGCGGGCGTTCCAGCAGGTCGGTGGCGATGACGTCGGTGAACGGGAAGCCGGTCGTCAGGGTCGCCCGGGCCCGGCCGCCGTGGGCCTCGTGGAAGCGGACGACCACGTCCCCGCTGCCGTCGTCGGCGAGTTTCACCGCCGTCACCACCACCGCGTCGTCGTCCACGGTGACCAGCGGGGCGACCGCGCCGGCGCCGCTCGTGCGCCGCTCCGGCAGGTTGATCCGCCAGCCCTCGCGGACCGCGTCGCCGACCGTGGCGCCGGGGACCAGGGCGTGCCGGAAGCGGTGGACGCCCTGATCCGTCTCCGGGTCGGGGAAGCGCGGGGCGCGCAGCAGGGACACCCGGACGGTGGTGGTCGTGCCGCGGTCGCCGCCGGTGCGGACGGCGCGGGTCACGTCGTGGCCGTACGTGCAGTCGTTGACGACCGCCACGCCCCAGCCGGGCTCCTCCACGTGCACGAAGCGGTGGTTGCACGCCTCGAACCTGGCGGCCTCCCACGAGGTGTTGGTGTGGGTGGGGCGGAACACGTGCCCGAACTGGGTCTCGGACGCGTACCGTTCGGCGTGCAGGTCGAGGGGGAAGGCCAGCTTCAGGAACTTCTCCGTCTCGTGCCAGTCCACCTCGGTGTCGATGAGCAGCCGGCGCTCCCCCGGGGGCAGGGACAGCAGCTGGGTCGCCCGGGAGGACCCGAAGGCCCGGACGATCCGCACCGAGGCGCCGTCCGCGCCGGCCGTGACCGACTCCGCCTCGGTGAGGTCGGTGACGGTGTTGCGGTAGAAGGAGTCGACGTCCCAGGCGTCCCACATGTTCGGGAGGTCCGGGTGGAGCTGGAGGAGGTTCGCGGCCCTGCCCGGGGCGATCGCCTCGCGGTCGGCGGCGGGGTCGTAGGCGGAGACGACCAGGCCCCGGGCGTCCACGGTGATCCGCAGCAGGCCGTTGTCCAGCGTGAACCCGCCGTCCTCGCGGGGCGTGAGCGTGCTGGTGCCCGGTGCCTGGGGGGCGCCGGCGCCGCCCGCCGGGACACCGTGGCGGGCGTGCGGGGCGGAGTTGAACAGCAGCGGGGCCGTGCCCTTCCCGGCCAGCGCGCGCTGGGCGGTGTCGATGAGCGCGGTCAGCTCGGCGGTCAGCCGCTCGTAGGTCGCCCGGGCCTCCCGGTGCACCCAGGCGATGGACGAGCCGGGCAGGATGTCGTGGAACTGGTGCAGCAGGACCGTCTTCCAGATGCGGTCCAACTCCTCGTAGGGGTAGGCGGCCCCGGTGCGTACGGACGCGGTGGCCGCCCAGAGTTCGGCCTCGCGCAGCAGGTGCTCGCAAGTCCGGTTGCCCTGCTTGGTGCGGGCCTGGCTGGTGAGGGTGGCGCGGTGCAGTTCGAGGTACAGCTCGCCGACCCAGACCGGCGGTTCGGGGTACTCGGCCTCTGCCTGCTCGAAGAACGCGCGCGGTGTCTCCCAGCGGACGGTGGCCGAGCCCTCCAGGTCGCGCAGCCGGGCCGCCTTGGCGACCATCTCCCGTGTGGTGCCGCCGCCTCCGTCGCCCCAGCCGGTGGGTGCCAGGGAGTGCCGGGCCCTGCCCTTGTCCCGGAAGTTGCGTACCGCGTGGGCGATCTCACCGCCCTTCATCGAGCAGTTGTAGGTGTCGATCGGCGGGAAGTGCGTGAAGACGCGGGTGCCGTCGATGCCCTCCCAGTGGAAGGTGTGGTGCGGGAACTCGTTGGTCTGCGACCAGGAGATCTTCTGCGTCAGCAGCCACTTGGAGCCGGCCGCCTTGATGATCTGCGGCAGGCCCGCGGCGAAGCCGAAGGTGTCCGGGAGCCATGCCTCCTCGTTCTCGACGCCGAACTCGTCCAGGAAGAACCGCTTGCCGTGCACGAACTGCCGGGCCATCGCCTCCGAGCCGGGCATGTTGGTGTCCGACTCCACCCACATCCCGCCGGCCGGCACGAACCGCCCCTCGGCGACGGCCTCTTTCACCCGGGCCCACACCTCGGGCCGGTGCTCCTTCACCCACGCCCACTGCTGCGCCTGGGACATGGCGAAGACGAAGTCCGGCTCGTCCTCCAGCAGCGCGGTCATGCTGGACACCGTCCGGGCCACCTTGCGCACGGTCTCCCTGAGCGGCCACAGCCAGGCGGAGTCGATGTGCGCGTGCCCGACGGCGCCGAGCCGGTGCGCGGAGGGCACGGCGGGGGCCGAGAGCACGCCGGTGAGCTGCCGGCGGGCCCGGCCGGCGGTGGCGTTCACGTCCTGGAGGTCGACGAGGTCCAGGGCCCGGTCGACCGCGCGCAGGATGTCCCAGCGGCGTGGGGAGTCCACGGGCAGCTCGGCCATCAGCTCGCCCAGCACCTCCAGGTCCATGACCAGCTGCCACACGGTCTCGTCGAACACGGCGAGGTCCATGCGGGCGAGGGTGTACTGCGGGTCGTCCCCGGCGGTGCCCTTGTCGCCGAGCCGGGTCGGCCGGAAGGGGTGGTGGCCGAAGATGACCGGGTTGGAGGCGGCCTCGACGTGCAGCCGCACCTCCTCGCCGCCCGCGACGGGCGCGCCGATCCGCACCCACTGGTTGCGCGGGTTGAGGCCCTTCACCGGGGTGCCGTCGGGCCGGTAGACCAGGCCCTCGCACTGGAAGCCGGGCATGTTCTCGTCGAAGCCCAGGTCGAGCAGGGCCTCGACGGTCCGGCCGGCCCACGCCTCGGGCACGGTCCCGGTGACCCGGAACCAGCTGGTGCCCCAGGGAGCGCCCCAGCGGGCGCCCACCTCGATCGGCTCGGGCTCGGCGGCGAGTCCCTCGGCGACCGGCACGGGTTCGCCGGGCGCGTGCCACACCGCGACCCGGAGCGGGACGGAATCGGGGTACACGGCAGGGCGGATACGTTCGTCGAGCACGCGCCTGAGGCGGGCTTCCACCAGCGTGCGGTCGTCATGCATGCGGGGTGCTCCCTGTGGGTTTCCGGGGTGATGACCGGGGGCGGTTACCAGGGGTCGGTGACGATGACGGGGTCCGGGGCGTTGTAGTGCTCCCCCACGGCGCGCACTTCGAACCGTCCGGCCGGCCCGCCCCGCCCGGGCCGCGTGACCGGCCGCCCCGGTCCGACGGCCTCCCGGCGTAACGTCCCCTCGACGTACCGGCCCCGGCGGTGCACAGTTCTCCCTACGCGCCCTCGTACCGACGGGTAACCGATGGGGCGCGCAGTCGACGACCAGCCGAGGAGTGTCCGTGAGCAGCTGGGCCGGCCGGAGTGCCGCCGAGATCGCCGCCGCCGTCCGCGAGAAGCGGGTCACACCCCGGGAGGTGGTGGCCGAACACCTCGCGCGGATCGAGCGGTTCGACGGCCGGATCGGGGCGTTCCGGAAGGTCCGGGAGCGGGCGGCGCTCGCCGAGGCCGACGAGGTGGCCGCCCGCACGGATCTGGCCGGGCTGCCGCTCGCGGGCGTGCCGGTGGCGGTCAAGGACAACCTGCCGGTGCGCGGCGAGTCGTGCCGCAACGGCTCCGCCGCCACCCCGGACACCCCGGCCGCCGAGGACCACGTGACGGTGGCCCGGCTGCGCGCGGCGGGCGCGGTGGTGGTCGGGGTGACGAACGTGCCGGAGCTGTGCGTCTTCGCCACCACCGAGGGCCCGTACGGCATCGCCCGCAACCCGTGGGACCCGTCCCGCACGGCGGGGGGCTCCTCCGGCGGCAGCGCGGCGGCGGTGGCCGCGGGCCTGGTGCCGCTGGCGCTGGGCAACGACGGGATGGGCTCGCTGCGCATCCCGGCCGCGAACTGCGGGCTGGTCACGCTGAAGCCGGGGCCGGACGTGGTGCCGGCCGGGATCGGGCACGGCGACTGGTTCGGGATGGCGGAGAACGGGCCGCTGGCCACGACGGTGGAGGATCTGCGGCTGATGCTGGGCGTCCTCGCCGGCCCGGAGACCGTACGGCGCGAGGAGCGCGGTCCGCACGGGATCGCCGTCGCGCTGCGCAGCCCGCTCGCCGGGGTGCCAGTGAGCCGACCGTATACGAACGCGGTCCGGCGGGCGGCCGGGGCGCTGGCGCGGTCCGGGCACCGGGTGCGGCGCGCCGAGCCGCCGTACCCGCTGTCCCTCGGTGTGACCGCGCTCGGGCACTGGACGGCCGGGACGGCGGTGGACGCGGAGGGCATGGACCCGGCCCGGCTGGCCCGCCGGACCCGGGTGCACGCGGCCGTGGGCCGCCGCTTCACGCGCGCGGTCGGGGGCGGCGCGGCCCGGGAGCGGCTGCGCGCCCGGCTGACGCCGTTCTTCACCGAGCACGACGTGCTGCTCACCCCGGCGCTGGCCCGCCGTTCCCCGCAGGCCGGGCCGTGGCACGAGCGCGGCTGGCTGCGCAACGTCCTCGCCGACTCCGCCTACTCGCCGTTCACTCCGCCGTGGAACCTGACCGGCTGGCCGGCGATGTCCGTCCCGGTGGGCACGCTGCCCTCGGGCGCGCCCTGTGCCGTGCAGCTGGTGGGCCGGCCGGGCACGGAGTCCGTACTGCTGGGCGTGGCCGAGGAGTTGGAGGAGCTGATCCCCTGGCGGCGGACGGCGCCGGTGGCGGAGCACCGGTGGCGGTCGAACCGTCGCTAGTCCAGCGCCCGGTACATGATGTGCAGCCCCACCCTGCCGTGGCGGGGGTGGTCGAACGCCTCCGGGACCGTGCCGAGCACGGTGAAGCCGAGAGACGTCCACAGGGCGACGGCGGGGTTCGTCTCGACCACGGCGTTGAAGACCATGGCGCGGTAGCCGTGCGTACGGGCCTCGGCCAGCACACGGGTGGCGAGGGCGCGGCCGATGCCGCGGCCGGAGTGGTCCGGGTCGGCCATGAAGCCGGCGTTCGCGACACGGGCCGCCGGTCCGCCGTAGTTGGGGGTGAGGTAGGCCGAGCCGACCACGCCCCCGCCCTCGTCCTCCGCGACGTAGACCCGCTTGGCCGGGCTCATCCACAGCGCGCGGGCCGCTTCCTCCGTGGTGCCGGGGTCCCAGGCGTAGGTCTCGGCGGCGGCGACGATCCGGTGCCAGAAAGGCCAGATCCGCGGCCAGTCCCCGGCCGTGGCTTCTCTGATCAGCATGGGCGCGAGTGTGTCACGCCCATGCGGGCGGTGATCGCGGCGGGCCCGGCCGGGGGTCAGTCCACGCTCGGCAGGATGTGCGGCTCGGCCAGGTCTTCCTCGTACCCGGCGAGGCGGATCGGGGCGGAGCGGGCCCACACCTCCAGGCTGCCGAGTTCTCCGGGGCGGCGGCCCCTGCGCTCCGCGCGTTCCTCGGGGCGCTGTTCGCGATTCGTCTTCTCCGGTGTCACCGCGCACTCCTTATGTGTCGGGTCACCCTCGGGGCGTACCGGACAGTCTGCGCCACGGCGCTGGACGCCCGCTCGGGTCTGGATGGAAGGCCGGGTTCGGACGCGGTGGCGCCGGTTCCACTGTGCCGGAGCGGGCCGTTGTGGCCGGCGTGCCCCAGGACGGACGGTGGGTGTGGGTGAGACCCCGTACTGTTGTCCGCCGCATCCAGGTTAACCAAATGAGCGGGCATCCGCTCGATAGGGAATGCAAACAAGCTGTAACCGCTGTGCTTCGGGCGGCCGCCCAATCACCCCCAATATGGGGCCTTTTCACACAAGATGCTCACTCGTACGACATCCGAAATCACCCGGACGGCGGACGCGAACGAACGCCTCTTCGAAATAAGTTGAGGGTGGCCAGCCGACCGGGCGCAGTTCAAGTGCCGTTGGCCGGACGGAAAGCCGGTCATGATCTGCTGACGCGGCAACGGCTGTCTCGCGGAAGGACTGACGCATGGAGCTGCGCAGCGTCGAGGAGCTGATGGACCTGCTGTACGCCGGCCCGCACCGGCACGCGCTGCGGGCCGCCGCGCTGCTGCGCCGCGGCCGTCCCGCCGACAAGGAGTTGCAGGTGGCCGCTCTGGTGCGGGGCATCGGGCCGGTGCTGAGCCCGGGCGACGAGGCGGCCCGGGCCGGTCGCGCCGCCGACGCGGTGCGCGCCCTGCTCGGGGAGCGGGTGTCCCGGCTGGTCCGCGCGGACGCGGAGGCGGCCGACGACGATGTGGTGCGGCTGCGCCAGGCCGAGGAGGAGGGCCGCACGCCCGGTTTCGACGCGGGAGTGCTGGAGGACTGGCGCACCGTGCTGGAACTGGTGGCGGCCCACCGGACCCGGCTCGGCGCGGTCGACTGAGGCGCGGCGGCCGGGGCACGACGGCCGGGACGCGGCGGGCGGCGGGGACACAGCGGGCTGAAGCCGGTTCGGCCGAGGTCCGCCCGGCCGCCGCCGCTCAGGCCGACGCCCGCCCCGCGCCTACCACTTGCCGGGCTCGTAGTCCTTCAGGAAGACGCCGTACAGGTCCTCGCCCGCCTCGCCGCGCACGACCGGGTCGTAGACGCGGGCGGCGCCGTCGATCAGGTCGAGCGGGGCGTGGAAGCCGGCCTCGGCGAGGCGCAGCTTGTCGTAGTGGGGGCGCTCGTCGGTGATCCAGCCGGTGTCGACGGAGGTCATCAGGATCCGGTCGGACTCGAACATCTCCTGGGCGCTGGTGCGCGTCACCATGTTCATCGCGGCCTTGGCGGCGTTGGTGTTGGGGTGGCCCGCGCCCTTGTAGCCACGGCTGAAGACGCCTTCCATGGCCGAGACGTTCACGACGTACGCCCGTCCGCTCGCGGCCTTCCCGGCGGCTGCCGCCATGGCCGGGCGGAGCTTGCTGATCAGGATGAACGGGGACGTGTAGTTGCACAGCTGGGTTTCCAGCAGCTCCACCGGGGAGATCTGGTCGATGGTCTGCACCCAGGTGTTGCTCTCCACCACGTCGGGGAGCAGGCCGCCCGCGTCGATGGCGGTGCCGTCGAGGTGCCGGGCGACGCTGGCGTTGCCCGCGACGAGCGCGAGGTCGGCCACCTTCTGCGCGTCCAGGCCGCTGGTGCCGACGGGCAGCGCGGCCAGGCCGTCCACCGCGCCGGAGTTGAAGGCGCCGATGACGTGGTGGGCGGGCAGCTCGCCGGCGGGCAGCGGGGCGCTCTCGCCGTCGACCAGGGCGGCGTAGGCGGAGGGCAGGCGGCGCACGGTCTGCGTGGCGTTGTTGATCAGGATGTCCAGCGGGCCGGCCTCGGCGACCTGCTCGGCCAGCGCGACGGCCTGGGCCGGGTCGCGCAGGTCGATGCCGACGACCTCCAGCCGGTGCAGCCAGTCCGCCGAGTCCTCCATCGCCTTGAAGCGGCGGATGGCGTCCTTGGGGAAGCGGGTCGTGACGGTCGTGTGGGCGCCGTCACGCAGCAGCCGCAGCGCGATGTACATGCCGATCTTGGCCCGTCCGCCGGTGAGCAGGGCGCGCTTGCCGGTGAGGTCGGCGCGGGCGTCGCGCTTGGCGCGGTTGAGCCGGGCGCAGTCGGGACAGAGCTGGTGGTAGAAGTAGTCGACTTCCACGTACCGGGTCTTGCAGGTGTAGCAGGAGCGCGGGCGCTGGAGTATGCCCGCGATGTTGCCGGCCTCCACCTTCGAGGAGGGCAGGATGCCTTCCGTCTCGTCGTCGATGCGCTCGGCCGAGCCGGTGGCGGTGGCCTCGGTGACGGCGCGGTCGTGGGCGGTCTTGGCGGCCCGGCGTTCCTGGCGGCGGCGCTGCTTGACCACGCGGTAGACGTGCGAGGTGGCCCGGCGCACCTTGATCGCGTCGGGGTGGTCGACGTCGAGCCGGTCCAGTTCCTCCAGCACGCTCAGGCAGACGGCGAGCCGCTCCGGGTCGATCCCGGGCCCGTAGACCATCTCGTCCATGGACGCCGAGCCGTCCTCTGTCACCGTCATCGCGCTGCCGTTTCCCTGGTCACCCGCGCAGCGCTCCGACTCGCGCCCGCCTTCGAACAGCGAATTTTACGGAGCGCCGGGCCGGTCGGCCAAACCGCGGCCGGATCCGCTCCCGCGGAACGCCGCCGGCCCGCCCCCCGCACACCGGATACGGGCGGGAACCGGGGTCCGCCGCAGGCCCGGTCCCCACCCGGCGCGCATCGCACAAGACGGCGCGGGCGGCACCCCGGGAGCCGGCCGTTTGGCCGGGACGCGCCCGCCGGGGGCCGCCCGGACGGTGCGGGCACGCCCCGGCCGGCTTCCCCGGCGCCGGGGGAAGCCGCCCCTCCCCTCGGCCACGAGCCGCAGCCGCCCCCGCGGGCGGGCCTTCGCGGCGCGAACCGGACGGTGCCCGACGCCGGACCTGGACCGGTTCTCAGTGGTCGCAGGCCGTCAGCAGTGCCGTCAGCTCCGCCGGCACCGCTCGCGCGAGCCGGTCCAGGTCCGGTACGGCCCGCGCGTCGGCGACCAGCCCGTAGTGCACGCGCCCGCGATACGTGGAGATCGCGACCGCCAGTGCCTGGCCGGGCGGCAGCGGGGCCAGCGGATAGACCTCGGTCAGCTCCTGGCCGCCGAGCCGCAGCCCGAAGCCGGGCAGCGGCACGCTGGTGACGAGGATGTCGAACCACAGCCGGGCGGCCTGGCCGACCAGCGGCCCGCCGAGCCGGTGGCCGAGCGCCGGGACGTGGTCGGCGAGCAGGGCCACGGCGCCGGCGCCCCGGTCGGGTCCCGCGTCCTTGTTGCGGGCCATCGCGGTGCGCACGGTGTGCAGCCGGCCGAGCGGGTCGCCCTCGTGCACCGGAAGCCGCACCAGGTAGCCGGAGAGCCGGTTGCCCTGCGGCTGGGCGGCGTGCGGACGGCGCCGGGAGACGGGGATCAGGGCGCGCGGCGCCACGCCCGCGCTGCCGTCGCCGCGCTCGTCCAGCCAGCGGCGCAGGGCCCCGGCGACGACGGCGACGAGGACGTCGTTCACCGTGCCGCCGGCGCTCTTGCGCACCCGGTGCACGTCGTCGATGTCGAGGACGACCCCGGCGGTGCGGCGGGTGCCGCTGGGCACGGAGGTGAGCGCGGGGCAGGGGCGCATGCCGAGGGTGGAGCGGGCCAGCGAGGCGCCGATGTCCAGGGTCCGGCCGAGATCGCAGAGCGCGCCCCGGACCAGTCCGGGGACCCGGGCGGGCAGCCCGCGCGCGTCGGGCAGCGGGCGGCGCCGCGGTCCGGCGGCGCGGGGCGCGCGCTCGGGCAGCCCCAACGGGTCCAGGACGCCGGCGGCGAGTTCGAGCGCGCGCAGCCCGTCGGCGAGGGCGTGGTGGAACTTGAAGAGCACCGCGAAGGACACCCCGTCGGCGCCGGGCAGCACATGCGCCTCCCACGGCGGCCGGCCGCGTTCCAGCGGGCGCTCCAGGAGCCGTCCGGCGACCGCGTGGAAGTCGTCGGCGGGGGCGTGCAGCCGGACGTGGTCGAGCGGGTCGAAGTCCGGGGCGGCCTCACGGGCGGCGCCGCCGAAGGCGTGCGGCTGCCACAGGTCGCGGATGCGCAGGCGCAGACCGGGCACGGCGGCGGCGCGCGCGGCGAGCAGGTCCGCGGCGTGCGCGCCGGCGGTGGGCGAGAGCGCGCCGAAGACCCCGAGCGCGCCGAGGTGCATCGGGTGCCGGTCGGACTCCATGTTCCAGAAGGCCAGGTCGAGGGGAGCGAGCAGGTCGGACGTCACGGGCTTGCCTCACACGTCGGCGACGGGTGGATCGGCGGTGCGGCACGGTCACCCGAGGACGGGCGGCGCCGCCCCGGGCGAGGTGCCCCAGGCGGACGGGCGCGGGCCCACGGTGAACGCGAGGGAGCCGAGGGAGCGCAGCGCGCCGGTCGTCAGATAGGTCCGTGCGTGCGGTGTCCCGTCGGTGCGTACGGCCTGGACGTAGCGGTGGGCGGCCGAGGTGCCGGGCGCGGTCACGGTGAGCCGGCCGCCCGGCCACCAGCGGCGGTCCAGGGTCAGGTCGGTCCGGTCGAACACCGGGGTGGTCAGGCCCCAGGTGCCGTAACCGGGCTGGACCGGGAACAGCCCGATGGCCGACAGCACGTGCCAGGCGGACATGGTGCCCAGGTCGTCGTTGCCGGTCAGACCCTCGGGGCTGTCGGTGAACAGGGTCAGCGCCGCGTGCACCACGTCCGTGGTCTTCCAGGGGTGGCCGGTGGAGAGGTAGGTGTACGGCGCGATGAGGTCCGGCTCGTTCATCGGGTTGTAGACGGCGGCGTTGTAGTAGGCGTACGGGTCGCCGTGCACCCACACCTCGCGCGCGGTCCGCTCCGGGTCGGCGAGCAGCCGGTCGTAGGCGAAGAAGGAGTCCAGGCGGGCCTCGGCCGCGCGGGCGCCGCCGAGCAGCGCCGTCAGGCCGGGGAGGTCCTGCGGGACGAGCCACTGGTACTGCCAGGCCGTGCCCTCGTGGAAGCCGGTGCCGCGGGCCGGGTCGGGCGGGCCGGCGAAGGCGCCGGAGGCGTCCCGGGCGCGGAAGAAGCCGGTGGCGGGGTCGAAGATGTTCCGGTAGGCGCGCGAGCGGGCGGCGTAGCGGGCGGCGTCCGCGTGATGCCCGAGGCCGCGGGCCATCTGCGCCAGCATGGCGTCGGCGAGCGCGTACTCCAGGGTGGCCGAGGCGCCGTAGTGGTAGTCGGAGTCGCCCGCCTTGGCGTACGGCCGGCCCTTGACGTAGGGGGCGAAACCCTTGGCGATGTACTCGGCGTTGGCCTCCCGGCCGACGCCCGGGTACGCGGCCGGCGGGACGCCGTCGGCGTTCTTGCGCAGCGCCCGGTAGGCCCGCTCCTCGAAGCCCTTCAGCAGGCCGGAGTGGTAGGCGGTGGTCAGGAAGGGGGTGACCGGGTCGCCGGTCATGATGTTGGTCTCGACCGGGCCGTAGCCCCACTTGGGCAGCCAGCCGCCGTCCTCGTCGACGGCGACCACGGACCGGGCCATGTCCCGGGCCTCGCGCGGCGCGAGCAGGGCCAGCAGCTGGGCCTGGGTGCGGTAGGTGTCCCACAGCGACCAGTTCTGGTAGTAGGTGAAGCCCCGGGCGCGGTGGACCCGGCGGTCCCAGCCGAGGTAGCGGCCGTCGGCGTCGCCGCCGACGTTGGGCGCGAGGTGGGCGCGGTACAGCGACGAGTAGAAGGTCCGGCGCAGCGCGGGCGTGCCGCCCCGCACCCGGACGGCGGAGAGCCGGCGCTCCCACTCCTCGCGGGCCCGGTGGCGCACGGCGTCGAAGGACCGGCCGCCCTCGGCGCGCAGGTTGGCCGCGGCGCCGCGCGCGTCCACGTACGACAGCGCGGTGGTCGCCTCGACCGTGCGGTCCCGGGTGGTGTCGAAGCGGAGGTAGGCGCCGCCGGTCCCGGTGCGGGCGCCGGGGGTGATGGTGGGGCCGGACCAGGTGCCGTGGGCGGTGAAGGGCCGGCTGAAGCGGGTGATCGTGTGGACGGTGTAGGGGCCGGTGTCCCGGCAGAAGCCGTGGCCGGTGATCTCGGTGCGCACGGTGTGGTCGTCCAGGATCTCCACCGCGCTGCCCACCGGCTTGTGCAGCGCCTGGGCCGCGTTCAGCAGGACGTTGGCCTTCCGCGTGGCCGGGAAGGTGTAGCGCTGCACGCCGGTGCGGGCGGTGGCGGTCAGCTCGGCGCGGATGCCGGAGCCGAGGCCGACCCGGTAGTAGCCGGGGCTCGCCTCCTCGTCGTCGTGCGAGAAGGCCGCCGCGTACTGCGCGTAGTCCGTCCGGGTGACGTCACCGGTGGTGGGCAGCACGGGCAGGTCGCCGCCGACGCGGCAGCCGACGCCGGAGAGATGGACCAGGGAGAAGCCGCGGATACGGTTCTGCGCGTAGTCGTAGCCGGTGCTGTGCCCGGTGTCCGGGGAGAGCTGCACCATGCCGAAGGGCACGGCGGCGCCGGGGAAGGTGTTGCCCTCGTTCCGGCTCCCGATGAACGGGTTGACCTGCTCGGTGAGGCGGCCGTCGATCCGCTCCTCGGCCCGTGCGGCGGGGGTGGCGATCAGCGCGGACGCTGCCATCACCCCGGCCATGCACCAGCGCGTGCGCCGGGTCCCTCTCATGTCGGATGACCTCCGCGGGTTGGACATCGTTGCCTGCATCCTGAGGGGCGCGCGGCGCGAACCCGGGCATTCCGAGCGATTGACGTGGAACGCGTCGCGCGCGGCCCTGTGGAGCGGTACGGCCCTCCGCGGCTCGGGCGCCCGGCGGATGCGGAGCCGGGCGGGTCAGCTCGCGGGCGGGGCGGGGCGCGGGGGGCGGGTGAGACAGCAGTCGCCGCACAGGCCGCCGCCCGGCACCCGGTAGTACAGGCAGCAGCTGCGGCGCCGGAACGACGTGCCGGCGCGCACCCCACTGGCCTGGAGCAGCGGATGGGCGAACAGCTCGGCGGTGAGGGCACGGGTGCGGGCCGCCACGTCGCCGCGGCCGTGGGCACGGGCCTTGCGGCCCAGTTCCCGGGCGGTCGCGGCCAGCGCGGAGCCCGCGTTGCCCCACAGCAGGCCGGCCGCGACGCCGTAGCGGGTCCGCAGCACCGCGGCCAAGGGCTCCAGATGGCCGTGCAGCACGGTGTCGGCGAGGGTGGGCGCGTCCCCGGGCAGGGGGCGCACCTCGGTGAGCCACAGGTCGTCGGGGGCGCTGGCGTGCACGTCCCAGCGCAGCAGGCGGGGGTCCAGGTCGGGCAGCTCGCCGTACAGGACGGCGCAGCCCAGGGCCGCCGACCACAGCCGGGCGGCCAGCCCCTGCTGGGCGAGGGAGGCGGCCACCCGCGGCTCGAAGGTCCGCAGCCGCTCCGCGACGACGGCGACCCGCGCGGCCACCGGATCCCGGTCGCACGGCGTCTGCCGCGCGTAGCCGTCCGCGAGGGCCGGCAGCCGGTGCGGGGCCGTGCCGCCGGGCGGGTCGGCGGGCGTGCGCAGGACGAAGAAGCCGCCCAGCGGGCGGAGCGCGGCGAGAGCGGGATCGAGGTGCACGACAGGCACTCCTACCAGGCGTGCCGCCGGGCCGGGACGGCGGGTGTCCGTCCGGCCGGTACGGCGGGCGGTGTCCGCCGGGAACCGGCCCGCCAACAAGTGATCGGCGCTCCGGTGTACTCCAAAAGCAGTAGGAGGCATTGCGCTCAGGTACGACGACGGGAAGATCACGGGCGGGCAGAGTGGTGACCATGGAAGCCGATCGCATACGGGCCCAGGACGCCCACCGCCCCCCGAGGAGACGCCGATGAGCGCCCTGGCGCTGTCCGTGCTGCTGTCGGTCGTCTCCGCCCTCGCCTACGCGGGCGGAGCGATCGCGCAGGAGCGGGTGGCGGTGTCGTCCACCGGCGGCGTCCCGCTGCGCCGGCCCGGCTGGTGGGGGGCGCTCGCGCTCAACGGTCTCGGCGGCGTGCTGCACGTCGTGGCGCTGGCCTGCGGGCCGCTCAGCCTGGTCCAGCCGCTCGGCGCGCTGACCATCGTCTTCGCCCTGCCCATGGCGGCGCTGTGCGTCGGCCGCCGGGCCGGGGCGACCGCCTGGCGCGGCGCCCTCATGGCCACGGCGGGCCTCGCCGGAGTGCTGTCCCTGGTCGGCTCCTCCGCCACGCACTCCCTGGCCGCCGGGCAGCGGCTGGCCGTCGCGCTGGTCACCGGCGCGGCGGTGGCGGCGCTGGCCTTCGCCGGGCTGGCCGTGCACCGGCACCCGGCGGTGCGCAGCGTGCTGCTCGCCACCGCCTCCGGTGTCGCCTTCGGCATGTCCTCGGTGTTCACCAAGACCGTGGCCGTGGACTGGACCCACGGCATCGGCCTCGGCGACCTGCCCTCGCTCGGGGTGATCGCCGCGTTCTCGGCAGCCGGCGTCCTGCTGTCCCAGCTGTCCTACCGGCACGGCGGCCTCGCCGCCCCGCTGGCCACGCTGACGGTGGTCAATCCGGTGCTGGCCGCCGCGGTCGGCGTCCTGATGTTCGGCGAGACCTTCCGCCACGGCACGGAGGGCACGCTGCTCGCCCTCGGCTGCGGGGTCGTGGCGGCGGGGGGCCTGATCATGCTGACGACGGAACGGCTGGAGAACACGCAGACCGCTAAGAGCACCGAGGGCCGGGGCGAAGCCCGGGCGGAGAACCCGGGCGGGAGCCGGACGGGCGTCCGGCCGGCCGCCACGGCGCACGCGTCACCGGCCGCTCCCGAGCCGGCGGTCCCGGCGGCGTCTTCGCCGGTCGCTCCCGCGCCGGCTGTTGCCTCGACCGCCCCCGCCGCGGCGTCCGTGCACGCGTCGCCGGACGCCGCCCGGCCGGTCCGTGCCGCCGGGAAGGCGTGCCCCGGGGTGCCACGGCAGCGCGGGGCGGTGGACGCGGGGGCGGGCAGGGTCGCGCGGAGGGGAGCGGACCGGTCCGGGCGCCCCACGAGCGGCGCCGGGACGCAGGGAGCCGGCCGGGCGGCCGCCGGGACCGAGGCGGCCGGGACGGTGCTGCGCGAGCCGCGCGTGCCGGGCACGGCCGACGGCGGGCCGGGGCCGGAGACCGGGCGCGGGGCCGAAGCCGACGGCGGCGCGGGGGCCGGCGGCGCCGCTGGGCCGGCCGACGGGCTGCCCTCGGCGCCGTACGCCCCGGCGAGCGTGGACGCGCTCCCGGCGCCGTACGTCCCCGCGGACGAGGACGCTCCCCCGGTGCCGTACGCGCCGGCGGGCGGTGGCGCGTCCCCCGCGCCGTACATCCCGCTGTCCGTGCGCTTCCACGTCCCGGTCGCGCTGCCGGTTCCGGTGCCGGTCCCGCTGCCGGCACCGTGTCCGCGTCAGATGCTGACGCCGCCGGCCCGGAGGTAGGCGAGCGGGTCGACGTCCGAACCGAAACCGGGCCCCGTCCGCACCTCGAAGTGCAGGTGCGGGCCCGTGACGTTGCCCGTGGAGCCGGAGCGGCCGATGGGCCGGCCCGCGGTGACGTCCTGACCGGCCCGCACGGAGATGGCGGACAGGTGGGCGTACTGCGTGTAGCGGCCGTCGGCGTGCCGCAGCACCACCTGGTAGCCGTACGATCCGCCCCAGCCCGCGGACACCACGTGGCCGGCCGCCACCGCCTTCACGGAGGTGCCGGTCGGGACGAGGAAGTCGACGCCGGTGTGATAGCCCTTCGACCAGTGCGAACCGGCCACGTGGTAGCCGGTGCCGACGGACGCGCTCACCGGGGCGACGCGCGCGTGCCGGGCCGGGGACGGGGTGTGGTGCGTACCGGGGTGCTGCGAAGGAGCTTTGCGCTGCGGGGACTTGGGGGGCGCGGGCCTGGTGGGGGTGCCGTTCAGGCCGAGTCTCTGCCCCGGCATGATCAGGTCGGGATCGGAGCCGATCGTGGCGCGGTTGGCCGCGAACAGCGACCGCCAGCCGCCCGGGACGCGCTGCTCGCCGGCGATGCCGGAGAGGGTGTCCCCGTGCACCACGGTGTACATCCGGGCCCGGCCCGCGCGGGACTGCGGGGTGGTCTGCGGCTGCGCGTCCTTGAGGGAGGACACCGGGCGCGCGCCCGCGGAGCCGGGGTGGACGTCGGACCCGGTGCCGCCCCGGGCGAGCCCGGCGCGGGGCGAGCACGCCGGCCAGGCGCCGGGCCCCTGCCCGTCCAGGACCTTCTCGGCGACGGCGATCTGCTGGTCCCGGCTCGCCAGGTCGGCGCGCGGCGCGTAGCGGGTGCCGCCGTACGCCGCCCAGGTGGACTGGGTGAACTGCAGCCCGCCGTAGTAGCCGTTGCCGGTGTTGACGCTCCAGTTGCCGCTGGACTCGCAGGCGGCGACCTTGTTCCAGGTGGCCGCGTCGGCGGCGTGCGCGGTGCCGGCGGCGACCAGCGGGATGGCGAGGCCGGCGCCGCTCGCGGTGACGGTGAGTGAGGCGCGGTTGATCCTGTTCGGCTGGTACCGGCGGTGCCGGCCGCGTACGGCCATGTCCGAATTCCCCTCGGCATGCGTCAGGAGGGGCAAAGGTAAGCGCCGCGAACAGGCCATGACAAGACGGGGAATCGGCCTGCCGGACCGCCCAAGTGGCCGGGAACACCCCCTCGTTGAGCCGGGTGCCGGCCGGTGGCGAGACGCAGGCCACTCCGGCCGCGCGACCGTGTGGGCGGGTCGGCCGTGCGCTCCCTGTCGGGGCACGTCAGGATGGGCATGGTCCCGTACCGACGGAGCCGTAGACATGAGGCAACCAGGGAGCAGGCGGTATGAGCACTTCAGCGCAGATCGGTGTCACGGGCCTCGCGGTGATGGGCCGCAACCTCGCCCGTAACTTCGCGCGCAACGGCTACACGGTCGCCGTGCACAACCGTACGGTGTCGCGCACGAAGACACTGGTGGACGAGTTCGGGCACGAGGGCGACTTCGTCGCGGCCGAGACCGCCGAGGAGTTCGTGGCGGCGCTCGAGCGCCCGCGCCGCCTGGTCGTCATGGTCAAGGCGGGTGAGCCGACGGACGCGGTGATCAAGGAGTTCGCACCGCTGCTGGAGCCCGGTGACATGATCATCGACGGTGGCAACGCGCACTTCGCGGACACCCGGCGCCGGGAGCGGGAGCTGCGCGAGCGGGGCATCCACTTCGTCGGCGCGGGCATCTCCGGCGGCGAGGAGGGCGCGCTGCACGGGCCGAGCATCATGCCGGGCGGGTCCGTGGAGTCGTACGAGTCGCTGGGCCCCATGCTGGAGAAGATCTCCGCGAAGGCGGCCGACGGCGCGCCGTGCGTGACGCACGTGGGTCCCGACGGTGCCGGGCACTTCGTGAAGATGGTCCACAACGGCATCGAGTACGCCGACATGCAGCTGATCGGGGAGGCGTACCAGCTGCTGCGCGACGTCGCCGGGTACTCCCCCGCGCAGATCGCGGACATCTTCCGCACCTGGAACACGGGCCGGCTGGACTCCTATCTGATCGAGATCACCGCCGAGGTGCTGTCCCACGTGGACGCGGCCACCGGCAAGCCGTTCGTGGACGTGGTGGTGGACCAGGCCGAGCAGAAGGGCACCGGCCGCTGGACCGTGCAGATCGCGCTGGACCTGGGCGTCCCGGTGTCCGGCATCGCCGAGGCGGTCTTCGCCCGGTCCCTGTCCGGGCACGCGGAGCTGCGGGCCGCGTCCCGGGACCTGGCCGGTCCGAAGCCGTCCGCGCTGAGCGAGTCGGAGGCGGCGGCCTTCGCCGACCGGGTGGAGCAGGCGCTGTACGCGTCCAAGATCGTGTCGTACACCCAGGGCTTCCACGAGATCGCGGCGGGCAGCGAGGAGTACGGCTGGGACATCGACCTCGGCGCGGTGGCCTCCATCTGGCGGGGCGGCTGCATCATCCGCGCCGCGTTCCTGGACCGCATCCGCGAGGCCTACGACGCCCGCCCCGACCTGCCGAGCCTGCTGTCGGACGAGACGTTCGCCCGCGAGATCGCCGACGCGCAGGACGACTGGCGCGAGGTGCAGATCGCGGCGGTACGGCAGGGAGTGCCGACGCCCGGTTTCGCGGCGGCCCTGGCCTACTACGACGGCCTGCGCTCCCCGCGGCTGCCCGCGGCCCTGACCCAGGGCCAGCGCGACTTCTTCGGCGCGCACACGTACCGCAGGGTGGACCGCGAGGGCACGTTCCACACGCTGTGGGGCGGGGAGCGGGACGAGGTCACGGCGTAGCGGACCGGGACCGCCTGCCGGGGGCCGGGGTGCGGTCTCGGCGTGGACCGTGCGCCCGGCCGCCCGGCCGCCCGCGGACGACAGGCCACCACCCGCGGGCGAGGGGCCACTACCCGCGCGGCCGGGGTCTTCGTCCGCTGCTCGGCCGTACGCCGCGGGGAGCAGTTCCGGCACGGCCGCGGTGCGGGGGCGGGGAGTCGCGGGACCACGGCCGCGGTGCGGGGTGCGGGGGGGGATCAAGGGACCACGGCCGCGATGCCGGGGCGGGGAGTCGCGGGAGCCGGGCCGCGGTGCAGGGAGTGGTAGACCCTCTCGGGACGGCGGCGATCCGCGCGGCGCGACCATCGCCTGGACGGCCGGCAAGCACTGTGGCACGGCCCGGCCGGTCCGGGCGCGCCGCCGGAGGGCGGTCGCGTCACGGCCGGCCCGGGCGTCACGGGCACGTGGCGCGCGGGCTCGGCCGGGGCGCCCGGGGCATCCGGCGGGTCCGCGATGGCTCGGCGCGCGGTGGTCCGCGCTCCTGTGCCGGCGGGCGCCGCTTGGTGTGCCGGTGTCCGGGCGCTCAGGTGAGGGGAGGGCCTGGTTCGGGGCTCGGGACCGGTTCCGGACCCGGCGGGATGGGGGACGGGGACGGCCCTGGCGGGCCCGGGTGGGGCGGCGCCGGGGGCGGCGTGGGGTCGGGGCCCGGCGGGACCGGGGCCGGCGCCGGGACCGGCTCCGGCTCCGGGACCGGGCTCGGATAGGGATCCGGCGGAGTCGGGCTCGGGCCGGGGCCCGGGGCCGGAGCGGGCGGGACCGGGTCGGGATGCGGGTTGGTCATGATGCCCTCCGCGCTGTCACGGGACGTCGCCTCTGGACTACTCCCCCGCCTACCCGGAGCCCGCGCGGCCACTCACCCGAGGCGCCCGAGGGCACTCGACGGCACCACCGGGACGACTCCGCGCGGGTGGTCTCCGGCACGCGGTACGACGATCCGCTCCCGCTCAGAACCGCCCGGGGTGGGCGCGCAGCCAGTCCTTGGCGGCGGACAGGAGCGCGGGGTCGGCCGGCGGGGCGGTCTCCGGGTGGCGTTCGGCCCACTTGACGACGTACGGGCACAGCGGGGCCACCGGGACGCCCTCGCGCTCGGCGAGGGCGTACAGCTCGCGGGCGAGCGATCCGGCGATGCCCTTGCCCTCGTGGGCGGGCTCGACGATGGTGTGGACGGGGACCAGGGCGCGCGCGGGCGACTCCAGCACGAAGTACTCGATGCGGCCGACCACCTCACCGTCGCCGACGGCCTCCAGACGGCCCGCCGCCCGGTCGTCGCGGATCTCGGTCTCGCTCATGGTCACGCACGCTCCTAGTCCACCGGTCAGCCGGTCAGGCCCCTACGGCCTGCGGGCTGCGCTGCTGGTCCGAACCGGGCACGGGCTCGGACGGGTCGGCGCCGAGCGACACGATCCGGTTGCCGGCGTCGACATGCACGACGCGGGGCCGCAGCTCACGGGCCTCCGCGTCGGTGACCTGAGCGTAGCTGATGATGATCACCAGGTCACCGGGGTGCACGAGATGGGCGGCGGCCCCGTTGATCCCGACGACCCCGGACCCGCGCTCCCCCTCGATGACGTACGTCTCCAGCCGGGCCCCGTTGGTGACGTCGACGATGTGCACCAGTTCCCCGGGCAACAGGTCGGCGGCGTCGAGGAGGTCGGCGTCGATCGTCACGGATCCCACGTAGTGCAGGTCGGCCTGGGTGACGGTGGCGCGGTGGATCTTGGATTTGAACATGGTACGAAGCATCGAAATACTCCCGAAATAGGCTCCCTGCCTGCGTTTTTGCAGGTCAAGGGCGTAGCCCTACCTTACAACGCGTCTTGAGCCCGGGTGGCTTTCCGTGGGTCTTCCAGGACTCGCCGGCACAGGCGTCGGCCGGGAGCCGGGCCGGTATCGGATCCCGGCGCCGTGGCGTCGAGCCCGTCCTCATGCGGGCAGGGCAGGGCAGGCGGTCCGGACGCCGTCGCGTCGCGGACCTGACGGAGACGGCCGGACGACCACCCTGGTCACGGCCTACTCGTCGAAGGCCGGCCCGTCAAAGGCCGGACCACCGATGTCCGCGTCCCGTCCGTCGGTCACCCCTTGCCAGTAGCCGGTGCCCTTGAACTTCGTCGGACGCGTCTTGCCGAGCTTCGGGTACTGAGCGGCGAGTCGTGCCTCCACCACCGTCGTCCGGTCCGCGAGGACCAGAGCGACACTGCGGCCGCCCGTCCCGCTCGTTTTGCTCTCCGCCTCGGCCGCGGCGCCGGCGCTCCGCTGGGCGGCACCGATCCGCGCGGTCACCTCCCGGATGAAGCCGAGCATCCAGGAGCGCTTGTAGGCACGGGCGTCCTCGCCCTCGGGGCGGTGCACGCGGTCCGCGCGGTCCGCGCCCTCCAGCATCTGCAGACGCAGGCTCGCGAACAGTACTTCGGTGGCTTGGATGTCGGCCTCGAAACCGAAGAGGTGTACGCGGTGACGGTTGTCCTTCCCGCCGGGGTATACCGATCGGCAGCGCATCTCATAGCCGATCCTGGCGAGCAGCCGACGCCCCTCCTTGACGTAGGGCGGGTGCAGATCGACGGTCCGGTCCACCGGCCGCTCCGGCTCGGTCACGTCGTCGAGCATGGCCTGCTCGATGCCGTACTTGGCCATGAGTTGGTAGGCCTTGTCCAGGTAGACGCGGGCCTCGTCATCGGTGGCCGCCGGGTTCTCCGACTTCCGCAGCAGCGCCCTGACCTTGCCGAGCAGTGCCTCGGGCAGTCCGTCGCGCGCGGGCCCGGCTCCCGACCCGGAGGTGTCGGAGTCGGGCTTCATGCGGCCGTCGACGCGCGTCCGGGCGTCCACCGCATCGCTCTCGTCCGTGCCGTCGACGCCCTCCCGGGCGATGAGGTCCGCCAGGTCCTCCGGGTCCGGGACCAGCTCCGCCAGCGCCTTGAGCGCCCGGTGCCGCCAGGCGACGGAGTCGTCTCCACGGACCTGCGCCCGCACCGTACGAAGACGCCGGAAACTCCCGTCGGCGCGCCGCACCAGGAACTCCAGCCGCGCGTGACCGAGTCGGGCGACCGCCAGCAGTGCGCACATGTCGAACGCGTTGTCCGGGGCGTAGCCGATCTCGATGCCGGGTTCCGGGTACCACTCCTCGTACTCGTCCCCCAAGCCCCCGAAACCGAACAGGTCGGACAGCTGGCTCTGGGGCGCCGCGCCGGTCCTGACACGCACGACGGACGTCGACGGCCTCCCGGAGTAGGCCAGCGCGGCTGCCCGCTCCTCCCGGGAGGTGACGACTCGGTACCAGACGGGGACCGTGCCGAGCATGCCGTGCCAGGTGAGCTCGCCCCGGTCATGACGCTCCCGCGCCAGCTGCTCGACGTGCGCGCCGAGCCGCTCGTCCCACCAGGCGTCCTCGCCTGGCTGTTCCTGCGCGTCGAGGAACGCGTCCAGGTAATCGGCGGCAGAGCGCCCCGCACCGGACCTGCTGTCGTTGAGGAGGGTCCGCTCACACGTGGAGAGGGCGTCGACGACGGGCTGGAGGACGAGCGACATGTATCGCTTGACCGCTTCGGACAGCTCCGCGAGGAACGCCCGGCCGGCCTCCGATGCCGTGGCCTGATGGGTGCGGCGCCACGTCTCCAGCTGTTCGACGCAGGCCTGCTGCTCGGCCAGCCACACCAGGTGCCCCCCGCCCTGGAGGTGCTCCTCCCGCAGCAGCACCGCGTCCTGGACCGCGGCAGCCGTGCCGGGCGCGTCCAGCACGGCCTGCGCCAGAAGCCGCAGCGGCTCCGGCTCACCGGCGAAGAACTCGGCGAGGGTGAGGAGTTGGCGGCCGTGTCGGCGTGGCATCGACTCCGGGCGGTCGATCTCATGGTTCCACGGGATCTCCGCCGACCAACGCGCCCGCCACCCCGCGAAGTCCGCGGCCGTGTCACCGGTTCGCGGCTGGGCCCGCCTCCAACGCCACAGCAGCATCTCCTCCCAGCCCTCGGCGTTCCAGGACCACAGGGCCGGTTCGCCGCTCATCGCGAGCCGGGACCGGAGTTCTCGCACCGCTCCCTCCAGATCGTGGAGGTGCGCCCCCGCAACCAGCCGCTCCAGCCAGCGGACGGTCTCCGCCACGGGCTGGGCACGTGCCTCGTCCGCGGCCACCCGCGCGACCGTCACCGCCGCGACCAGCGTCCGGTCACCGAGATCGGCAGGAAGCAGCTTGTACAACTGAGGGCCGGTGGTCTCCAGCACGGCGGCGAGGTCCCCGGCCCTGATCTCCAGCCAGTCCGCCCGCCGCTGCCGGAACTCCTGCTCCCACAGCCCGTCCGTACCGCTCACTGACATGCGGTCCCCTCCCGGATACGAAAGGACATCCTAGGAAGCCGGGTCGTGGGCCCGGGAAGCCGGGCTGTCAGCGGTGGCCGGTACGCTGCAGACAAGATCGGACGCGGTGCGTGCTGGGGGGATCCATGACCGACGAGTTTCCCGAGTTCCGGCTGAGGCTGCCGAACGGGAAGATGGTGGCCCGGGGGAAACTGCTGCGGGAGAAGGGCGCGAAGGGCAGCCGGATGTTCGTCGTCCTGGCGGGTTCCCCGGTCCGGGCCAACACCGTGCCTTCGTTCGCCGCGCGCAAACCACCGTCGTACTACACGCGGCAGCGGTTGATCGACACGGGCGTGATCCGCAGGTCCGAGCGTTGGCGGGGATATCTGGAGACCGTGTCGGACATCGAGTGCACCTCGCCGTCGGCCGCCGCCGAGATCCTCATGGGCTGCAGTGTCAACGGGTGGGGGGTGTGGAAGTCCGCCGACGGCCGCGCACTCATCGACCATTTCGGGACGTCCACGGCCGTACCCAACCGCTTGTGGCTGATTCGTGGTTCGAACGTCTCGGGCCTCGACCTGGTCCGGCGTCAGTGGCTCCCGGAGGGACTCGTCACCCTCGCCGCCTCCCGTCTTCGTCAGGGCGTCCGGCAGGGTGCCGGCAAGGACGAGCTGCGCACCCTGGTGCAGGAGGACTACGAGTCCACGGCCACATACAGCCAGCAGCAGCAACTCGTCGAGGATCTCCACGCCTTCCTGTCCCGGATGAAGCCGGGCGACACCGTGTGCACCATCTCCGGCGGACACCTGTACGTCGGTGAGATCACCGGTGAGGCGGAGCAGATCCAGTCGGAGGACCGGCGCTCCAACCTGCGCCGACCGGTGGAGTGGCAGCCCGTCGGGCACGCGTACGACGAACTTCCGGAGGAGCTCCAGCAGAAGCTGTCCATCCAGCACGACGTCGTCGACCTCACCTCGGTCCAGGCCCATGTCGAGGGCCTCGGCCTGACCGACGAGGAGCTGGTCGAGGAGGCGGAGGCCGTGGAACGGGACCCCGGCACGGACATCCCGGCGATCATCGCCCGCCGCGAGCTCGAGCTGCCCGAGCCGACCGACGAGCTGGCCGAGGAACTCCTCGTGCACGACACCCAGTGGCTGCGCGAGGTGCGGGACCTGCTCTGGGACGACCGCCAGCTGGTGCTGTACGGGCCGCCCGGCACCGGCAAAACGTACCTGGCCCTGAAGTTGGCCGAGTTCCTCGGCGGCGGACCCGAGCAGGTGAAGCTCGTGCAGTTCCATCCGTCGTACGCCTATGAGGACTTCTTCGAGGGTTTCCGGCCCCAGGAGGACCCGCGGACCAAGGAGGTCGCCTTCCGGCTCACCGCGGGCCCGCTGCGCGAACTGGCCGACCTGGCCTCCCGCGAAGGAAACCGGCACATCCCGCACTTCCTGATCATCGACGAGATCAACCGGGCCAACCTGGCGAAGGTCTTCGGCGAGCTGTACTTCCTGCTGGAGTACCGCAACAAGTCGGTGCGTCTCACCTACTCCGGCGACGACTTCGCGCTGCCGCCGAACCTGTTCGTGATCGGCACCATGAACACCGCCGACCGCTCGATCGCCCTCGTGGACGCGGCGATGCGCCGCCGGTTCGCGTTCGTGGAGCTGTCGCCGCGTACCCAGCCGACGAGCGGTCTGCTGCGCCGCTGGCTGGAGAGAGAGGGCAAGGACACCGAGCCCGCCGATCTGCTTGACGCGCTCAACTCCCGTATCGACGACGCGGACTTCCGTATCGGGCCTTCGTATCTGATGAAGAAGGGCGTCCACCGGGAGGGTGGTCTGGAGCGGACTTGGCGGACGAAGATTCTTCCGCTGTTGGAGGAGCACCACTACGGAGAGGGCGTGGACGTCGAGCGACGGTACGGGCTGGCCGCGCTGCGGGAGTCGCTGGGGTGACCTCTGCGGCGCGAACCGTGGGCCCTGGCGAGTCCGTGGAGCTGGTGGAGCACGCCCCGGCCGTTCGCCGTGCGCTTCCCGATCCCATCGGCCGCGCGCTCGCCGGCGCCGGGATCGTGGACGCGATCCCCGATCCGTACGCCCCGGGACACTGGTCGCTGCGGGCGGGCAGCAAGGTCGGGGCGGTCGCTGTGACCGTGCCGGGCGGTGATCCGGTCACCGTGCGCGTGACTCCCAAGGTGCCCGTCGTCCGCCTCTTCTTCCTGCTCGGCTACAGCCTTGCTCCCCATAGGACGTGGCGGGACGGGGAAGTCGAGGTCGCTGAGCACCGTGATCTGGTGCCCGCACTCGCCCACGCGGTGGAGCGACAAGTGGACCGTGCGCTACGGCAAGGACTGCTGCAGGGGTACAAGGCCACGGAGGGGAGTGCCCTCGTCCTGCGCGGACGGCTGCGGGAAGCCGAGCAGATACGGCGTCGCTTCGGAGCGACAGTGCCGGTGGAGGTGGCGTACGACGAGTTCACCACCGACATAGCGGAGAACCGCATCCTGCGCACGGCCGTCGAACGTCTCCTCCGCCTGCCCGGTGTGCCGCGCGACGTACGTCGCAGGCTGTTGCACCAGCGCGCCCGGCTAGCCGATGTGACCGCGGTCGTACGCGGGCAGCCGGTCCCCGACTGGCTCCCCACCCGTCTCAACGCCCGGTACCACCATGCCCTGCATCTCGCCCGTGCGATCTCGGACGGCATCTCCGCCGAGCACTCGCCGGGCGGGTTGCGCATCGACGGGTTCCTGTTCGACATGAACAAACTCTTCGAGGACTTCGTGACGGTTGCCCTGCGGGAGGCGATCCGGACAAGGGGCCCGGGTTACACCGTCCGGCTTCAGGACACGCACCACCTCGATGAGGCCGCCGCTGTCAGCATGAGACCTGACTTCGTGCTGTACGGGCCCGACGGCACCCCGTGCGCGGTCGTGGACGCCAAGTACAAGGCGGAGAAACGGGGCGGCTATCCCGATGCCGACCTGTACCAGATGCTGGCGTACTGCACAGCCCTCGGTCTGCGCGAAGGTCATCTCGTGTACGCGAAGGGCAATGCCCCGCACACCGCGCATCAGGTGCGTCACGCGGGCACCGTCATCCATCAACACGCCCTTGACCTGGATCAGGAGCCCGCCGGACTGCTCGTGGAGGTCGGGGAACTGGCCCAGCGGCTGGTGAACACGCCGTCCGTCTGATTCGACGCTTGTCCGCCCGGCACGAGAAGTTCGCCTCGGGCCGCCGTACTCCATTTTCAGGGCTTCTTGCGCGGTCTCCCGCGGATCGACGACGACGGCACCCCCCTGCGCCGCGTGCGGAGACGCTTTGCGGGACGTAAGGGTGACGGACTGGTCACACCCGTGTCGGCACACTGCGTCGGGGGGTCCCCGGGGCGCCGGGCGCCTGTCGTCACCGACCTGCCGGGAGGGATCGGGTCCCATGCCAGTGCCGAAGGCTCTCGCGGTGCGGCCGACGGCGTCGTCCGCGGTGTCCGCGCCGGCGAAGCAGCGGCCGCAGACGGCCGGTTCCGCCCCGCCCCCGGCGCACGCCGCGTCCAACGCGGAGGTGACGGCGGCCCTCGCGGGCGCGGGCCGAACGGCGCCGGCCCCGCCCCACCCCGGGCGGCCGGCGCTCGCCGCGCAGGACATGGTCGGCAACGGCGCCGTCGCGGCGGCCGGCCGCGCCGGGGCGGATGCCGTCGCGGCTCCGGTGCGGGCCGCGGAGGGGGAGGCGCAGGCGGCCTCCGGCGCCGGTCCGGAGGTGAAGGCCCGGCCGGGGCCGGACGCGGACCCCAAGTTCGCCTCACTGAAGAAGGACGTACACCGCAAGAAGCGGGCGCTGGCCGCGTCGCACCCGCCGCCGCGTGCCGAGGCGGCGGGCGCGCAGGACGCCGCGCTGCCGCCGAAGGACGACGAGGTGGCGCAGGGCAAGGCCGCCAACGCCGAGAAGATGAACGAGGCCGAGCCGAAGGAGTTCGACAAGGACGCGTTCATCCGGGCGGTCGAGAAGGCGATCGCGGACAAGGCCCCCAAGAACCTCGACGAGGCGGACAAGTTCGCGGACTCGGGGAAGGCCGACGAGGTCCGGGCGGAGGTGCACGGCAGGGTCGGCGAGGGCAAGTCGGACTCGGCGGAGCAGATCGCCACCACGACCGCCGCCCCGCCGGACACGTCGGCGGCCGTGCCCAAGAAGGTCGTGCCGATGAGCCCGGACCGGCCGCCGGGTGTTCCGGGCGCGCCCGACCCCGCACAGGCCGTACCGGACAGGCTGCCGCCGTCGGCCACCGACATGTCGGCCGGACCGGCCGAGGTCGAGCGCCGGATGTCGGACGCGCAGGTCACCGAGGGCCAGTTGCGCAAGTCCAACGAACCGGCGTTCACCAAGGCGCTGGGCGAGAAGAAGGCCGCCGAGCGGCACTCCGGCACCGCCCCCGGACAGGTGCGCAGGCACGAGGCGGCCGAGCTGCGCGCCTCCACCGCGCAGGCGAAGCGGCTCGGCACCGCGGCCATGGGCGCGATGGGCGCGCAGCGGGCCCGTACCGGGCAGCAGGTCGACACGGGCAAGAAGGGCACGAAGAGCCGGGACGAGGAGAAGCGGGCCCAGGTCACGGCGGTCCTGCAAGGCGTCTTCGACACGATGAAGAAGGACGTCGAGACGATCCTGGAGGGTCTGGACAAGCTGGTCGACGACCGGTTCAGCCGGGGCGAGAAGGCGGCCCGGGACGCGTTCACCGCCGAACACCGGCGGAAGATGGACGACTACAAGGACCGCCGGTACTCGGGCGCGACGGGCAAACTGCGCTGGGTGCGGGACCTGTTCGCGGGGCTGCCGGCCGAGGCCGACAGGATCTTCGAAGAGGCCCGCGCCAACTACGTACGCCGCATGCGGCAGGTGATCTCCGACGTCGCCGACACCATCGGGGCGGAGCTGAACCGGGCCAAGCGGCGCATCGCCCAGGGCCGCGCCGAGATGCGGGACGCGGTACGCAGGCTCCCGGCGGACCTGCGGAGCATCGGGCAGCAGGCGGCGGCCGAGTTCACCGACAAGTTCGACGAGCTGGCCCAGGCCGTGGACGACAAGGGCACCCAGCTCGTCGACACGCTGGCCACCAAGTACACCGAGGCGCTCAAGTCGGTGGACGACGAGATCGCCGCGGAGAAGGAGAAGAACAAGGGGCTGGTGGCCAAGGCCGTGGACGCGGTGAAGGCCGTGATCCACACGATCCTGGAGCTGAAGCGGCTGCTGCTGGCGGTCCTCGCCAAGGCCGCCCAGGCGGTCATGCTCATCCTCAAGGATCCGATCGGCTTCCTGCGCAGCCTGGTCTCCGCCGTGGGCGCCGGTCTGCGGCTGTTCCTCCGGAACATCGGCCGCCACCTCCAGCAGGGCATCCTGTCGTGGCTGCTGGGGAAGACGGCCGAGGCGGGCATCGAGCTGCCGGCGACGTTCGACACCCAGGGCGTGGTGCGGATGGTCGCCGGCCTGCTGGGCCTGACGTGGCAGAACATCCGCGCCCGGATCACCCGCAAGGTCCCCGAACCGGCCGTCGCGGCGGCCGAGACGGGTGTGTCCCTCCTCGCCGACGTCCGCAGACGGGGTGTGGCGGCGATGTGGGAGGACCTGCGGACGCGCGTCGGCGACCTGCGAAAGCAGTTGCTCGACAACGTGATCGCCTATGTCACGCCCACGATCGTGGTCGCCGGGATCATGTGGGTGATCTCGCTGCTCAACCCGGCGTCCGCGTTCGTGCGGGCCGTCAAGCTGATCATCGACTTCGTCCGGTTCGTCGTCACCCAGGCCCGCCAGATCTTCGAGTTCGTCAACGCGGTGCTCGACGCGGTCATCGCCATCGCAGGGGGCGGCAGCGGCGGCGTCCCCGCCCTGATCGAACGCGCCCTGGCCCGTTCCGTCCCCGTCCTGCTGGGCGTCCTCGCCGCCGTCCTGGGCGTCGGCGGCATCGCCGGCCGGGTCCGCCAGATCGTCCAACGCCTGTCCGCCCCGGTCAACCGGGCGGTGGACTGGGTCATCGACAAGATCGTCGGCTTGGTGAAGAAGCTGTGGGCCAAGCTGAAGCCGAAGCCGGGCGGGAAGAGCCCGAAGAAGCGCAAGCCGGAGCGGGAGCGGCCGGGCAGGCCGGGGCGCCGGCGCGGGCCCGACCGGCGGAAGCGCAAGCGGGGGCGCGGGCCCGACCCGAAGAAGAGGCGTCCCGCCAGGCGGTCCGCGATGGAGGTGCAGCGGGCGCTGGACGCCGCCTCGCGCGAGGCGACGCGGTTGCTCGGCGAGCCGGACGCGAGCGAGGAGTCCGTACGGGAGGGGCTCCCGGCCATCAAGAACCGTCACCGCCTCACCCGGATCGAGCTGAACAAGAAGGGGGCCGACACCTTCTCCGTGACGGTGGCCATCAATCCCTCGAAGACCACGTCGTACAAGGAGTTGTTCCCGTACCGGATCGACCGGGCGCAGGGGAAGTTCAAGATCACGCGTCACCCTCACAAGGTCGTCCAGCTCAACCCGCCCGACCAGCCCATGGAGGGCAACGACCACTGGATCGGCTTCGTCGTCAACATGGCGGCGATTCCCGGCGAGATCACGAAGAACCCCCGCGTCGCGACCCGCTACCTCGACGACGCGTGGCGGGGCACGGGGATCCGGCATGCCGCGGACATGGCGGCCGCGCGGACCGCCGTCGTCATCGGCATCAACTCCTTCGAGCGGCTCGACCCCCAGGAGGGTGACGCCGTCAGGGACGCCATCAACAGCGTCGGCCGAAAGCCCGAGCTCTTGATGGCGGTATTCGGTTTCGTCTGGACTCCGCGGTGGGTCAAGGGCAAGCGCAGGCGCAAGGTGGACATCGAGGAGGTCCGCGCGGCCTACCAGCAGCTCGAGGGCTCCAACAAGAAGCGGGCCGTGGCCATTGAGAAGGGCCTGCGCGACAAGGGCTCGCTGCCCTACGGGGTGTTCCGCGACGAGGTGATCCGCTCCGAGTACACCCAGGAGGCGGTGAACATCCTCAAGGACGTGAATCGTCAGGTCCACATCGTCAGCCAGGACGCGGACACCGGCATCGCGGCGATCAGTGGCGTGGGTGTCCTCAGGGCGTACGAGAAGGTGCTCACCGAGATGGGCGCGCACCCGCTGCTCACGATCGGCGGCTACCACTTCGAGGACTTCGACTGGGGCAGGAAGGCCGACCGCCGGGCGAAGCAGCTGACCCGGCTGGCCAACCGGCTGGACCGGGCCATCCGTGTGGCCATCGCCAGGAAGTATCCGCAGATGCTGTACCCGACCGAGCCGAACCTGCTCATCAAGGCGTGGGACAACGAAGAGGGGCGGGTCATGGGGGTTTTCCAGGACGCCAGGGGCCTCGCCCTGCTGGAGGTCCAGGGCCTCCTCTTCGGGGTCCGTGGCGCCGAGGGCCGCGCCATGCGGATCGCGCTGACGAAAGCGTTCGGCACGGACTTCTCCGTGGCCTTCGCGCCCGAGGCGAGCACCGGCACGAGCCCGCTGCCCACCGACGAGGCCCGGGGTCTCACCGTCACCCCGGTCTCCGTCCGCCGGGCCGGGCAGGGCAGGATGCGCGTGCGCGGCGGCGAGGAGGTCCTGCGCACCGCCCACCGGATGTACGCGCTCATCATCCAGTCCCAGTCCACCGCCAGCGCCCATACCCTTGCCAGAGAGTTCACCCACGCCACCCCGGGGCTGGACCCGACGGCCCAGCAACTGTTGCAGGACAGGATCTTCTCCTATGTCGAGGACGCCGCCATGCTGATGGCCGACAACCCGAGGCTGACCGGGCGGAGCCCGGCCGTCAAGGCGCTCCGGGAACGACTCGACGCCGAGGTCAGGGAGTTGAACAAGCTCCAGGAGGGGGCGGACGACCCGGCGCTGCGCTCGGCAGTCGAGAAGGCTCAGGAGATCACCCACGAGATCGTCTCGGCGATGACCGCCCAGGAGCTCGGCGGGCTCTGGAAGCGCATCGCCCGGGCCCTGGACGCCGTCACGAGGAAGGCGTCGGGCTCTGAGGGCCGGCGGGGAGGCCGACGGTGACCCCGGACGGCGTCGACCGGCTGCGTGCCGGGGCCGCACGCGACGACTACGCGTCCATGGCCCGGCTGGCGAGAGCGTTGTACGAGAGGGGACTCGACCCGCATGAGGTGCTGTACGAGTGCTATGGCGTCATGTTCCCGGACGAGGTCTTCGTGATCGCGGAAGGGGGGCTGTGGCGGTTGCACCTTCTGGCCCTCTTCACGAACCAGCCCTGGCAGCTGGCCCTGCCGCCCGACCGGGGAGGCCCGGCCGCGATGCCCCGCGGCATGATCGACATGGAGCTGCGGTTCCTTGCCGGGGACCCCGACCTGATGCCGCTCGTCCGCATCCCCACCGCCGATCCCCGCAGGGAGGACCGGATCGTGTGCTACCGGCTCAGTGAGCTCCGGGCCGGCCGTTCGACGGTCTTCCGTCTCTTCGCATCGTCCGACACCGAGGACGCTCTGGGTTGCGGGGGCTCCCTGCTCGAAGTCCTGCACGCCGAGCACGCGGCTGCCGTCCGCAGACTGGAGAAGGAGCAGCGCTCCCCCCGGAACTGGGGTTCCGGTTCGGTGGACGATGAATTGGACCGGGCGTACGAGTCCCTGGACCGTGTGGAGGAACTGCGGCGTCAGGTCGCCGAACGCCACGGCGAACGACGGCCCGGACCCCCGGCCGAAGGCGGGACCAGCGGTCAGGGCGACGTGACGGACTGACCGCGATACGGCTGCGGCAGCGGCGGCGAGGTCCGCAGTACGGCCGGCGTGCTCCCCGGCGACGCGTCCGGGCTCGTCCGGGCCGCCGCGCCCGCCACCGCCGCGTTGCCCACCTGGTTCTGGCCCACGGCCAGGAGGCGATCGAGAGCCGGTGGCCTGACCGTTGCCGGGGCGGTGGCCGGTGGGGACTGGCGGGCGGCTGTCGCGGTGTCCTGGGCACGGGCCGGTGGCACCGGCGCGAGGAGACGGTGCAGCGAGAGCGGGGGTTCGGTGGGCAGCATCGGTGTCACTCCCTGGGTGTGGCGTCGAGCAGGTGGGCGTGGGGGCCGAGTTCGGCGGGGCGGAGGAGGCGGGCCTCGCGCTGGAACTGGCGGGCCACTCCGCGTACCACGTGCCGCATGTGGATCGCGTCGCCGCCGCCGTCGGCCGCGGTCAGGGCGGCGGTGCGGGCCGCGGCCGTGATGCCGGCGCCGGTCATGTCCAGGCGGGCCAGCGCGTCCAGGTCCACGTCCGCGGCGAGCGGGGCCTGCTCGGGGAAGGCGAGGTGCCACAGCCTGCGCCGCTCGGTCGCGCCCGGGCGGGGGAAGTGGACGACGAAGTGGAAGCGCCGGGTGAACGCCGGGTCGATGTTGTCCTTGAGGTTGCTGGTGAGGATCACCAGGCCGTCGCTGGCCTCCAGGCGCTGGAGCAGATAGCCGACCTCCATGTTGGCGTACCGGTCGGTGCCGTGCTTGACCTCGCCGCGCTTGCCGAACAGGGCGTCGGCCTCGTCGAAGAGCAGCACCGCGTGGCTCTCCTCGGCCTGGCGGAAGGCGGTCTCCATGTTCTTCTCCGTCTCCCCCACCCACTTGGAGACGACCTGGGCGAGGTCCACCTTGAGCAGTTCCAGGCCGAGCATGCCGGTGACGATCTCGGCGGACAGGGTCTTGCCGGTGCCCGGTTCCCCGGTGAACAGCGCCTTGACCCCGCCGTGGGCCGAGCGGCGGGCGAAGCCCCAGGTCTCGGCGACCCGGGGCCAGGCGCGGAAGGCGGAGACGATCTCCAGGATCTGGTGGAACTGGGCGTCGGGCAGGACCAGGTCGTCGGCGGTGCGCCGGGGCACGATCGCGTGCACCGCGCTTCCGCCGCGCCCGCGGGTGACGGTGGCGATGGCGGGTTCGACATGGTCGGCGACCGGTCCGGGACGGTCGCCGCCCGCCAGGCGGGCCCCCACGTCCGCGACCGACGCCACGGCGCGCAGTTCGCCGCCGCTCATGCGGTACCGGACGGCGAGGTCCTCCAGGAGGGTGCCGGTCAGGTCCGGGAGCGCCGCCGACCACATCGCCCGTCGGTCGGTGAGCTTCGGTACGGGCACGGTGAGTTCGGCGTAGGCGCGGGCGGCGAGCAGGGCCGCCGGACGCCACGGTCTCAGGCCGGTGAGGCACACCGGCGCGCGGGAGCGGAGCAGCGCGGCGGCGATGAGGTCGGCATGGCCTTGCCGCTGGGGCTCGCCGTGCAGGTCGTCGGTGGGGATCCACAGCACCGCGCCCAGCGCGGCGGCCGTGCGCAGATCGGCCTCGGGGTCGCCGGTGAGGGTCCGCAGCGGCGTTCCGGCCGCCCGGGCCAGGGCCTGTGCGGCATCGGGCTGGTCGTCGGGCGCGCAGCCCCACAGCCCGGCCAGGTCGATGTGGCCCGCGCCCAGCGCCCGGCCCAGACGGGTGAGCCGCTCGGAGGCCAGGTGCGGGGGCGGCACCTGCGGATCCGGCGGGACGACCTCGCCGGGGTCGTGCCCGAGCAGTCCCACGTCCGTGCCCCAGCCCAGCAGGAAGTCCAGCACGCCCGGGCCGAGGAGGAGTTCCTGGGCCAGTCCGACCGCGGCTTCCTGGTGGGTGCGCAGCAGTCCGTACCGGCGCAGCGGCCCGGCCGGGCCGAGCGAGCGGCGCAGGGCGAGGCGGGCGGCCGGGTCCGGCGGCCCGGCGGCGCCCTGCGGGCCCTGGCCCTCGCAGCCGGTCAAGGCCCCCACGGTGAGCAGCAGTTCCACGCTCGGCAGTCGGCGGTTCAGGTTGTCCACGATGTAGGCGTAGATCCGTTCGTAGCCCCGGTCCAGTTCGGGCGCGGCCACCAGCAGCAGCGCGTCCTGTTCGGCGCGGGACAGGCCGAACCGGGTGGCGAGCGCGTCCAGCGGGAGGGTCCGGCCCTCGGCCGACGCGCCGCGCCGCAGCTCCCGTTCGCCGTCCGTCTCGGCCCGCCGGGGGGCGTACGGGCCCGCCATGGCGTCGGTGAAGGCGTGCACCTCGCCGAGCAGCACGTCGACCTGTTCGTCGGTGACGCAGTACGGCGTGAGGTCCGGCCGGGTGAGCCGGGCCGCGATCCGCGCCTGCCGTTCGACGGCCGTGCGCAGCGCCCGGTGGATGTCCGCGAGGCGGATCCGCAGGTGTTCCAGCGCCGGTTCGCCCATCCGGGTCAGCCTCCCGAGAAGGTCAGGGTCCGGCCGTCCAGCCAGACCACGTCGGGCACGTCGGCGAGCAGTCCGCCGCGCAGCAGGTCCGCGTGGCGCCGCCCCAGGGGTACGCGGACCCGGACGGCGGCCGGCTCGAACCGGACGGTGGCCTCCAGGTCGGCGAAGCGGCTCAGGGCGGCCAGCGGATCAGGGGTCTCGCGCTCGCGCCAGAGCGTCCAGGCGACGGTGGCGAGGCCCAGGGCGGCGGCGAGGGTGACGGAGCGCTCCAGCGCGCCGTCCCGGGCGAGCGGCACCGCGCGCCGCTCGGCGACCAGAGCGGTGACCAGGTCGGTGAACCGGCCGGTGTGGCCGGGGAGTTCGATGGCGAGGCGAGGGTCCGGCAGTCCCCGCGCCGTGCCGGTCCACAGGGGCGTACGCCAGGGCAGCCGGGTGACGGGGTCGCCGCGCAGGGGTCGCACGGCGGTGAGGAACGGCACGGCCGCCGCGTCCAGTTCGCGCAGCGAGCCGGGCGGCAGGCTGCCTCCGCAGACCAGCACGGGGGGCCGGCCGCACGCCCGCCAGTACGGGAGCAGCGCCGCGGGGGACGCCGCCCAGGCGATCGGGAACATGCCCTGGGCGTCGACCAGGAGGAGGCCGTCGTCGGTCCCGGTGAGCAGGAGCGGGTCGGCGGGGTCGTGGCCGCGGCACACCGCGAGCGCCAGGACGCCGTCGAGCACCGGGAGCGCGGGCCGGACCGCGCGCGCGAACGCGGTCAGCCGCTCCTCCGGGACGGGCGGTTCGAGCCCGGCGAAGGCGGCGGCCGCCTCGCGGTCCGCTGCGTCCCGGCGCCAGCCGCGCGCGGTCGCGCCCAGCACCTTGTACGCGAGGGCCGCGGCGAACAGCGGTGTCTCGTCGGCCAGTTCGACGCCGGCCAGCGCGGGGGCGAGCGCGTCGAGGTACCCGATGCGGGCCAGGGGCCCGGCGAGCAGGAACGGCAAGGCGGACGGCACGCGCACCTCTTCGGCGGTGCGGGCCGTGACGGCGTGCGACGCCGCTCGCGGACGCGGTGTCCCGACCGCCTGGGTGCGCCCGTCCGCCCGGTCGTCCTCGGCCGCCCGGTCGTGCCCCGGCCCCGGTGGCCGCGCAGGCGCGGCCGCTTCGTCGCGCCCCGCAGGGGCGCCGGCGTCCGCGACCGCGGTGCGGAGCGGCTCGGGCGGCGGCCCGGCCGGTCCGCCGGGGCGGGCGCGTGCGGCGAGTTCCGTGTGCAGCCGGGCGGCCATCGCGTCGTCGTCGCCGAGCAGGGCGAGCGCGTACGCCTGGAGCGTGTGCCCGGGCAACAGCGCGAGGAGGGCGTCGAGTTCACCGCGTTCGGCGAGTTCGGCGAAGAGCGCGGCCGCCGAGGGTGCCTCCCGGACGGTGGCCTCGGCGGGGAAGGACGCCTCGAACGACGGGGCGTCCGCGGGCGTCCCGCCGACCACCCCGGCCATCGCGACGGGTGCGAAGTGGACGTCGGCGGGCACGGGGCCGCGGCCGGGCGTTGCGGTCCCGCCCAGCCGGACGGTGACGGTCACCGGCTCGGTGATCTCCACGTCCGGCCCGTCACCGGCCAGCCGGCCGGCGAAGTGGTCCGCCAGCAGTTCCGGAAGCGAGTCGATCACGTGCCGCACCAGTCCGCGCGGGTCCGGCCCCCAGCTCCACCCGCCGCGCCGGACCACGGTCACCGTGCACCGGTGAACGGTGATCTCACCGGCCGCACCGGCGGCCGGTGCGGTGGGTGTGTTCACGTCACGTTCGCCTCCTCCAGAAGGCCCGACCAGCCGGCCGCCAGCACCAGTACGCCGTGCTTGCCGCCGGGGCCGAGGCTCACCGGCAGGGTCACCCGGGGCTGCCCGGCGGGCAGTTCCCCGGCGAGCACGTGGGTGTCCTGGTCGTCGGAGACGAGGGCGACCACCCTGGCGGTGCGGACCGGGGCGACCGGCACGGTGAGGGTGAGCCCGGTCGCCGTCAGCGCGATGCCGGCGCCGCCGGTCCAGGTGGCCAGGCGCGTCAGCGTGGGCCGGGGCCTGCCCTCGGGGCTCAGCTCGACCCCGAACGCCAGCGGATCGGCGAGGGCCGCCGGTTCGTCGTCCACCGCCGCCACGGCGAGGTCCCTGGCGTTCAGTGGCAGCGTCGCGACGCGGCCTTCGTCCAGGAGGACGCGCAGCGGCAGCGCGCGTCCGACGAGCGCGCCCACGTCGGCCGGGGCGCCGGCGCCGGTCAGGGCCAGCGCGCCCACCACATGGCCGGTGCCCGCCGCGTACACCACGGTGAGGGTCATCGTCATCCGCCTCCGTTCGTCGCCACGACCGTCGCGAGGACGAGGAAGTCGACGGCCCCGGGCCGTTCGACGACCTTGGCCGCGGCGATGTCGCAGGACCGTGTCCGGCACCTGACCCGGCGGTCGTCGTCCACGGTGGCCTCCACGGCGCCGACCAGTGTGGTTCTGGTGGCGGTCGGCGGCATGCGCGGGGTGAGGTGCACATGGACGACGACCCGGCCGTCGGCGATCTGCTCCGGGGTGATGCCGGCCGGCAGCGGGAGCAGCATGCCGTCGGTTGCCGTCCCGGAGGCCACCAGGGTGCTGCCGACCGGCATCCGGCCGCTGAAGCTGCCCTCGATGGTGAGGTTGCCGTTGGCCGCGAGGGTCATCAGCGGGGCGACCGTGCCGCTGCCCTGGTAGAGGCCGAAGACCAGGCTCGGCTTGTCCCCGCCGGACAGGACGAGGGCGGGCCCGCCCTCCTGGGCGGTCGGGCCGGTGCGCAGGGTCAGCGTGCCCGAGGCGGCCGAGACGGTGTCCGCGCGGACGCCGGCGAAGCGCACCCCGACTCCGCGCGCCTTGGCCTCCACCCCGCTGAAGTGGCCGTCCGTCCAGCGGACGTAGCCGAGCAGGACGAGCCAGCGGGCGGGCGGATCGGCCGGCGGGGCGCCGGTGGCGGGCGGGCGCTGCTCGTCGGCCAGCCGCTCGTCGCCGAGGCGCCCGAAGAGGATCTGGTACGACTCCTCCACGCGCGCCTTGGTCGCGCCGCCGGTGCACGAGAGGGGCCCGGGGGCCCGGGCGGGCTCCCGGTCGGCCGCGGTGAGGAAGACCGGGTAGGGCTCGTCCGTCGGCTGGTCGGCCCCGTTGACCTCCTGGAAGTCGCTCTCGCGCAGCACGACCGGCTCGGTCAGGAGGACCTCGCGGCCGGTGCCGTCGACGGCGATGCCCGGCGCCACGCTCACCTCGACGTAGCGGGCGTTGGTCAGCGGGTCGGTGCGGCCCCCGGTGACCAGGGCGAGCCCCTCGGCGACGCCCCAGTCGTGCAGGTGGCGCGCGTGCCGGGCGGCCGTGCCGCGCGCGTACTCGACCGTGGCCGTCAGGTCGGCGGCGGCCAGCACCTGGCCCTCGTGGAAGGCGGGGCGCAGCGGGCCCGTCACGACGTCTCCCCGGACTTCGGGCCACGGGAGGGGCGGGTGCGTTTCGCCGGGGGCTTGGCGGGCCCCTCCTGGGCGGCCGGCTCGCCGGACGGCTCGCCGGCACCGCCTTCGAGGTGTGCGAGGCGGGACCCGAGGTCTTCCGGGACCCGCTCGCTCAGCCGGCCGACCTGTGCCTGCGCGCTGCCCAGTTGGGCGCCGAGGCCGGACACGGCCGCCGTCAGCTCGGCCACTCGGGCGCGCAGGGCGGCCAGCTCCTGGATGCTGTCGGTCACTTCACTGGGAGTGGTGTAGACCTGTTCGTGCAGCGCCTTGGGCGGTGTCTCGCCGGGTGCCGGGGTGAGCAGCAGGGACAGCATCTCCTCCAGGTCCCCGGTGCGCGGCCAGTCGCCGAGCAGACCGTCGGCGTAGGGACGTTCGACGTCGCCCTGCGGCGGGAGCGCCGGCTTCCCGGGGGGCGGCAGGGGGTCGCGGCACACCCGCTCGGCCAGTTCGCGGAGCCGGTAGAGCTTGGGCAGCCACTCGCCGTACGCCCCTCCGCCCGGCAGCACCTGTTCGCGGGTCCCGGAGCACACCCGTACGACGTCGCAGCCGTCCAGCTCCAGACGGGCGAGGAGCACGTCGGTGTCGGCGCACTCGCCGCACGGCGGGTTGAGTGTGGCGCAGGCCGCGTCGGTCAGGAAGCGCCGCAGCGCGACGGTGAGCGCGCCCGCCGCCTCGGCGATCCGCTGCACCTCGGCGATGGCCGCCTTCTCCACGCTGTCCGGCGGCGGGGCCGGCAGCGGCGCCGGGACGTCGACGGCGGCGACCTCCGTGCGCAGCCGGCAGTCACCGGTCTCGCCCACCTGGTCCAGGCGGGCCAGCAGCCACTCCCTGATCAGGCCGAGGTCCGCGCGGAACCCCACCCGCAGCGCGTGGCTCAGCGGTGTCCCCTGGGCCACCATGCGCACTTCCAGCGGCGCGTCCGCGTCGCCCCGCCCGGGCACCACCCGGGCCGCGGTCTCGGTGACGACCGCACCGGCGAGGGCGCGGTGCAGCGGGTCGGGCCAGGCAGCCTCCGCGTCGGCTTCGCGGAGCCGGCCGCAGGCCGTGCCCAGGACGCCGCGGGCCTCCTGGACGGTGGCGAGGTCGGGGTATCGCGCTTCGAGCCGTTCCCGTCCGGCGGCGTCGTGGGTGTCGTAGCGGGCCACGCCGGCGGCGAGCGCGCGGACGTGTTCGGTCATCTCGCGGGCGGCCGGCGGTGGCGGCGGACCCTCGCCCCCCGCGTTCCGGCGCAGCCAGGCCAGGGCGGTGGCGTACCGCTCGGCGTCGGCCGCGTCGAAGCGGAACGTCCGGCCGGTGCCGGCCGAGGCGGCGGTCAGCGCGTCGCGGTAGTACCCGAGGCGCCGGTCGCGGGTGCGGGCGCGGTCGGCCCGGGTAAGGTCGCCGATGCTCGCGAGCAACCGGGTGCCGGGGTTGTGGCGGTGGTCCTCGAAGTCGTCGCACTTCACGACGAAGCGGAACCCCTCCTGTATCCGGGAGGGCACGCAGCCGGGCGAGGGGCAGGGTTCCTCGGTGGCGTACGGCGCGACCGGTTCGACGGGCGTCTCGTGGTAGCGCACGTAGAGTCCGTAGCCGCGGCCGCCCTCGTCGTCGCAGTCCTCCCCGCAGTCCACGCCGAGGGCGCTGATCCGCTGTTCGCGCACCAGGGCCCGTACGTCGACCTGTTCGGTGCAGGGCACCACGATGTCGTTGCCCGCGCAGTCCAGCGCGTGTCCGGGGTGGACCGTCACGGTGCCGCCGCCGCACGGGGCGCAGGTGACGCCGAGGCCGCAGACGACCCCCGGTCCGAACAGCGACCGGTTGTGCAGCCTGCTCTTCGCGGTCGTGTACTCGACCAGCAGACCGAGGTCGTCCTCGGTGAGCAGCTGGCCCGCGAAGAAGCGCGGCCGTACGAAGGCGGAGGTCCGGGTGGCGTCACCCCCGCAGCCGCATCCGCAGTCTGTTCGCATGATCAGCGCTCCTTAACGAAGAACCAGCTCTCGAAGACGTCCCCGCCCGCCCCGGTTCCGGACGTCCAGGGACCGATGCCGGACGGCGGCAGTCCGCAGCCCCCGTGGGCCGCCGCCGGCGCGTTCGGGCCGGCGTCGATCGTGGGCACGCGTCCGCCGACGTGGGTGCCGTCGACCGGACGGCAGCAGCGGTCGAGGAGGAACGCCGCGCGGACGGTGATCAGTACGCGGTCGCCGTCCTGCAGCGTCTCGCGGGTGGTCTGGCGGTAGCGGAACTCCTCGGTGAACTCGCCGCACCCGGCGCCGGGTGCGGCGAAGGCGCCGCCCATGTACCAGGTGGAGGCGTTGCGGCCGCTGCCGCCCTCGATGACCTGGATCTCCACCACGCCCGGTCGCAGGCAGTCGGTGCGCACGCCCGCGGAGAACCGCACCACGAGCCCGCCGTCCTCGTCCTGGGTGCCGAGGAGGGCCTTGGCCTCGTCGATGGTGTACGTGTGTCCGTGGATCCAGTTGACCCCCGTGACGACCGTGGGCAGGTGGCGGCCGAACGGGCGGCGCACGTTCATGTGGATCTGGTCCCGGCGCACCGGCCGGCGCCGGTCCGCGCGGTCGATCCTGGCCAGCCAGAGCGTGGTGTGCGCGCCGCGGGAGCAGCAGGTGTCGCACCGCTCGTCCACCGGTGGTTCGCAACCGGTGACGACCACCTTGTGGCACTCCTCCGTCCAGCCGAACTCGCAGTCGGCGGTGTCCGCGCAGGCGTCGTGGTAGACGGCCCGGGTGGGCTCCACGGGCCGCTCGGCGTACCGGATGCCGACCCAGACCGTGTCGGTGTCCCGCTCGCCGGGGGGCAGCGCCTTCCACAGGTCGATGTCGCAGCCGCCGCGCACCACGACCTCGTTGCCGTCGCTGTCCACGGCGAGGCCGGGGGTGAGGCGCACCCTGGCCCGGTGCCGGGCGTGCTCCGTCCCGGTGTGCCCGTCGCTGTGCCCCTCGGTCGCGTCCGGCCCGTCGGCCTCCGTGTGCCCGTCGGCCTCCGTGTGCCCGTCGGCCTCCGTGTGCCCGTCGGCTTCGGTCGTGCAGCCGTCGTCGGGCACCGGCTCCACGAACAGGCCGCACACCACTCCGTAGCCGAGCAGGCAGCGCATGCGCAGCCTCAGCCTCTCCCGGTAGTACTCCTGTTCACGCTGGAAGTCCCTGGCGCCGAGCATCTGGCCGTGGAAGTACCGCAGCCTGCGCAGCGGCGGCGCGTCGAACCCCGCGGCCCCTGATGTGCCTGTCTCCGTCATCGTCCGTCCTCTCACGACACTTGCGTATGCACACCGACGGCGGAGACGACTCCCACACCCACCCCTCGGCGCGCTCCCCTGGGTCCCGGTCTGAGCACCCCGTCGCGGTTGAGCCGCAGCGGGCTGCCGCCGCCGAGCACGGGCGGCGGCAGCGGGACGAACGCGGTGTCCACACCGACCGTGGACCGGGAGCCGACCACGAAGCCGGCGCCGCCGGTGCGCACCGACCCCACCGTGTGCGCGGGCGCCTGGCGCTCCACCAGCCGTCGCAGTGCCCGGACGTCCGCCGAGCCGGCGGGCAGCAGCACCCGGAACCGGTGCGCGTGCGCGGTCAGCGGATCGCTGTCGGGCGCCCCGAACGCGCGCAGCGGTGCGGCGCCCAGTGCCGAGCCGCCGGCCCGGAAGCGGCTCGCCGAGCGGCCGAACAGCCGTACGGCACCCAGCCCTTGGGCCTGCCCCGGTGGCGGGACGGGCCCCGGGGGCGCGCATCCGGCGGCCGCGCGCAGGTGTGCCCACCGGCGGTCCCCGGCCAGTTCGTCGATGACCGGGGTCACCCCGAACACGATGCGCACCGCTTCCCGCAGCGCCCAGGGCGTGCCCCGGCGCCGGTACAGCTCCGGGGCCGCGGCGAGCAGCGCGCGCCGGGTGCGCGCGTCCCAGCCCGCCTCGAACGACAGGCCGAGCAGTCCGGCGAGCCACGGCAGCACCCGGTCCGGTACGCCGGCCGGGTCCAGGAGCGCCGGATACCGGTCGACGATCCGGTCGACATCGGCGAGCGTGGCGTCGAACAGGGAGAGGAAGCGCTCGGTGAAGTCGTCGGCCGCGGGGTCCTGGCGGAAGGCGGGCGGCAGCAGGTCGGCGCTGGTGACCCGGGGGAAGTCCAGCCGGATCCGGTGCACGAGCGGGGTCGCGCCGCCGTCGCCCGTGAGGCGCAGCCGCAGCCGCAGGAAGCGGCCGGGCGGCTGGTCGACGAGGAAGTCCGTGATCCCGGGCGCCGACGCCTGCCAGTCGCTGTCCTCGTAGCGGCCGTCCTCGGTCACCACGATCCCGACGGAGACCGAGGTGCCCGCGGGCACCTCGGCGTCGACGCGCACCCGGTGCCAGCGGCAGCGTGACGTGCCGCTGTCGATCAGGGTGGTGAGGTACGAGCCGCCGGTCAGGTAGGTGTCGGTGCGCGGTGGCACGGGGTCCCGGGGCAGGCCCCGCCAGGTGTACCAGTGGGTCACGGGCCCGTCGGGGCCCTGCTCGTCCAGGCGGAACCCGTCCTCGTCGGCCGAGGTGAGCGTGGACGGCGCCAGCGCCCCGGCCAGTTCGGCCGCGGTGGCGGTGCGGAAGGGCCGGCCGTGCCCGCCCCGCAGGATCCGCGGCCGGGTGCCGTCGTCGGTGAGCAGCCAGACCGTCCGGTCGTCCCCGACGCGCAGGCCGACGACCTCGCCCCGCGCCCCGGTGCGCAGCACCCCTTTGCGTCCGCCCGCCGAGTCGAACCGGCGCAGGTCCGTACTGCCCCGCGTGGCGACCAGCACCTCGTCGCCGGGCCCCGGCGCGGCCAGGACGGGCCGGCGCACCCGGATCACCCCGGCGAGCTGATCGCCCTCGCGGCGCCACACGAGCACCCGGTCGGACTCCACCACGGCGAGGCGGTGTCCGCGCGCGGCGACGGAGACCGGCCGGCGCTGCGGGCCGGGGTCGCGCACGGGCGGCCCGGCGGGGCCGAAGGAGCCGTCGCACCCGCCGCGGCGGAGCAGCCGCCGTTCCCCGGGGACCAGCAGGTACCAGCCGCACGGCCCGCAGCCCGGTGCCAGGCGCGGGTCGGGGAACCACGGCAGGAGCTGTTGCCTGGTGGGGCCTTCCGGGGCGCCGCCCCGGAAGGCGAGCCGGACGCCGGCCGGTTCGCCGAACCCGACGATGCCGCCCGTGCCGGGCTCGCCTCCGTCCGGGTCCCGGTCCCAGCCGACGTAGCCGTCCAGGAGGCGGAAGGTCGCGGGGTGCGGGGTGCACGTCATGGCCGGTCTCCTACCGGGATGAGCAGCGGGCGCTCCGGCCAGACGAGGTCGTGCGGCCCGATCGCGTGGTCGGTGCAGGGCGGCAGTCGCACGCCGTCGACGGTGAGCGAGAGCCGGGCGACGGCCAGCACCCCGTCGACCGCGAGGAGGCGCCGGACCAGCGCGGTGTGCCGCAGCGCGCCGCCGAACGGCCAGCCCGCGCCGTCCTCCCCGCCGCGCAGCGGGTCCAGATAGCCGCGCACCGCGTCGCCCGCCCGGGTCAGGACCGCGGCGCGGTCGAGATCCGGGTCGAGGGCGACCCATGACTCGACGGCGACCCGCTGGTACCGCGCGGGCGCGGCGACCACGGTGACCCCGGCCGGGGCGGCCTCGCGGGTCAGGTGGTCGGCGACGGCCCGCAGCGTCGCGGCGGTGGGGACCGGCGGCTGGGCGTCGTCGTCGCCCGGCGGTACGACGAGGACCCCCACGACGCCGGGGATCGGTGCCCCGGCGTAGTCGGGGTGCAGGCCGGGCACGCCGTGGGCGCGGGCCACCGACGCGCCGGGCGCGCGGGTGGCCAGCAGGCCGTAGTCGGCCGGGGCCACGGCCCGGCCGCGGGCCCGCAGTTCGCCCACGCCCCGGCGGATCGCGTCGGCGTCCGGCTCGGCATCCGTGCCTCCGGAGGCCGGGAAGGGGTTGTTGACGCCGATGACGTACGGCAGGGCGGTCACCACCGAGCTGACGGCGCCCGCGCGCACGGCTCCGGCGCTGCCGCCGCCCACGCGGTAGCGGACGGCGCGGACGTTGCGGAATCCGGGCGGTACGGCCGCACCCTGGACTCCGTCGCCGAAGGTCACCTCGCCGCTCTCGTGGTCGACGGTGAAGACCCGGTCGTCGGCGCCGTGGCCGGCCAGGCTCTCCACCTCCCGCCAGCGGGAGGCGGAGCCGGCCGTGGTGCCGAACACGTCGGCGCCGGGATCGTCGTCGACCTCGATGACCACGGTCCGGGTGAGGATGGGCACCTGGCTGAGCCTCATGCGGCGCCGGCCGCTCTCCCCGCCGTCCTCGATCGGCTGGAGCGGCTCGTCCCTGATGGTGCGGGCGGCGGTGGCGGCGACCATGTTCAGCCGCAGTCCCGACAGCACCGGGGCGGTCCCGTCGAAGGCGCCGTGCGCGATCCGCAGCCGCAGCCAGCGCAGCGGGGGCCGCGGCCGGGCGCCGGGCGGGCTGCCCGGCGCCCAGGAGCGCGGCACCCGCAGCTCGACGGTCCCGCTCGCCCGGAACCCGGCCGTCGCGTCGCGCACCAGCTCGGCGGGGACCAGCCGGGTGCCGTCCAGCACGTCCCAGCGCAGCAGGGGCGCGGGCGGCAGCGGCAGCGGCAGCGGGCCCCCGGAGCCGGCGGGTGCGGGCGGGGCGGCGACCACGACGAAGCCCAGCGAGAGGTACGGGTAGGGGGCGGCCGTCCCTGCGAGCCCGATCCACAGGCCGTTGCCGGGCTCCGGGTCCCGGCCGAACGGCGCGAAGGGACGGCCGGGCCCGGCCGGTCCGAGCGGCAGGCTCTCCAGCGTTCCGCCCTCCTGTACGGCGAGGGCGGCGAGGGTCGCCGGGGTGGCGTAGAGGTCCTGGTCCGTCTCGTACACCACCTGCCCGGCGGGGCCGGACGCCGCGCTGCGGAATCCGGCGGGCACCAGGACGGAGGTGCCGTCCGGCGGGTTCACGGTGAACTCCAGGAGTGCGGCCGCCGCCCCGGCCGGGCGCCGTCGCACGCCGGCCAGCGCCAGGTGCTCGGCCAGCACCTTCTCCGGCAGCCGGTTGACGCGCGTGAGCACGGGTTCGGTCTGGGTGCCGAAGAGGCGGACGAGCGCGACTCCGGCGTCCTGGCGGTCGGGGCCGGTCCAGTCCGGGGTGTAGCCCGCGATCCGGCCGCGCACCGCGGCCCGGACCGCCTCCCGGCCGGCGTCGGCCGGCTCGGGCTGGACGCCCGTGGGCCCCGGGCCGGGTACGAGCCGTTCCTCCCGGTCGTGCGCCGCCTTCTCCCACCACACGTCGCCGGTCATGCCAGTCCCTCCCCCGGTTGGACGGCGGTCACGAGCCGCGTGCGGACCGCCCGCAGGACGGGTAGTTCGCCGGGCCCGAGCGGCACTTCCCGGCAGTCCTCGTCCGGGTCCTCCCCGTCCAGGCCGATCGCCACGGCCGAGACGTCCGCGAGGTCCCCCAGCGCGCGGTGCGCGGCCCGCAGCAGGGCCGAGGGGCGCAGCGGCTGCCCGAACGGCCAGCCGTCCCGGTCGTCGCCTCCGGTCAGCGGGTCGAGGAAGCGGCGCAGCGCCTCGGTGAGCCGGGCCGAGACCCGGGCCCGGTCGGCGGGGTCGCCCGACAGGTCGGCGCGCAGCACCACGTCGCGGTAGCGGGGCGCGCGGACGAAGATCTCGGAGGTGAGCAGCCGCGCCCGCTCCAGGTGGGCGGCGACCGCGCACAGCGTGCCCGGGTCGGGGCGCGGCGCGGCCACGAAGTCCTCGCGGTCCGGGTCCGCGCGGGGCACGGCCGGCACGAGATGCACGGTCACGGCGCCGGGCACCGGAGTGCAGGGGAAGCCGGGGTGCTCGCCGAGGGAGGTGTGGGCGCGGGCGACGGCGACGCCCGGTGTGGCCAGGGCGAGGGTGGTGAAGTCGTCCGCGGTGACCGCGCGGGTCACCTCGCCGAGGGAGGCGGCCGCGCGCTGCCGGGCCCCGGCGACGGTCTCGGGGTCGGCGCCGCCTTCGGCGCGCACCAGGTTGGCGGCCGTGACCGCCGCCGTGGAGTCGTCGGCCGGTACCCAGTTCGCGGTCATGCCGCCGTTGCCGTCCCGGCCGCCTCCGGTCGTGTACTCGGCGCTCGCCTCCTGGCCCGGGTGGGGGATGCGGCCGGTGAGTCCGTCGCCGAACACCAGCGAGCCCTCGGTCCGGTCGAGGACGAAGACCCGGTCGGCGGGTCCGCCGAAGGTGAGGTCGGGCGCGGCCCGCCACTCCTGTCCGCCGAGCCGCAGGCTCGCCTCCAGCAGGCGTTCGGCGGCCCCGGGCAGCACGAGGCGCCGGCCGGGCAGCTTGAGCCAGGCGTCGACCTGCTCCTGGAGTTCGCCGCCGCTCGCCGTGTGCCGCCGGCGGTGGCGCGCGGCGGACACGTTGACGGCGAGCTGGAGCAGGCGCGGCGGGGCGGCGTGGGTCGCGGCCGCGGTGGGCACGAGGATCCCGTGGTCCCGGGTGGTCCAGCCCGCGGGCGGGTGCAGGCGCACGATCCCGGACCGTCTGAGCCCCTCCGTGCCGTCCTCGACCTTCTCGAACGGACCGCGGGCGTCGGTCCCGGGCCGGAACCAGGACCAGGTCAGCTCGGCGGGCGGCGGTACGCCGGCGACCGCGTCGGGCAGCCAGGCCGGCCCGGACGCGGCGGGCGCGTCCAGTTCGAGCAGCAGGCTCAGCGGGCCGGGCGCGGGGTGCGCCCCGGTGAGCGGCAGGGTGAACCGGGCCTCGGCCGGGGTCCCGTCGGCGGCGAGCAGCGGGACGCCCTGGCGGGCGTGCAGGTCCGCGGTGCGGTCGCGGCCGGTCCACACGGTGACCCGGCCGTCCTCGGCGAGCGGGAAGACGGCCACGTCGTCGTCGAGGGTGAAGACGATCCGCCCCGCCGGGTCACGGGTGAGCGTCGTTCCGGCCGGGACGACCGGCACGGCGGTGCCGTCCCGGCGGGCGGCGACGCCCAGCACGGTGGCGGCGGGCCGGGCGGGGCGCGGGGGGTCCAGGCCGAGCAGGCGCAGCAGGGCGACCACGAGCGCGTCGGGCACCTGGTCGAGCCAGTACAGCCGCTGTTCGAGGAGGTAGGCGAAGAGTTCGAGGAGGGTGACACCGGGGTCGACGGGCGCGTGGAGTGTCCAGCCGCCGTCCGACTCGGCGGGGATGCGGCGGCGGACGGCCGCCATCATGTCGGCCCAGGTGAGGTCGTCCAGCTTGGGCGCGGGCAGGGTCATGGGGTCCCTCCCGGGGAGCCGGCGGGGCCGGTGAGCCCGGCGTAGAACGGGAACACGAGGTTCGCCTTGGTGTTGCTGCGCCGGACGCGGTAGACGACCGAGACGGTGACGCGCCCCTCGTCGGCCGGGTCGGTCTCGGCGCGGACCTCGTCCAGCTCCACCCTCGGCTCGTGGTCGCGGACGGCGGCGGCGATCGAATGCTCCAGGTCGCGCAGGTTCTGCACGCTGCCGGGCGCGAACACCAGCTCGTGGGCGCGGGTGCCGAGGCCGGGCCGCATGACCCGCTCGCCGGTGCCGGTGAGCAGCAGCGCCCGCAGGCAGTGCTCGATGCTCTCCTCGCCGACGGCGTACCCGAGGCGTCCGGAGGCGTCGGGCAGGATGGGAAAGCGCCAGCCGGTGCCGAGGAACTCCTCGCTCATGCCGTCCTCGCCTTCCTGGCCAGTACGGCGGGGGTGAGCGGCGGGGCCGGCGGGCCGGTGGGCCCGGCGGGCGACGGGTGGGTGTGGGTGTTGAACGCCTGGAGCAGCGCGTTGCCCAGCACCAGGGGCTCGGTGGCGCCGCCGCCGAGGTCGATGGAGGGCGAGTCGACGGTCACCCTGGGCGCCTTGAGCGTGACCTCCCCCTGCGCGGTCACGGTGACGCTGCCGCCCTCGGCGGCGGTGATGCGGATCGCCTTGCCCCGGTCGTCCAGCTCCACCACGTGCCCGGCGGCCGAGGTGATCCGCACGGCGGCCTGGTCCGGCGTGTCGTCGAAGAGCACCTCGTGCCCGTGGCGGGTGCGGATCGTCTTCCGGTCGCGGCCCTGGGTACGGGCGGCCGGCGGCTTGTCCTCGCCGTTGTAGAGGCCGCCGAGCACGATCGGGTACCGCATGTCCCCGTGGACGAAGGCCACCAGGACCTCGTCGCCCTTCTCGGGCACGAACACCGAGCCGTAGCCGTTGCCCGCGTACGGCTGGCTGACGCGGATCCAGTCGGTGACCGTGACGTCGTCGAACCAGGGGAACCTCACCTTGACCCGGCCCTCGTCGTCGCCGTCGTTCTCCACGACGATCGCCGAGGCGACGCCGTAGTACCGCTTGTCGGTGCTGCGGGCCCGCGGTGTGGTCCTGATGGTCACTGGTCCCCCTGGTGGATCCGCCGGCCGGTGAACTGGGTGAAGAACCCGCTGGTGTTGAGGGTGTGCTCGACGCGTTTGACGAAGTACATGCCGGAGAAGCGGCGCCCGAGGCCGTGGATCTCCAGGTTGTCGCCGGGCCGCAGCTCGGGCAGGCCCGCCACCTTGCCGGTGGCGGTGATGAACTCGTACGCCCGCTCGCGCAGCAGGCTGATCGCCAGTTCGCGGGCCTCCTGGTCGCTGCCGACCGGCGCGTCGACCAGCACCTCCTGGCGCCCCTGCAGGGTGGACTCGGCGACCTGCGGCCCGCTCTGCCCGTCGGCGGTGTTCTGTCCGGCCGGCAGGTTCTCCGCGGTCGCGGTGAACGCGATGGGCTGTTTGGTACGCGGGTCCCAGCCGCGCACGGTGACCTTGCTGACCTGCTGGGACACGGTCAGGGTCGGGGTGAACTCCAGCAGGTTGGGGACGAGTCCCGCGGGCTGGGCGGCGGGGCCGGTGGACAGCCCCGGCGCGTAGGCCAGGCGGTACACCCGGACGGGGCGTCCGTCGCGGCCGTCGGTCGGCTTGATGAAGTGGAGCGTGTCCTCGCCGGTCCTCGGGTCCGGCAGGATGTAGCAGTCGAAGTCCAGCCGCTTGGCCCGCTCCAGCAGGAACGTCGCGTCGTCCTGGTTCTTCTGCACCACCAGGTCGTGCGTGGGCCCCTCCCGGGTGACCTCGGCCCGCAGGTGGTTGCGCTGGGCGATCTGCTCGGCGATCCGCCAGTCGGGCTGATTGCGGTAGATCTTGGTCTCGTCCCCGGTGGGTTTGCGGTCCTTGAGCCGCAGCAGCCCGTCCACGCCGCTGACCTGGACGGTGGGCGAGGCGCTGTCGGTGAACTTCGGGCTGAGCGTGGAGATGGTCCCGGTGGCGACGGTGAGCAGCTCGTCGGCGTAGCCGAGCCGCACCGAGACCCGGCCGCCGAGCCGGAAGGCCGGCGAGTCGCTGTGCTTGAACCGCAGGCCCGCGTCGTCCCAGTTGTTGAGGGTCAGGTCGAAGCCGGACATCTCGTCGATGTCCCGGTTCACCTTGATGTCGATGATGTCGTTCTTGGTGGACGGGTCCATCTCCAGGCCCTCGATGCGCACCTCGAACTCGGGCGCGTACCGGTCGGGCGGGGCGGTCTCGGGGGTGGGGGTGCTCATCGCGCGCTCCTCACGGCAGCCGGGGCACGGTCAGCACCCGGCCCGGCCGCAGGTCCCGTGGATCGGTGATGCCGTTGGCGCGCGCCAGCTCCCGCCAGGCGTCGGGCCGCCGGTACAGCGCGCCGGCGATGGAGCTGAGCGTGTCGCCGCGGCGCACCACATAGCTCTTCTCCACCGTGGGCGAGGAGCGCGGGGTGGCGGCGACCTGCACGGCGGCGGTGCGGAACTCCTTGAGCGAGAGGTCCAGCAAGGCCCGCAGCGGCACGCCGTCCGGCCGGAACATCTGGTAGTTGACGTCCAGCTTCTCCACGACGCCGGTGAAGACCTCCTCGTCCCACACGAACCGCACGACGGGCGGCGCGTGTTCGCGGCTGTCCGGCCGCAGGAGGTCGCGCAGCGCGTCGACGTAGAGCTTGCGTACGTTCTCCAGGGTGTCGGAGGTGTCGACGAGCGCCTGGACGGTGAGGGTCTCGGTGCCGCCGCGCACGTACTGCAGCGGCGGGGTCTCCAGGCCCGGGATGGTGATCTCGGCGAAGGTGTTGCTCTTGCTCAGCTTGTAGTCGGTGGGGTTGAACCGCAGCGGGATCCGCCGCCGCCGCTCGTCGGCGATCACCGGCCGGACGATCTCCAGCCGGGCCTGGGCCGCGCCCTGGCGGGCGAAGGACACGGGCGTCACGCTCATGCCGGGCCCTCCCCGTCGCCGAAGCGGCGTTCGGCCTGGGTGTGCGCGGCGCGGGCGCAGGCGTCCTCGTACAGCCTCGACCACGCCTGGATGTGCTGGTTGAACAGGCGGGTGAACACGGCACCGTCGTCACCGTCGACCTGGAACCGCACTTCGAGCTGGTGAATGGTCACCTTCGGCACGACGGTCACCTCCCTCGGTTGGGCCGCGGCAAGCCGCTCGCCGCGGCGTCCTGCACGACCTTGTCCAGTCCCTCGTGGGCGATCTCCAGCGACTCGACGGCGATCGCGTTCTGCTCCGCGTGCAGATCCGGGCCCGTCCACTTGGCGGCGAGACCGCCGTGGAACGCCCAGGCCGCGCCGGGCACCCCGTCCGGACCGAGGACGATCACCGCGCCGTCCCGGCGGGCGCCCAGCGAGTCGGCGAGCCCGGCCTGGTACCAGGCCCACAGGCCCGGATCGCGCACCACTCCCCGCTTGAGGGTGATCCGGTTCCACGAGTGGCGCAGCGGCAGCTGGTGCACCGAGTCGTTGCGGCCGCCCTCCGGATAGCTCGTCACCTCCAGCTGCGCCCCGAGACCGGTGACCTCCTGGAAGGCACCGGACGCGACCAGCGGCAGCAACAGCGCCTGCGCGGGGGGCAGATAGGCGTCGCCGGGGTCGAGGGTGACCAGGAACCGGTACTTCGGCAGCGGATCCTCGTTCATGCCTCGATCACCTCCAGTCCTCGGTCCTGGCCGAGCACCAGGCGCAGCCGGATGAACTCCATGGGGGCGGCCGGGGCGACCTCGATCTCGCAGACGAGTTCCCCCGGGTCCTGCTCGGGCGGGTTGACGGTGTCGTCGCACACCACCCGGAACGCCTCCTCGGGCCGGGCCCCGGCCAGCGCCCCGGCCCGGAAGGCGGACAGCAGCACGGAGGTGACGGCCCGCACCAGCGTCAGCCGCAGCTCGGGGGAGTCGACGTCGAACACCAGCGGGCTCGCCACCCTGCGGATGGCGCGCACCAGGAGGTGTACGAGGCGGCGGTGGGCGATGTGCCGGGTGCGGGGGTCGGCGGACAGGGTGCGCCCGCCCCACACCGTCAGACCCCGCCCGCGGGTGCACCGCACCAGGTCGACGCCCGCGTCGAACAGCCGCGCCTGCTGCGGCTCGGGGAACTCGTCCGCCAGGTCGACCGCCTCCAGGACGACGGCGTTGGCGGGCGTGTGGTGCGCTCCGCGTTCGCCGTCCAGGCGGGCGATGACACCGAGGACGTGCCCGGAGGCGGGTACGGTGCGCGGCCCGTGCCGGTCGGGGACGCGCAGCGCCGGGTGGTAGACGGCCGCGCAGTCGAGGAGCCCGTCGTCGCCCGTCGCCGTGAGCGATCCCACCCAGCCGACCACCTCGTCCACGGAGGTCAGCCGGGGCGGCACGTCCAGGACGGCCAGCCGGTCGTGCGACGGGGCGACGCTGCGCAGCAGTGCGAGCACCACGTCGGTGTGCGCGCTCCCGGACAGGTCCGTGCCGAGGTCCGGCAGCGCCACCAGCGCCGGTTCCGGGAGGTCGGCCTGCGCGGCCACGGCGTCCGCGTAGGCGTCGCGGGCCGGCGCGGATTCGGTGCCGCCGGCGAGTGTCAGGTCCCAGGACGTCGAGATCGGGCCGGGCCGTCCGGGCGGCGGCGGGGGCCCGTCCGGGAGCAGCCGGACGAAGCGGGACGCGGTCAGCCGGTCCGCCGCCTCGGCGGGCGGCAGGCCGGGGAACGCCTCGGGCGGCTCACCGGGCGCGGTGACCCGTACGGCGACCGTCGGCGGACCGGCGACCGTGCTGGCGCGGTGGCGGATGGCGACCCGTACGCCGTTGGCCCAGGTGCCCGGGCTGGTGGCGACCACCCGGTAGCGCGTGGCGGGGAAACCGCCGAGCGGACCGACCGTCCACCGCGTCCACGCCGTGCTGGCCGGCCCGGACACGCGGAGCACCCAGGCCGTGCGGCCGCCGTTCTCGAAGAAACCGCGCAGCGCGTACGGGGTGGCGAAGGCGCCGTCCGGCGGTTCCCCCCTGCCCGGCGGCCCCGCGGGGGGACCGAAGGCGCCCAGGACGTCGTTCCAGCTCTCCACCCGCACCGGAGCACCGACCGGTCCCCTGCGGAGCCGGCCGAGGAACGCCGCCACGTCGGTGCGCAGCGGCTCCACACCGGACCCGCGCGGCGCGAACGTCAGGGACACGCCGGGAAGCGCTTCACTGGTCATGTCAGACGTCGATCTCCAGCTTCTCGACCGCGAGGACGAGCGTCTCCATGGCGATCTCGTTCTTGGTGGCGCTCAGGGTCGGGCCGGTGTACTTGGTCGGCCAGCCTCGGTCGAAGTTCCAGCGCATGGCCTCCTGGCGGTTCTCGTCGAGGAGCACGATCGAGCCGGAGGTGCGCCGGACCTTGCCGTTGAGCGCCTCGACCACCCAGTTCCAGAAGCCGGCATGGCCGGTGATGCCGCGCTTGAAGGTGAGGTTGGTGTACTTCTTGAGCCCCGGGATCTTGCGGACGGTGATGTCCTCGCTCCCGTTGCGGTACTCGATCGGCGGGATCTCCAGCTCCAGGCCGCTGGCCTCGGTGAAGGACCCGCTCACCGCGACGCCGTCGTCGCTGACGTTGGTCACGATGATCTGGAAGTTGTAGGACGCGTATGGATCGTCCCTGGTCACGGGCGGCATGGCGGCCCCTCCTCGGTCCTCGGTCGGATGCTCAGGCGAGCTGGGTCTCGCGGGTCTTCTGCTGGATCCGGAAGATCACGAACTCGGCGGGGAAGACCGGCGCGACGCCGACGACGCAGATGAGACGGCCGTTGGCGAGGTCGTCCTCGGTCATCGTGGTGCGGTCGCAGGCGACGAAGAACGCCTCGTCGGCGGTGGTCCCGGCGAGCGCGCCGCTGCGCCACACCGTGGTGAGGAAGTTGGTGATGGTCTGGCGGACCAGGGCCCACAGCGACTCGTCGTTGGGTTCGAAGACCACCCACTGGGTGCCCTCGTCGATCGACTCCTCCAGGTAGAGGAAGAGCCGCCGGACGTTGACGTACTTCCACGAGGTGTCCGAGGAGAGCGTGCGCGCGCCCCACACCCGGTGGCCGAGGCCCGGGAAGAACCGCAGCGCGTTGATCCCCCTGGGGTTCAGCAGGTCCTGGTGGCGCCGAGTGATGTCCTGGGCGAATCCGTCGGTCTGCCGGATGCCCCGGACGACGACGTTGGCGGGTGCCTTGTGCACGCCCCGCTCCACGTCCACCCGGGCGTAGACGCCGGCCATGTGGCCCGACGGCGGAACCGCCACGTCGCGGCCGGTGGACGGGTCGCGGGTGACCAGCCAGGGGTAGTACAGCGCCGCGTACCTGGTGTCGAACGGCTCGCGGAACGCCTGGATCCCCTCCAGGTCGAGGCCGTCGCGCGGGTCGAGGATCGCGAACCGGTCCTTGAGCAGTTCGCAGTGGGTGACCAGGCTGGATTCGACCGTGCCGGACCACATGCCGGGCACCGCGCAGACCGCGACCTCGTCGATGTCCTCCAGCGCGACGATTCCCGTGCGCCGCCCGCTGCCGCCGTCGGTGCCGACGAAGTCGGCGACGCTCAGGGACGCGTACGCGTCGTCGCCGTCCGCCAGCGTCAGCCAGGAACCGATCGCGGGCACCGGGAACCTGGCGGGGTCGGTGGAGATGCCCGGCAGGGCGGTGGCCCGGACCAGTTGCGACCGGGCGGCCAGGGCGGTCACCAGGTTCGCCGGGGTGTCGCCGGTGAGCCGCAGTCCCGGGAACGTCTCGGTGACGGTGGCGCCGCCCGGGTCGGTGAGGCGGGTGCTGACCTCGGCCTCGATCAGGTGGATCCGGTCGGTCTCGAAGAAGGTCCCCGGCACGTCGCGGTCGAGGGTGACGGCGTCACCGGCGACCGTCTCGACGCTCACGGCGGTCAGGGCGGTGCCGTCGTCGAGCTGGACGACCGCCCCCTCGTACAGCCGGCTCGCGCCGCCGATCCTGAGGGTGCGCCCCGCCGCGAGGTTGCCCCGGCGCACCCGGCGCACGGTGAGCCCGGTGTCCCACGCCGGGTGGCCGGTGCCCGCCGGGAGGGTCAGGGTGACCTTGCCGTCCGCGGGCCGGCCCACCTCGACCTTGTAGCGGTCGGTGCCGATCTGGGCCCAGACGTCGGCGGGCAGGTCGTCCGGGTCGAGGCCGGGCGCCGCGGCCACCTCCACCGTCTGGCCGTCGGCGGCCGCGTCCGCGACGAGCCGGGTGACGAACAGCGGGCCTTCCTGAGGGTCGGGCAGCACCGGCAGTGCGGCGCCGACCTGCGGCTGGACCCGCACCTGGATCCCCCGGCCCCAGGCACCGGGGCTGTTGGCCGACAGCCGCAGCGTCTGCTCGGTGCCGCGCTCCCCGACCTGGACGTAGTCGCCCCGGGCCGTCCTGACCTCGGCGGGCAGGGCGGCGCCCAGCGTGATGCGGCGCTTGGCCATGTCGTAGCCGGAGACGGTGGCCGTGTGGACGGCCTGCCGGTCGTCGCCGCGGAAGATCTGGATCTGCTGTCCGACGCCGGTGAAGCCGACCAGGTGGCCCAGGTGCAGGCTGGTCGCGCCGCGCGCGGCGTCGGTGGCGATCGGGCTCACCAGGCCCTGGCCGAGCACACCCGAGGCGGGCGTCGCCTGTGCGGCGGCGACCCGTTTGACGTACAGCCGCCGGCCGCCGTTGTCGAAGAAGCCCTTGACGGCCAGCGGGAACAGCCACCAGCGGCCGCCTTCGGAGGGGTTGTCCGCCCACGCGTCCCGCACGGACGCCTCCGGCTCGGGCAGGAAGCCGCCGAAGGTGTTCTGGAACTCCAGGAAGTTCGTCACCAGTTTGGGCTTGCCGGTGTACGGTCCGCGAGCGGTGACCCCGACCATCCCCGCGGTGCTGGTGCTCACCCCCGCGATCGGCCGCGGCCCCGCGTCGATCTCCTCGATGTAGACCCCGGGGCTCAGATACTCGGCCATGACATGGGCTCCTCACTGCTCACGGATCTCGATGACGTGCTGACGCCCCGCGTCCTGGGGCAGGTGCACCAGGAGCGACCCGGTCCGGCCCGGCCGCTCGGTGGCCCTCAGGCGGAACGTCTCCTCGGCCGCGTGCTCGTCGGCTCTCTCGCCCTCCCAGCGCAGGGCGAGCCGGAACGCCCCCCGGGCGTCGGTGAGCGTGCGTTCGTGCCACGGTGTCAGGTCCTGGCCGGTGCGCCCCGCGGCCTCGACGAGCGCGTTCGCGACCGGCGTCCGGCCGGCGGCGGCGCGCACGACGCCGTGGACGGTGCGCGTGCCCGGCGGGTACGGGAAGGAGGCCGCCGGCAGCAGCCGGACCAGCCGCGGCGAGACCTCCGCGGCGGGCGGACGGGTGTCGTCGTACGGGTGGACGAGGAACTCGACGCCCAGGAGGTCCGCCGAGAACGGCCGGCCGTCGGCCGGGTACAGCGGCTGGTAGCCGGCGGCCGCGAAGCGGGCCCGGTGGCGCTCCGGCCGGGCCGCCCACGGCTCGGCGCGCCTGCCGAGCCCCGGGAAGGCGAGGGATCCGCCGGGAGTGCGCACCACCCTGTCGTCCAGCGGCAGCCAGCCGCCGTCCGCCTCGTCGAACCGTTCGAGGCGGACGTCCACGCCCGCGGCGCGCACCCGTCGCGCGTAGTCGTCGTACGGCACCAGCCAGACGGGGCTGTAGAGCGTCGACCGGGCGAGGGGCAGGAAGGCGCTCATGGCGTCGCCGTCCCCTCGACGGTCCGGCTCCGCACCGGCCGCACCGCCGTCTCCACCGCGGAGTCCAGGTTGACGACGCGGACCTCGTAGTTCAGCGAGAGCCGGTACGGCTTCTGGATCGCGTACCAGACCCAGGACTTCTGGTCGAGGGTGAGCGGTGTCAGGGTGAGGTGCAGCGAGTCGACGCCGCCGGCCAGGCCGCCGGAGAGCTGTGCGCCGTCCAGGATCGCGTCGTCGTAGAAGGTCTGCAGGGCGCGTCCGAGCATCCGCTGCTGGGTCGCCTGGTCGCCGCCCCAGGGTGTGATCAGGTACCGCAGCAGCAAGGCCATCGGCGGTTTGCGGACGGCCGGCGCCTCGGGCGGCTGGGAGCGCACCGGTGGCCGGTTGCGCGAGGTGGGGTCCTCGGCGATCTCGTAGAGGAACACGGTGAGTTTGGGGGGCGGTGTCTGCACCGTCTCGGAGAGGTCGTTCAGTTCCGCGATCGGCGGTTCCACCCGGCTGAGCCCGCGCAGGGCCGTCGTCAGCGTGCTCACGACGACCGACGAGACATCGGCGATCACACCGAAGTCACCCATGCGGAACCCCCCTTGGCCCGGTCCGTGCCGCCCCTGTGTGCGGCAACGATGCAGGCTGCCCTGTGATCCGTCCGCGATCCGCCCGTCGCGGCGGCGTCACCCCCGCGTCCTCGCCGCGTACCGTGACGCCGCCAGACACGCGGTGACGACGCCGGGGTGACACCTGTGCGGAACACTCGGTCTCCCATGGAGACCCCTTCAAGGCGGTCCGGCGTCCTCATCCTCCGGGTGTGGGTGGAAGGCGACAGGCCGGACGGCTTCCGCGCGCGCATCATCCGGATCGTCGACGGAGAGCAGCAGCCTCCCGCGGCGGCGGACCAGACCGCCGACGTCTTCCTGGCGCTGCGAAGCTGGCTCGATCAGCTGCTGGAACAGGAGCGGTGACGTTTTGGCGACGTTCCGTTGTTCCCTCGGAGACGCCGTCCTGATAATTCTCGACCCTGCGGTCATAACTTCCCCTTAACATAGCTTCGAGAAGCCGATGATCCGAATGAAGATCACCCGCATCGGTACGGGGGCGTCGATGAACGGACAATCACATCTCATTACGTTGAGGCTGCTCAAGGGCTTCACTCTCGCGGTTGACCATGCACGCATTCCGGTGTGCTCCGGCACCCAGCGCCTCGTGGCATTCCTGGCTTTACAGGGGATGCCGCGGTCCCGTGCCTATGTGGCCGGAATCCTCTGGCCGGACGTCACGGCGTCACGCGCCAACGCGAGCCTGCGATCGTCCCTGTGGCGAGCGGCGCGCACGGGCCACCCCATCATCGACGCGACCGCGCGCGAGCTGGCCCTCTCCCAGCACATCGTCGTTGACCTGCACGAGGCGGTGGCCCGCGCGCACCGGCTGCTCGACAGCTCACGCCCGTGCGACGACATCCTCACCATGCAGACGCTGGCGGACCTGTCGGTGGACCTCCTGCCGGAATGGCCGGAAAACGACTGGATGATGATCGAGCAGGAGCAATACCGTCAGCTGCGGCTTTACGCCCTGGAAGCGATGACCGAGCGGCTGACGTCGGCTCGGCGCCACGGCGAAGCCGTCGCCGCCGGACTCGCCGCCGTACGGAGCGAGCCCTTGCGGGAAAGCGCCCACCGCGCGCTCATCAAGGCGCATTTGGCTGCCGGTAATAGGGGCGCGGCACTGCGCCAATTCGAACAATGCCGCCGTGTCCTGCGGGAGGAATTGGGGCTGGAACCCTCCTCCTCACTGCGCGACCTCGTGCCCCTGCGTACCGGACGCGCCGAACAGCCGCGGCTTCAGCCCTTCCCCACCTAGTCCCCGCGGCTTTTCCCACCCGCCCGAGGTGTGCGCCCGCGGCCCCGGGTGACCCTTCGGCACCACGAACACCACGCCGTTTTCGAACACCCTCGTGCCGCGGCCGCGTATTCCCGGGGGCGGCCTTCCCCGGCGCCCGCCCTCCCGCCTCGTACCGCGCGAGCACCTCGACGCCATCCACGACTCCACGCCCCACGAGGAGCGCCATGACCGCCTTCCACGCTGCCGTCGTCCACCCCGGCGGATCCGTCACCTACTGCGGCGAGGTGAGCCGGGCACACGTCGACGAGGCCCTCGCCACGGCCGCCCTGGAGACCACCCCGCGCGCCGCCGTCCGGCACCCGCGCCGCCCCGGGTCGGTCTTCGTGCTGCGCGAGGACGGCGACCTCGACTGGTACGAGCCGGTGGGCGCCGAGCCGTTCGTCATCCGCGACCCGGACCCGCGGCCCCGTCCCGGCGGCGGCCGCCCCGCCCCCGGCGACCCGCCCCTCGCCGGCGAGCCGGTGCACGGCCTCGCCGGCACCAGGTGGGTCCCCGGCGCGATCCGGCTCGGCGACGGCGTCATCGGCGGGGCGATGGACACCCCCGGCAATCCGCCCCGGGTCGTGCACCACACCACCGAGTCCCCGGCCGGGGGCAGGTACCTGGAGTCCGTCGGGTCGTACCTGATGCTCGTGGCCGCCGAGCCGCAACTGATCTACTGCCCGGTGACCGACCGGATCGGCCAGTTCGGACCGCTCCACCTGAGTGCCCGGGCCCTGCGCAACGACGGTGCCCGGCGGACCAACCGCGAGGGCAGGGTGTGCGTCCAGATCGAGGTCCTCGGCCGCGCCCGCACACCCTGGACCACCGGCTGGGATCCGGCGCAGAAGCCGGGCTGGCGGAGGATCCTGGCCGCGGTCCGCTCCTGGGGCGTGCCGGACGTGTTCCCGGCCGGACGGCCGGCGGCGTACCCGGGGCCGGGCAAGTCCCGCTCGCGGTCCGTCTGGCGGTCCGAGGGCGGCCACTTCGGGCACGTCGACGTCCCCGGCAACGACCACGGCGATCCGGGGGCGATCGACACCGCCAAGGTGCTGCACCGGTCCGGCCCCAGGCCGCCGGGGCCGGACAGGCCGAAGGTCAGCGTCGCCCACCTGGTCGCCGCCGCGCGGAAGGACGTGCCGGCCCCGGACGGACGCACCACCTACCGGGCCGAGGTCCGCGTCCTGGAGGACGCCCTCGTCGCCGAGGGTCTCCTCCACCGCAAGTACGCCGACGGTTCCTTCGGCTCCAAGACGGTCTCGGCGTACGCGGCCTGGCAGCGCAGCAAGGCCGGCGGCTCCTACACCGGCGCCGCCGCCGACGGCATACCCGGCATCGCCTCCCTCCGGCGCCTGGCCGCCCGCCACGGCTTCACCGCGACGGCCTGAACGGGGACGGCGGGGAGGGGGACCGGCGCGGTGACGCGCTAGCGACGCATGCGGCCCGACAGCCAGGGGGTCAGGGCGGGGCCGGGGACCAATTCCTTGTACGTCTCGTCGCCGGGCAGCGGCACGACCAGCCAGTGGCCGGGGGGAAACAGCCGGCCCCTGGTGAAGGCCAGACCGCCGTAGACGGAGCGGAGGAACGGGGGGACCGCGTCGCGGGGCACGTCGTGGAACTCCACGCCCTCCACGGTGATCTTCGCGTCGTCCTCGGGGAAGAGCCGCACGCTCACCGCCGGCGGTCCCGCCAGGTCGACGAACGCCTCGTGCGGGAGGGAGCCGTCGGGGTCGAGCACCGCGAAGGGCGCAGCCGACGTGCGACGCGACGTCCGGTCCGCTCCGATCTCGTCGGTGACCGACAGGGACAGGCCGTACTCCTCCGCGACCTCGCGTATCGCGCCGACGGCGGCCTCGGTGGTCGGCAGGTGTGCGTGCGCCATGCCCCTGATCATGCCCGACGGGAAAAACCCACCGCGCGGCGGCCGGACGCGGCTACCATCCGTACGGTGTTTCCGGGGACGGGTCCCGGGTGGTCTGTGGTGTCGAGGAGTTGGGGGTTCCGCATGGTCGCGGGTCGTGTCGTCCGGTTCGACAGTGCGCGTGGTTACGGGTTCGTCGCGCCGGAGGGCGGCGGAGAGGACGTCTTCCTGCACGTGAACGATTCGCTGATCCCCGAGGAGTACCTGCGCTCGGGTCTGGTCGTGGAGTTCGACGTGGAGGACGGCGAGCGGGGGCCGAAGGCGTCGAACATCCGGCTCGCCGAGGGGGTCGACCCCGCCCCGCCCCGGCGGCCGGCCCCGGTGCCGCGGCCGGTGGTGCTGGACGAGTCCGGCCATCCGATGTGCGACGTGCTCGGCGCCGCGGAGTACCGGCGCGAGGTGACGGAACTCCTGCTGGAGGCCGGCCCCTCGCTGACCGCCGAGCAGATCCTCGCGATCCGCGCCGCGCTGGTGAAGTCCGCCGAGGGCCACGGATGGGTCGAGGACTGACCGCTCCGGTCGATTCCCTGCCGGATCAGGACGGTTGAGGTTGCCGCGGGGGGGGGGGGGGGGGGGGGGGGGGGGGACCCAAAGGGGGGTGGGGAGGGGGGGGCGCACCCCTGGGCCCCCCCCGAGAGGGGCGGA